>NZ_JBGCCP010000007.1:0-313387 GCF_041262705.1 Catenulispora sp. MAP12-49 | reverse complement strand
CAGGGTGCGTTGCGGCCGCTGCGGCGGGACATCCAGATGGTGTTCCAGGACCCGCAGTCTTCGCTGAACCCGCGGCACACTGTCGGCACCATCGTCGGGGCGCCGTTCCACATCCAGGGCATTGAGACGCCCAATGGTGTGAAGAAGGCGGTGCAGGATCTGCTGTCTTTGGTGGGTCTGTCCCCGGAGCACTACAACCGGTATCCGCATGAGTTCTCCGGCGGTCAGCGTCAGCGCATCGGTATCGCCCGTGCGTTGGCTTTGAAGCCGAAGCTGGTCATCGCCGACGAGCCGGTCTCGGCGCTGGACGTGTCGATCCAGGCTCAGGTGATGAACCTGCTGGAGGACCTGCAGAACGAGCTGAACCTGGCGTATGTGTTCATCGCCCACGACCTGTCGGTCGTGCGCCACATCTCCGACCGGGTCGCGGTGATGTACCTGGGCAAGATCGTCGAGATCGCCGACCAGGCCGACATGTACACCCGGCCGCACCACCCCTACACCACCGCTTTGCTGTCCGCGGTTCCGATCCCGGACCCGGATCGCAAGGGTGGCAAGGCCGAGGGGCAGAAGGAGCGCATCCGCCTGGTCGGTGACGTCCCGTCGCCGATCAACCCGCCGGCGGGCTGCCGCTTCAACACCCGCTGCTGGAAGGCGCAGGAAGTCTGCCGCACGCAGGAGCCCCCGCTGCTGCAGATCGGCTCCCTCTCCGCGGCCGGCTACGCGCACCAGGTGGCCTGCCACTTCCCGGAGAACGTGTAAGGGCATCCGCGCTTCAGGCGCACCGACGGCCCGGTGGGAGCTTTCGCTCCCGCCGGGCTTTCGGCATTGTGGGGCGCGTGTTTTCGACCGACGCCGGCTCGCACGCCGATGACGACATAGCCGACGAGGGTTTCGCGGGGGATGCGGGTGGGCTTCCGCCCGGGCAGGAGAACTCAGCCGGCGGCGCCGCGGCTGGCGAGGCTGCGGCAGGCGAGGCTGTGGCTGGCGACGGCGGATCCTTGTCCGGGCAAGGGATGTCCGGGCAAGGGATTCCGGCCGGCGGCGGCGTGCCTTCCCCCGGGTCTGCCGAGGCCGATCCAGAGTCCTTCTTCGCCTGGCAATCCGCCGCCGACACCCCCGAGGAACCCTTCTTCGGCATGCAGAGCGAGGCCTCGACCCTCACCGGCGTCGCACTCGGCCCCGGCCTGCGGCGTGCCGCGCTGGTCTGCGTCGGCGCCCTGGTCGGGCTCGGCGTGCTCTTCTGGGGCGCGCTGGCGCTGTACTTCGCCTACCGCGTCTTCTTCGACAGCCCGCACGTGAACCCCGACATGCCGCACCTTCCCGACGCGCGGCCTTGGACCGCCTTCTACCTCGTCGGCGCACTGTGGGGTGTGGGTGTCGGTCTGTTCGGGCTGGCGTCGCGGTGGCGGCCGCGGCTTCTGCTGTGGTGCTTCTGCTGCCTGGTGACCGCCTTCTTCTGGCCCGCCGGGATGGCCGCGTCGGCGGTCGCGGTGGCCTGGCGGCGGCGGGATCTGGCGGCGTCGCGGCGGATCGTGCTGGTGGCGCTGGCGGTCCTGGTGGCGATCGGCGGTCCGGTGTGGCGGTTCGCGGCGCCCTCGTCGACCGCCGAGCCCGTCGCCGTCGGCTCCGACGGCGATCTGCTCGGGACCTGGCGGTCGAGCTCCGACATGTCCGTCGTCCTGCGCGCCGACGGCAGCTACACCGCCGGCGCGCTGTCCGGCGGCGGACTCGGCGCCGGCGACGGCGTGCCGGCCTCGGTGGGCATGTGGGACACCGAGAGCCCCGGCGGCCGCTCCGGCGTCCGGCTGCAGATCGAGGGCGACCTGTCCCACTCGGTCTGGTTCGACGTCTACAAGGCGGGCCAGGATCTCGTCCTGTGCGCCTCCGACGATCCGGCGAACCCCTGCCAGGTGGTCCTTCGACGGTCCTAGTCGCTCAGGGCGTTGATCTCGTTCAACACGGCCACATCCTCTGCTGCGAGCACGAGATCGGCGGCCGCCAGGTTCTCCCGGTCGCCCGGAGGACCCCAGACGCCCGGGCCGGGAAGCTGCATGGCGCCATAACCGAGTCGGCTGAGTGCGAGGTCGGGGGCAGTCGCCGGAGTGAAGCACCGCATGACGCCGCCTCAGCCCTTGTTCTCGGAGGCGACCGCTTCCGAATCGCCCAGCAACCGCTCCTTCAGCCGCGCCTGCACCGAGTCGACCGTCACCCCGCCGTCCGGATGCGCCTGCACCTTCCCCCGCCGGGCGAGGTCGTGCACCCCCTGCCGGCTGATGCCGAGCATCGCCGCCGCCACGGTGAACGACACCGCCTCGGCGTTCGGGTGCCCGGCGCGCAGCAGCACCGCGCGGCCGAACGGAGTGGTCCACCACTGGGTCGGCGGGTTGAAGGGCTCGTCGGACGGGAACAGGGTGCTGACCAGCCGGATGGCGGTCATCTTCGCGGTGTCGTCGTCCGGGCCGAGCAGTTCCTCGGTCCAGACCAGCACCGCCTCGAAGGCCCGGCGCCGCAGGTCCTTGTCGAGCCCGAACAGGACGTCGACCGGTCCCAGGACGCGCGCCTCGACCAGGCGGTTCAGGTCCCGGGCCAGCTCTTCGTGGGCGGTACGCCATGTCGTTGCCAAAGCGGACTCCATCCCTAGTCGCTTCTACTTGACGAGTATCGTCTAGTACTTGCGTGCGGGTGTCAAGTACCAGCTTGGTGATGTCAGGTACGAGCTTGGTGATGTCAGGTACCAGCTTGGTCGGGCTCGATCTGTTCGGCCTCGTCGGTGATCGTGTGCCTGATCCGCGCGCCGAGGCCCTTCGCTCCCCCGGCGCCGAGGGGGAGTCCGGTCGCGTGGCCGAGCGCCACGTCCGTGGCGCCCTCGGCGGCCCGCAGGACGCTGCCGGCGCCGCGCAGCTCCGCGATCGTGGTCTGGGCCTGCCGCAGGGCGCGGAAGGCGTGCAGCGCGCGGAGCCCGTGGGAGACGCCGATCGCGTCGCGGGCCGCCTTCAGCACGGCGAGTTCGGTCACCAGCTGCTCCACCAGCGCCGCGAACTCCGCCGAGATCCGCTCGGCGCGAGCCAGGAACGCCGCCAGTGTCGCCGATTCGGCCAGAGCGCCGCCGACCGTGGCCAGGCCGAAGGTGAGCACGTCGGCCACGGCGGTCGCGGCCAGCTCGGCCGCCGCCCACGCCGCGGCGTCCGTCACGACGCCGGTCACCGCGTCCTGGGCCGCCCCGGCCGCCACGCCGGCCCGGTTGAGCAGGTGCGCCGTCGCCGCCAGGCCGAACGCCAGGCGGTCCAGCGCCGTCAGACAGGCGTCCATCGCGGCCCCGAACGCTTGCGCGGCCTCTCCGCGCCAGCTCCCGGCGAGCGGCGCGCAGTCCTGTCGCAGCCGCGTCGATATGCCGCGCACCGCGATCGCCTGCTCCAGCCACAGCACCGCCGCGCCGTGCAGGGCCTCGGCGTCGCCGGTCACCCGGTCCAGCACGTCCAGCAGTCCGACCTCGCGCAGGGCCCATTCGACGCCTGATGCCAGCGTGCCCTCCACACCGCTCGGTGCCGCACGGTGCACCGGGCTGAGCATCGTGTCGAGCCGCGGCGGCTCCTCGACGGCCCACGCGTAGCCGACTCCGAACCCGCCGCCGGGCACCGTGCCCGGCTCTCGGGGCTCCCGAGGCTCCCGCGTCCCCACTGGCTCTACCGGCTCCACCGGACTGTTCATCCGTGCGTCCCGTTGCCCGGCACGACCTCGTCCGGCTCGCTCCCGGGTATCTCGATCCCCACCCCGAGCGCGGTCTGCACCGCGTCCGCGACTCCGGCCACCACCCGATCGGCCGACGAATACCGCGCGGCGCACTCCGCTAGCCCGAGCGTCGCCGCCGCCAGCCACGCGGTCAGTTCTCCGGCCTCGGCGAGCACCTCGTGCTGATGCGCGGCGCAGCGGTCGGCCAGCAGGCCCGACTGCGGCAGCCGGCCGAACCAGCGGTGCTCCACGCGCACCGCCGCCACCGCCTCGCCGACCGACGCCAGCTCCGCCGCGCGGGCGCGCAGCGACTCGGCGTACCCCGTCAGCACGGCGGGGCGCACCTCGAAGGCGTCGAAGGAAGACCCCGGACCGGACATCGGACCACCCCCCCTGGTCAACGTGTTTTGAGCATCCTAGCTGGCCACCATCCCTCACAGTAGTCACTCGGACACCATGGGTATTCCCCCGCGCGGCCCATTCGAGACGTGACGCGCGTCGCTCCGTGCGGCACTACCAAGCGGTAACTTTGTCGGGATACGATCCCCGTGGACGGCACCGTGGGCAACCGCCGGGCCGCACCGGAAGCCGTGGAAGCCTCGCCTGCCTGCCCCCGTGTTCGGATGCTCTGTTTATTAAAATCAGGTCCGACCATGGCAAGCTGCGGAGGAGAGACCGGAGAAGCCCTCAAGCAGGAGGTCGGACAGCGATCATGAAAATCGTCGTCTGTGTGAAGCAGGTGCCGGACACGGAGGCCGAGAAGCGGCTCCTCCCGGACACCCTGACCGTGGACCGGGAAAGCTCGAACCCGGTGCTCAACGAGATGGACGAGTACGCCATCGAGGAGGCGCTCAAGCTCGTCGAGGCGCACGGCGGCGAGGTCACCGTGCTGACCATGGGCCCCGACGGCGCCGACGCGGCGCTGCGCAAGGCGCTGTCGATGGGTGCGGACTCCGGCATCCTGCTGTCCGACCCGGCGCTGGCCGGCTCCGACGCCGTGGCCACCTCCTACGGCATCGCGCAGGCCCTGGGCACGACCGAGTTCGACCTGGTGGTCCTGGGCTCGGAGGCCTCCGACGCCCGCACCTCGCTGGTCCCGGCCATGCTGGCCGAGCGCCTGGGCCTGCCGCAGCTCACCTTCGCCTCGAAGGTCGAGATCGACGGCACCGAGATCACCGTGAACCGCCTCACCGACTACGGCCACGACATCGTCAAGGCCCAGCTGCCGGCCGTGGTCTCGGTGGTGGAGAAGATCAACGAGCCGCGCTACCCCTCCTTCAAGGGCATCATGGCGGCCAAGAAGAAGCCGATCGCCCGGCTCGACGCGGCCGCGGCCGGCATCGAGACGGCGCAGGTCGGCGCGGCCGGCGCCTGGACCGCCGTGGCCGACGCCGCCCAGCGCCCGGCGCGCAGCGCCGGCGTCAAGGTGGCCGACGAGGGCGACGGCGGCGTGAAGCTCGCCGAGTTCCTGTCCGCGCAGAAGTTCATCTAAGGGAGCGTTGGAAGATGGCTGAGATCCTGGTTCTCGTCGACCACGCCGACGGCGCGGTCAAGAAGGTCACGCTGGAGCTGCTGACCAAGGCTCGCGCGCTGGGCACGCCCAGCGCCGTGTTCGTCGGCGCCGGCTACGACAAGGCCGCCGAGAAGCTGGCCGAGTACGGCGCCGCCAAGGTGTACGTCGCCGAGGACGCCGAGCTGGAGGGCTACGTCACCGCGCCCAAGGCCGAGCTGCTGGCCAAGCTGGTCGCCGAGCACTCCCCGGCGGCGGTGCTGGTCCCGGCCACCGCCGAGGGCAAGGAGGTCGGCGGCCGCCTGGCGATCAAGTCGGGCTCCGGCATCCTCACCGACGCCGTCGACGTCAGCGCCGAGCTGGTCGCCGAGCAGAGCATCTTCGGCGGCTCGACCGTGGCGCACTCCAAGGTCACCCAGGGCACCCCGATCATCGCCATGCGCCCGAACGCCACCGCCCCGGAGGCCGCCCCGGCCGCCGCCGAGCGGGTGGACGTCAGCGTGGAGCTGTCGGACGCGGCCAAGCTGGCCAAGGTCGTGGAGAAGGTCGTGCTCCCCAAGGGCGACCGCCCCGAGCTCACCGAGGCCTCGATCGTGGTCTCCGGCGGCCGCGGCGTCGGCAGCGGCGAGAACTTCGCGATCATCGAGAAGCTGGCCGACGCGCTCGGCGCGGCCGTCGGCGCCTCCCGCGCCGCCGTGGACGCCGGCTGGTACCCGCACCAGTCGCAGGTCGGCCAGACCGGCAAGACGGTCTCCCCGCAGCTGTACATCGCCGCCGGCATCTCCGGCGCGATCCAGCACCGCGCCGGCATGCAGACCTCGAAGACCATCGTCGCCATCAACAAGGACGAGGAGGCGCCGATCTTCGAGCTCGCGGACTACGGCGTCATCGGCGACCTGTTCAAGGTGGTCCCGCAGGTCACCGACGAGATCCTGAAGCGGAAGTAGTCCCCGGACGGTTCCCGGAGCCGCCCCGCCCGCCGACACCGGCGGACGGGGCGGTTCTCTGTCCGCCGGCGGAGCTGCTCGCAGGGCTCTGCGGCGGCGCAGGCGTGCCGTGGCCGCCGTGGGGGAGCAGCAGCACGGCGGCCGTCACCGCGGCGCCCAGGAGGGCACCGAGGGCGGCATAGACGGGAAAGCGGTGCCGGCGCGGCGCGCGGTGGTGGGCGGCGGCGGGGGCCGGGGCCGCTGCGGTCGGCGGCTCCGGGTCGAGGAGGAAGGCCGCGTAGGCGGCGCCCGGTCGGGTGGTGGGAGCGGGCTGGGGCTGAGACTGGGGCTGGAGTTCGGGCGTGGGCTCGGGCTCGGCCCGGGACTCGTGCTCAGGCTCGGCTCGGGACTCGGGCTCGGGCTCGGGCCCGGCGGCGAATGCCGCAGCGGCTTGAGCGGCCGCGGAACGCGGCAGGCCGGGCTGGCGTACGCCGTGCGCCGGCGAGTCGGGCGGGGACGCGCTGTCAGGGGAACCCTGTCGAGCGTCCGCGGAAGTCGCGTCCGGCCGGCGGCGGTCCTCCGGCGAGTCGAGCCCGGGCGCGGCATCGGCCGGCCTGGGCCGCCGCCGGCGCGTCCCACGGTGCGCGGGCTCCGCCACCGCCGCGTTCGCGATGTCCAGTGCCGAATCCGCCGCCTTGTCGAAGGCCGCCGAGACCGCGCGTACCCATAGCGGGTCGGCGGCGGTGACCTTCAGCCACGCGGCGAGTTCGGCCTCGCGGCGGGCGATGTCGTCCAGCACCGCGTCCGGCAGCCAGGGGTCCTCGGGGGCGACCAGGCCGGCGATCTCCGGCGCGGTCGGGCGCTCGGCGGGGTCCTTGGCCAGGCACGCGGCCAGCAGGTCGGTCAGGTCGGCGGGCAGGCCGTCGAGCTTGGGCGGCTCGTGCACCACCCGGTACAGCAGCGCCGGACCGTCGCCGGCGCCGAAGGGGCTCTGGCCGCGCGCCGCGTAGGCGATGACCGAGGCCAGGGCGAAGACGTCCGATCCGAAGGTGGCGGGCTCGCCCACCGCCTGCTCCGGCGACAGGAACCCCGGCGAGCCGATCAGCGCCCCGACCCTGGTCAGACCGATGTCGTCGAGGGCGCGCGCCACGCCGAAGTCGATCAGACGGGGCCCGCCGCGGGCCAGCAGCACGTTCGAGGGCTTCACATCGCGGTGCACGACCCCCGCCGCGTGGACCTCGGTCAGGGCCAGGGCCAGGCCGTGGGCCAGGGTCCGAAGGCCCGCCTCGCCGAGCGGGCCGAACGCCATCGCGGCCTCGGTCACGGACGGTCCCGGCACGTACTCCGAGGCCAGCCAGGGCAGCTCCGCCTCCGGATCCGCCGCCACGACGGGAGCTATCAAGGCGGCCGAATCTCCGTCGCCGCCCCCGCCGGCACTGCCGCCCCCGCCGCCGACCTCCTGGGCCGTGGCGACCTCCCGCCGGAACCGTGCCCGGAACCGCGCGTCGGCGGCGAACTCCGGCCGCGCCACCTTCAGCGCCACCGCCTGGCGGTCCGGTCCCAGCGCCAGGTAGACGCGCCCCATGCCGCCGACGGCGAGCAGCGTCAGCACCCGGAATCCCCCCAGGTGGCGCGGGTCGTCCCCACTTAGCGGTGCCATACCGGACAAGCTAAGAGCGATCTCGATCGCTGGGAAGGGCGTGACCGTCCGTGTTCTGTTTCGTTGGGTATTGCGACCCTCCCTGACGATACCGGCCACCCGGGACAGCACCCTTGATCTTCCCCACCGTCCAGTTCGCGCTCTTCTTCGCCCTCGTCCTGCCTCTGTCCTGGGCCCTGATGCCCCGTCAGCGCCTGTGGCGGCCCTTCATCCTCGCCGCCTCGTACTACTTCTACGCGGCCGCGGACTGGCACTACGTCTTCCTCCTGGCCGGCTCCACCGTGGCCAACCAGCTCGCGGCCACGGTCATCGCGCGCCGGTCCGCGGCGAAGGTCCGCAACGCCGCGCTGGTCGCCGCGATCACCCTGGACCTCGGCGCCCTCGGCGTCTTCAAGTACCTGGACTTCTTCAGCGCTTCCGTCAACAGCTCCCTGGGACTGTCCATCGGTCTGCTCCACTGGGTCCTGCCGGTCGGCGTGTCCTTCTACACCTTCCAGGCCATCTCCTACGTGGTCGACGTCCACCGCGGCCGCACCGCGCTGGCCAGGCCGCTCGACTACGCCATCTACGCGTCCTTCTTCCCGCACCTCGTGGCCGGCCCGATCGTCCGGGCGTCGGAGTTCATCCCGCAGCTGGCGGGCCCGCGCGATCCGAACCGCATCCCGGCGGCCCGGGCGTTCGGCCTGATCGCCGGCGGCCTGGTGAAGAAGATGGTCGTCGCCGACATGATCGGCACGAAGCTGGTCGAGCCGGTGTTCGGCACGCCCCAGGCGCACAACGGCACCGAGACCCTCATGGCGGTCTACGGGTACGCCGTCCAGATCTACTGCGACTTCTCCGCCTACACCGACATGGCGATCGGCCTGGCGCTGCTTCTGGGATTCCGCTTCCCCGACAACTTCGACCGCCCCTACACCGCACGCTCCCTCCAGGACTTCTGGCGGCGCTGGCACATGACGCTCTCCCGTTGGCTCCGCGACTACCTCTACATCCCCCTGGGAGGGAACCGCGGCGGGAGTCTCAAGACGTACCGCAACCTGATGATGACCATGCTCCTGGGCGGGCTGTGGCATGGCGCCGCATGGACGTTCGTCATCTGGGGCGGCATTCACGGCGTCGGCCTGGCGGTGGAACGTGCGTGGCCCTCCGTCGCGGACGCTATGCGTTTCCCCACTAGTGTTCCCGCACGGATTCCCCAGCCTGTGAAGACCGCAGCGGCGCGCATCGTGACCTTCCACGTGGTCTGCCTGGCGTGGGTCTTCTTCCACGCTCCGGACGTGAGCACCGCCTTCGCCGTCCTCGGACGGCTCTTCGCCGGCGGCCCGGGCACCGGCATCGTCACGCCGACGATCGTCCTGGTCATCGCCGCCGCACTGGCCGTGCAGTGGCTGCCCAGGGGGACCGGCGCGCGCTTGCAGAAGGCGTTCGTCACCCTCCCCGTCTACGCGCAGGGCATCTCGCTCGGGGCGCTGCTGCTGGTGGTCGCCGCCGTCAGCGGCGGACAAGGCGTGGCGCCGTTCATCTACTTCCGGTTCTAGGCGAGGCGCGAAAGGAGAGCAGTGTCCGAGGAGAACGGCCCCGAACCCGTCACCACCGCGCGCCAGACCGGCCGGGTGATCCGGATCGCGCTGGTCACCGCCCTGCTGCTGAACACCGCCGGCGTGGTCCGGGCCGGGCTCGGTATGCCGTCCGGCCCGACGCGCGACCTGCTGCTGGGGTTCGCGCGCCCGCTGGACAGCTTCGCGGGTCTGCTGGACCTGAACCGCCCGCGCAGCTCGCTGGACGCCATGCTCGGCCATCCCGACAGCGCGACGGGTGATGACCGGCAGACCCATCTGGAGCAGGACGCGGACCGGCTCCAGCCGCCGGCCCAGGCGCCGCCGCCGGCTCCGGCCAGCGCGCCGGGCTCCCCGGCCGCGGCCGACCCCCAGCCCCGGCTGGCGCCGGTCGGCGCCGAGGTGCGCCACGCCACCGCCGCCGATCCGCTGCGCATCCTGGTCACCGGCGACTCGCTCTCGGACTTCGACGGCCAGCAGCTCTCTCGCGTGGTGGCCGCCGAGCACCTCCCGGCCAAGGTGCGGGTGCAGGCGCGCAACGGCACCGGACTGACGCAGCCGTCGGTCTTCGACTGGTCGGACGAGGCGGCGCAGGACGCCGCGGACTTCGACCCGGACGTCGTGATCATGGTGCTCGGGGCGAACGACGGCTGGCCGCTGGAGGGCCACGACGTCGGGTCGAACGCCTGGAACCAGGAGTACGCGCGCCGGGTGGAGGCCGTCAGCCGCGACTTCATCGCCGGCGACCCGCAGCGCCGGGTCTACTGGGTCGGCCCGCCGGTGCCGCGCTCGGCGCCGTGGATCCACATCTTCGCGCGGATCAACGACGCGGTCCGCGCGGCGGTGCCGAACGTCCCCGGGCTCCGCTATGTGGACGTCGCCGGACCGACCTCCGACCACGGCAGCTACACCGACTACCTCACCGACCCCGCCGGTCACCGGATCCTCGCGCGGCAGCACGACGGCATCCACTTCAGCTTCGCCGGCTCGGTCTTCCCGGCGCGGATCATCCTGACCGCGCTCCAGGGGGAATACTCGCTGGGCTGACCGCCTTACCGCATACGGGCGGCGGTAACAGGCCCCCCGAATTCCGTGCGCCCTTCGGCCTCCGGGTGATCCCCTCCGGCCGGGCGGGGCCGGGCCGATCACCGCCACAGTCCCGCCAGCCCTTAGAATCGCAGCTAATCATGGCCGTATATCTGGATCACGCCGCGACGACCCCCATGCTCCCGGCCGCCGTCGACGCGATGACGGCACAGCTGGGCGTCACCGGGAACGCCAACTCCCTGCACGCCGCCGGCCGCGCGGCCCGGCGGGTGGTCGAGGAGTCCCGCGAACAGATCGCCGAGGCGCTCGGTGCCCGGCCCTCCGAGGTGGTGTTCACCTCCGGCGGCACCGAGAGCGACAATCTGGCGGTCAAGGGCCTGTACTGGGCCCGACGCGACGCGGACCCCCGCCGCCGGCGCATCCTGGCGGCGAAGATCGAGCACCACGCCGTCCTGGACCCGCTGACCTGGCTCGAGGAGCACGAGGGCGCCGAGATCGACTGGCTGCCGGCCGACTCCCTGGGCCGGGTGCACCCCGAGACGCTGCGCGCCGCGATCGAACGCGGCCCGGACTCCGTGGCGCTGGCCACCGTGATGTGGGCGAACAACGAGGTGGGCACGGTCCAGCCGATCCGCGAGCTGGCCGGCGTCGCCCACGAGTTCGGGATCCCGATGCACTCCGACGCGGTGCAGGCGGTCGGCGCCCTGGAGGTGGACTGGAGCGCCAGCGGACTGTCGGCGATGACCTTCACCGCGCACAAGATCGGCGGCCCGATCGGCGTCGGAGCGCTGCTGCTGGGCCGCAAGACCCAGGCCGTTCCGGTGCTGCACGGCGGCGGCCAGGAACGCGACGTCCGCTCGGGCACCCTGGACACCCCGGCCATCGCCGGCTTCGCGGCCGCGGTGGTGGAGGCCGTGAAGGACCGCGAGGCCAAGGCCGAGACGCTGACCGCGCTGCGCGACGAGCTGATCGCCCGGGTCCAGGCCGAGGTGCCCGACGCCGTCGTGAACGGCGACCGCGGCCCGGGCACCGGACTGCCGGGCATCGCGAACATGACGTTCCCCGGCTGCGAGGGCGACTCGCTGCTGATGCTGCTGGACGCCCGCGGCGTCGAGTGCTCGACCGGCTCGGCCTGCTCGGCCGGCGTCGCGCAGCCCAGCCACGTGCTGCTGGCGATGGGCGTCGAGGGGGAGCCGGCCCGCGGGTCGCTGCGGTTCTCGCTGGGGCACACGTCGACGAAGGCTGATGTGGACGCGTTGGCCGAGGCCATCGGTCCGGTGGTGGGACGGGCGCGGGCGGCGGGGCTGAGTTAAGGGCTGTAGCCCCATGTCCGTTTTAGGACAGTCCATTGACAGCTGACCGGTTAAAACAGGACTCTGATTCACCATCCGGCCGTGTCGACGACGAATGGGGCATCATGCTTCACACGCGTCCTGTACTCGCGCTCATCGCGGGCGCTTTCCTGTCCGCCACCGCACTGGCCGCCTGCCCGGCTTCGGCGTCCGTCGACGATTCGGGGCAGAACTGGGTGCAGTCCTCGATCAAGGCGCAGCTCTCCCGCAAGCCCGGGGGCGTGGTGGACGGGGACTCGATCCGCTACGCCAAGGACAGCGTCACGCTCACCTACAAGCCGCCGACCACGCCTGGCACCGCCGTGGCCCAGGACTACGCCGGGTGCAGCACCAACGAGGTCTGCCTGTACACCACGTCCGACGTGGTCGCGTCCGGGGTGCGGCTGAGCACCGGTTCGCTGTGGTGCCCGTGGGAGAACACGAACAATCTGCTGGACCTGCGGAACTACGGCATCGCCGACCAGGTGCGCGCCGCCGACAGCGAGAACGGTTGGTGGGCCGAGGGGATCTGGTCCAAGCTCGGGGTGCGCGGGGAGCAGTGGAAGATGAACCCGCACGGGATCCTCTTCAACCTCAGCACCACCAACATCACGTACCTGAACGTCTGCATCAACGAGGGCGACCTCGAGTACTGAGCTTCGAAAGCCGGTTCAGGCCGCAGCCGCGACCTCGGCCAGCGGCACCGCCGCGTTCTGCAGCCGGCCCAGGTCCACCGCGGCCCGGCCCAGGATCAGGCTCCGCACCTCGTCGACCACGTCCCAAACGTTCACGTTCATCCCGGCCAGCACCTTCCCGCCGGCCAGCCAGAACGCCATGTACGCCCCGGAATCCGGGTCGCCGCGGAACGCCACCTGGTCGTAGCCCGAGGACGGGATGTGGCCGACGTACTCCATGCCGAGGTCGTACTGGTCGGTGAAGAAGTACGGCAGCCGGTCGTACTTCAGATCCGTGACCCCCATCATCGAGGCCGCGGCGACCTTCGGCTGGTTCAGCGCGTTGGCCCAGTGCTCGACCCGGATCGCCTCCTCGTAGAAGGGATGCCAGGCGCTGGCCACGTCGCCGGCGGCGAAGACGTCGGGGTCCGAGGTGCGCAGGGTGGCGTCCACCACGATGCCGTTCGAGACCTCCAGCCCGGCCGCCTCGGCCAGTCCGGAGTTCGGCGCGGCGCCGACCGCCACCAGGATGTGGTCGGCCTCCAGCTCGGTGCCGTCGGCGAGCCGGACGCGGGTCGCCTGCTCGACGCCGTCCACGTCCTGCAACGTGAAGGAGTCCACGCCGACGCCCAGGCGCAGGTCCACGTCGTGCGCGCGGTGCAGGTCGGCGAAGCGCGCGCCGACCTCGGGGCCGAGCGCCCGCAGCAGCGGCTGCTCGGCCGCCTCCAGCACGGTCACCTCGACGTCCTTCTCGCGGGCCGCGGCGGCCACCTCCAGGCCGATCCAGCCGGCGCCGACGATCGTCAGGCGCGAGCCGGGGATCAACTGGTCCCTGGTGCGCTGGCTGTCCTCGATCGTGCGGAAGTAGCAGAGGTTCTTCGCGTCGCCGCCGGGGATGTCGAGCCGGCGCGGGGAGGAGCCGGTGGCCAGCAGCAGCTTGCCGTAGGGGAGTTCGGTGCCGTCGTCCAGGCGTACCAGGTGCCGCTCGCGGTCGACCGCCACGGCGGTGCGGCCCAGGCGAAGGCCCACCTGGTTCTCCACGTACCAGGCGCCGGACTCGTGGACGAAGACCTTGTCCCGCTCCTCCTTGCCCTGCAGGTAGCCCTTCGACAGGGGCGGGCGCTCGTAGGGCAGGTCGTGTTCGGCGCCGACCAGCTCGATCGGCCCGTCCCAGCCGTCCTCGCGCAGCGCCTGGGCGGTTTTCGCACCCGCCAGGCTCGCGCCGACGATGACCATGCTGTCCGTGCCCTCGGCGCCGCTCATGGCGTCCTCCGCTCGTGGTAGCCCGTCCCGCCCGATATGACCCGCCTCACAGTCAACCATTGCACGTACCCTTGAGGCATGCGTGTCTTGGCGGCGATGTCCGGTGGTGTCGACTCGGCGGTGGCCGCCGCCCGGGTCCGGGACGCGGGTCACGAGGTGACCGGCGTCCATCTCGCGCTGTCCCGCAACCGCCAAGCCCTGCGCGACGGCGCGCGCGGATGCTGCACGATCGAGGACTCGCACGACGCCCGGCGCGCCGCCGACATGCTCGGCATCCCCTTCTACATCTGGGACATGTCCGACCGCTTCCACGAGGACGTGATCGACGACTTCGTCGCCGAGTACCGGGCCGGCCGCACCCCGAACCCGTGCCTGCGCTGCAACGAGAAGATCAAGTTCGCCGCGGTGCTGGACAAGGCGCGGGCCCTGGGCTTCGACGCGGTCGCCACCGGGCACTACGCGCGCCTGCTCGACGGTCCGCACGGCCCGGAGCTGCACCGCGCCGCGGACCCGGCCAAGGACCAGTCCTACGTCCTGGGCGTCCTGGACGCCGACCAGCTGGGGCACTCCCTGTTCCCGCTCGGCGACGACACCAAGCCCGCGGTCCGGGCCGAGGCGGCCGAGCGCGGTCTGTACGTGGCCAAGAAGCCCGACAGCCACGACGTCTGCTTCATCCCCGACGGCGACACCAAGGCGTACCTCGCCAAGACCCTGGGCACCACGTCCGGTCCGATCGTCGACAGCACCGGGCGCACGGTCGGCGAGCACGACGGCGCCTGGGGCTTCACCATCGGCCAGCGCCGGGGTCTGCGCATCGGCGATCCGGCCGGCGACGGACGGCCGCGCTATGTCCTGGACATCTCGCCGGTCAACAACACCGTGACCGTCGGTACGGCCGAGGAACTGGACGTCACCGGGCTGTCCGGGATCAAGCTGCGCTGGTGCGGCCCGGAGTTCACCGGCCGGATCGAGTGCCGCGCGCAGCTGCGCGCGCACGGCGAGGCGGTGCCGGCCACCGCTGAGCGCACCGGTCCGGACGCGATCGAAGTAGTCCTCCACGAACCGGTTAGAGGCCTCGCGCCGGGGCAAGCGGCAGTCCTCTACGACGGTACCCGCGTCATCGGATCCGCCACAGTGGCGCAGACCTCACGTTAAGCGTGCCAACCATTTGGGCCTCTGATGCGTCGGTTAGGGTCGTAGGTTGAAAACCCGATCCGACGTATAGGGGAGGGACCCCGATGGGTTCACGACGCACGCTCCTGGCGATAGCCGCAGTTGCCACCTCGCTCGCCGTGGTCACCGCGGGGTGCTCCGGCGGCTCCAAGGCCAAGCCGGCGGCGAACGGCGGTACCTCGGCGGCCACCTCTCAAGGGGCCAGCCCGACCGACACGGTCGCGGCGGCGTTCCTGGCGGCGTGGCAGTCCGGCGACTACACGAAGGCCGGGTCCATGACGGACCTGCCCGACAAGGCCGGGCCGCGGCTGAAGTCGGTGATGGAGTCCCTGGCTCCCAAGACGATCGCGCTCAAGCTGGGCTCGCAGCAGAACGCGCCGAGCAGCGCCGGCTCCACGTCGGCCTCCGGCTCCTCGACCCCGGGCGCCCCGAGCAGCCCGGCGACCCCGGACCCGCTGGCCAACGCGGTCCACTACGGCTTCAGCGTCACCGACACCTTCGACGACGGCCTGACGTGGTCCTACAACTCCACGATGTCGGTGCTGCCGCCGACCGGGAACGGCCCGGCGCTGGTGCACTTCGCCTCGGCGATGATCAACCCGCAGCTGAGCGCCGCCTCGAACCTGAAGGCGGTGCCGCCCTCGGTGCCGGTCGCCGACCGCGGCGGTGCGCCGCTGTCCGGGACCGAGCACCCGAGCATCGCCAGCATCATCACCAAGCTGGCGATCGCCAAGCCGCAGAACGGGACGCAGGCCTCGCTGCAGATCCAGTTCGTCGACAACAACACCGGCAACCAGATCCCCGGATCGAACACGATCCAGCTCGGCGCGCCCAACGCGACCAGCGGTCTGCAGCTGGCCTCGACGATCGACTCGAAGATCCAGACCGCGGCGGAGAACGCGCTCAAGGCGTACCCGAACTCCGGCATGGTGGTGATCAAGCCCTCCACCGGCGAGATCCTGGCCATCGCCACGAACAACAAGAACAACCTCAAGATGGCCTACACGGCCACCCGGGCGCCGGGCTCGACGTTCAAGACGGTCACCGCCACCGCGCTCCTGCTCGGCGGCATGCAGCTGTCGGACACGGCGGACTGCACGCCGACCGCCAAGGTGGGCACCGAGACCTACCACAACGACGAGGGCCTGAAGAACGGCTTCACCGGCGCCACCCTGCTGACCGCTTATGAGCAGTCCTGCAACACCTCGTTCGTCAACGCGACGATCGGGCACAACCTGGCGATGGACAGCCTGTCCAAGACCGTCCACGACTACTACGGCATGAACCAGCCCTGGGACATGGGCGTCGGCTCGGCCACCTACTGCACCGGCGGCGCCCTGCAGGTGCCCCCGGCCGACACGCACAGCCTGCTCGCCGCCTCGGCCTTCGGCCAGGGCATGATCACGATGTGCCCGCTGACCATGGCCTCGATCGCCGCGACGGTGGCCACCGGCCAGTTCCACCAGCCGGTCCTGATCCCCGGCTTCCAGGCCCCGGCCAAGGCCCAGCCGCTGCCGGCGTCGGTGGACCAGAACCTGCAGACGATGATGCGCGGCGTCATCACCAACGGCACCGCGACCTCGCTGGCCGGCATCTCGCCGACCCTCGGGGCCAAGACCGGCTCGGCCGAGCCGAACGCCACCGACCCGACCGACTCCTGGATGATCGCGATGGACCCGAAGAACGACATCGCGGTCAGCGCTCTGGTCCTCAACGGCGGGTTCGGCAACAGCGCGGCCGGCCCGGCCATCGCCGCGATGATGAAGGCCGCCGGCCTGAGCTGAGCACGCGCTACCTTCCGATGCCCCGGGCCGCTTCGGCCCGGGGCATCACTCGTCCCCGACGCCGCCCGCCTCCAGCGGGCCCAGCACCGCCTCGCCGATGTCTCCCAGCACCCTGATCTGCTCGGGGCTCAGCCGGCCGATCAGGTGCCGGCGCACCGAGGCCACGTGGCCGGGCGCGGCCTGCTCGATGGTGCGGCGGCCCTGCGCGGTGAGCACCACCAGCGAGCCGCGGGCGTCGCCGTCCACCTCCTCGCGGCGCACCAGGCCGCGCTGTTCCATGCGCGTGATGTGGTGCGAGAGCCGGCTCTTCGACCACCGCATGCGGGTGGCGAGCTCGCTCAGCCGCCGCCGGTCGTCGGAGGCGGTCAGGTTCGACAGGACGTCGTAGTCGGCCTCCGACAAGCCCGCCTCCTTCGCCAGGTCGCGGCTGATCTCGGCGTTGAGCAGCAGGTGCATGCGGCGGTAGGCCAGCCAGGCGCGCAGCTCGGCGTCGTCCAGCCAGCGGGGCTCGGTCGCGGTCACGGGCCCAGTCTAGCGCTGTTGTTGACATGTCACCTAACCTCGGCGCAGACTTGTTGACATGTCACCGAACATTGCGCGCCGCCTGGTCCAGTTGTTCGCCGGGCTTGTGCTGTTCGGCGCCAGCACGGCCCTGATGGCGGTCTCGGACCTGGGTCTGGCCTCCTGGGACGTGCTGCATCAGGGCCTCGCCCGGCACACCGGCCTGCCGCTGGGGCAGGTCGTGATCGTCGTCGGCGCGCTGGTGCTGCTGGCCTGGATCCCGCTGCGGCAGCGGCCCGGGTTCGGCACGGCGGGCAACGTCGTGGTGGTCGGCCTGGCCGCGGACGCCGTCCTCGGCCTGCTGCCGCCGGTCCACGCCCTCGTCCCGCGCGCGGCGCTCCTGCTCGGCGGCATCGTGCTGAACGGCGTCGCCACCGGCCTCTACGTCGGCGCCGGTCTCGGACCCGGCCCCCGCGACGGCCTCATGACCGGATTGGCCGCGCGCACCGGCCGCTCGCTGCGCGGCACCCGGACCGGCATCGAGATCGCCGTCCTGGCCGCCGGCTGGCTGCTCGGCGGGACCGTCGGCGTCGGGACCGTGCTGTTCGCCGCCGCCATCGGCCCGCTCGCGCAGTTCTTCATCACCCGCTTCGATCTGGACCCACCAGGAGGACACCATGCCCCGCCTGCTCGTCATCACCAGCACGACCCGTCCGGGAAGGGTCGGGACCGCCGTCGCCGACTGGGTGCTCACCCTGGCCCGCGAGCACGGCGGCTTCGAGGTCGCGCTCGCCGATCTGGCGGAGATCGGCCTGCCGTTCCTGGACGAACCGGAGCACCCCTCTGAGAGGGCGTACCTCCACGAGCACACCCGGCGCTGGAGCGAGACGGTCGAGGCGGCCGACGCCTTCCTGATCCTCGCCGCGGAGTACAACCGGGGGATCACCGCGCCGTTGAAGAACGCGCTGGACTTGTTGTACGCGGAGTGGGCCGGCAAACCGGTCGGGTTCGTCAGCTACGGCATGTCCTCGGCGGGCCTGCGGGCCGTCGAGATGATCACGCCGGTCGCGGTGGCACTGGGGATGACCCCGCTGCCCGACGTCGTGGCGCTGCCGCTGCGCGAGGTCCTGGACGCCGACGGCCGGCTGGCGGTGCCGGGGGAGCACCGGGAGCGCGGCGTGCACGGGCTGCTGGAGGAACTGCGGCGCTACTCCGAGGCGCTCGGACAGCTGCGCAAGCCGGCGGCGGCGGCGTGAGCCGGACCCGGCCGGCCGCCGCCTCAGCTGTCGAAGCGCACGAACAGCTCCCGCTGGTCCGCCCCGGCCAACAGCGCCAGCAGCGACAGCGACCGGATCAGCTGCCCGCAGCGGTAGGCGTCCCAGCCCCCGTCGGCGGCCCCGTCGGCGGCGGCCCAGCGTTCGGCCAGGGCGTCCACGTCGTGGTCGCTCAGGTGCGCCAGCCGGGAGCCCAGAGCCCGGCGCACCGGCAGCAGGACGGTGCCGCCGGAATCGTCAGGGCCCTCATGCGCCGGCGTGAGCACCGCCTCGCGCACCTCCGCGGGGTCGTTGCCGGTCACCAGCAGATCCAGGTCGATCAGCTGGGCCGGATCCAGGTCGCCGGCGGGCACGGTGTCCAGGGCGGACAGCACGGCCGAGGTGTCGGCGTGGGCCGCAGCGGCCGCCACCACCCGCAGTTCGGCGGGGCTCGCGGCGAAGAACACGGTCGACACGGACGCGCTCCAGGAGGTCAAGACGGGCCACCGGAAGGCAGGCGGGCGTTGAACAGGGCTGGTGCAGGTCACAATAGCGGCGACCTGGGCTCTCGGCTCGCGCATTCGACACCCTGACGGGTGATGTCGGCGGCGTGCGGCACCGGGCCGCGCCCCCGGGCGCCGGGCGGCCCGCCGCCGCAGGGTTCCGAGGCAGCGAGCCGCCCCGCCCTGGTCCACCTTGGCTACGCTCGTCCCATGCACCGACCCCCACGCGCCACCGGCATCGGCTCCCTGCCCGGCACCGACACCGGCGCGGCGACCCGCCTGGTCTTCGACGAACTCCCGGACCTGCCGCACCTGCCCGAACTCCCGGCGCGCGGCGTGGGCGCGGACATGATCGGCCGCGGCACCGCGCTGCTGGTCGACTTCTACGCCGAGGTCCAGCCCAGCGGCTGGCGGCTGACCGAGCGGCCCGGGCGCGACGCCCGGCGCGCGGACTCCTTCCTGCGCCAGGACCTCGACCACCTGGAGGAGAGCGCGCAGGAGTTCACCCAGACCCTGAAGGTGCAGGCCGTCGGCCCCTGGACCCTGGCCTCGACCCTGGAGCTGCGGTACGGCAACCGGATGCTCGCCGACCTCGGCGCGGTCCGCGACCTCGCGGAGTCCCTGACCGAAGGGCTGAAGGTGCACATCGCGGAGCTGAAGAAGCGCGCCCCGCAGGCCGGCGCGCTGCTGGTGCAGCTCGACGAGCCGGCGCTGCCCGGCGTCCTGAGGGGCACCGTGCCCACCGCCAGCGGCTTCGGCATGCTGCGCGCGGTCGAGGAGCCGGTGGCCCGCGAACTGCTGGCCGGGGTGCTCCAGGCCGTGCACGACGCCGGCGCCCAGACCGCTGTGCACTGCTGTGCCCCCGGCGTCCCGATCGACCTCCTGCGCAAGTCCGGTGCCGACTTCGTCTCCTTCGACGCGACCGGCATCGACGTCCAGACGGCGCGCGACGAACAGCTCGGCGAGGCGATCGAGGCCGGTACCGGCCTGATGCTCGGCGTGGTGCCGTCCACCGAGCCGGCCCGCGCGCCCGGCGTCAACCAGCTGCTGGACAAGGTCCTTTCCCTGACCCGGCTGGGGTTCTCGCCCGCGCAGCTGGCCGAGGCCACGACGATCACCCCGACCTGCGGACTGGCCGGGGCGACTCCGCCATGGGCCCGCCAGGCCCTGATCCTCGCTCACCGCACGGCCGACGCGTTGGCGGACAAAGCCTCCTGAACTGCGGGACTGTCAGTGCCGGGCGATAGATTCTTCTTGTCGCAAGGCCCCCTAGCAGTCCCGACCAGTGAGGTGACGCGTTGTCCGCCATGGATGAGACCACCGCCGCTACCCCGGCTCAGCAGCACGCGGCCCTGGCCGAGGAGATCGAGGACGCGCGCTACCGCTACTACGTGCTCGACGCGCCGACGCTCAGCGACGCCGAGTTCGACGTGAAACTGCGGCAGCTGGAGGCGATCGAGGAGGCGAATCCGGAGCTGCGCACCCCGGACTCGCCGACCCAGAAGGTCGCCGGCGCCTACGAGACCGAGTTCACCTCGGTCCCGCACCTGGAGCGGATGCTCTCGCTGGACAACGCGTTCACCGCCGACGAGCTGAAGACCTGGGCCGACCGCATCGAGAAGGACCTCGGCTCGCTGCCGGACCTGCTGTGCGAGCTGAAGGTCGACGGCCTGGCGATCAACCTGCTCTACGAGAACGGCAAGCTCACCCGGGCCCTGACCCGCGGCGACGGCCGCACCGGCGAGGACATCACGCCGAACGCCAAGACCATCCAGACCATCCCCAAGACCCTGACCGGGACCGCCGAGTTCCCCGTCCCGGAACTGGTGGAGGTCCGGGGCGAGGTCTACTTCGCGGTCAAGGCGTTCGACGAGTGGAACGAGAAGATCCTCGCCGAGACCGGCCGCTCCTACGCCAACCCGCGCAACGCCGCGGCCGGCTCGCTGCGCCAGAAGGACCCGCGCATCACCGCGCAGCGTCCGCTGTCGATGGTGGTGCACGGCATCGGCGCGCGGAAAGGCTTCACTCCGACCTCCCAGTCGCACTCCTACGAAGCCCTCCGGGCCTGGGGCCTGCCGACCTCGGACCGGGTCAAGGTCGTCCAGAGCCTGAAGGACGTCGAGAAGTACATCGACTACTACAACAAGCACCGGCACGACGTCGAGCACGAGATCGACGGCGTCGTGGTGAAGGTCGACGCCCTGGCCATCCAGGGCCGGCTGGGCAGCACCTCCCGCGCCCCGCGCTGGGCCATCGCCTTCAAGTACCCGCCGGAGGAGGTCACCACCAAGCTGCTGGACATCCGGGTCCAGGTCGGCCGTACCGGCCGGGTGACGCCGTACGCGGTGATGGAGCCGGTCACGGTCGCCGGCTCCACGGTTCAGAACGCCACCCTCCACAACCAGGAGATCGTGGTGAAGAAGGGCCTGAAGATCGGCGACACGGTGATCCTGCGCAAGGCCGGCGACGTGATCCCGGAGATCGTCGGCGCGGTGCAGGACCTGCGCGACGGCTCCGAGCGCGACTTCGTGATGCCGGAGAACTGCCCGGACTGCGGGACCAAGCTGGCCCCGCAGAAGGAGGGCGACATCGACCTGCGCTGCCCGAACTCCGAGAACTGCCTCGGGCAGATCCGCGAGCGCATCGACTTCATGGGCAGCCGCAACGCCCTGGACATCGAGGCGCTGGGCTACGAGTCGGCGTTGGCGCTGACCCAGCCGGCCGGCGGGACCGCGCCGGTGCACGACGAGGGCGACCTGCTGAGCCTGAAGATCGAGGACCTCGCCGAGCTGAAGATGCTCCAGGCCAAGCGCGGTGCGGAGGCCAAGCCCGGCGAGATGGAGCTGGTGCCGTACTTCTACACCAAGGGCACGCCCAAGAAGCCCAGCGTGCCGACCGCCACCACCGAGCTGCTGCTGCAGCAGCTGGAGCTGATCAAGACCGAGCGGCCGCTGTGGCGCTTCCTGGTCTCGCTGTCGATCCGGCACATCGGCCCGACCGCGGCCCGGGTGCTGGCCCGGGAGTTCCCGTCCTTCGACGCCCTGGCCGATGCCACCGAGGAGGAGCTGAAGGCCGCCGAGGGCATCGGCCCGACCATCGCCACCGCGATCGTGGAGTGGTTCGCCGTGGACTGGCACCGCGAGATCATCCGCAAGTGGCAGGCCGCCGGCGTGGTGCCTGTTGTGGAGTCCCAGCCCGAGGGGCCGAGGCCTCTTGAGGGATTGAGCGTGGTCGTAACGGGCACATTGGCCGGATTCACCCGGGATGGTGCCGCCGAGGAACTCACCAGCCGCGGTGCGAAGGTGAGCGGTTCGGTGTCGAAGAAGACCTCGTTCGTGGTGGTCGGCGACAATCCGGGCAGCAAGCACGACAAGGCTTTGACACTCGGGGTGAAGGTGCTGGACGAGGCGGGATTCCGGGTCCTGCTCGCCGACGGTCCCGAGGCCGCTGCCGATACAGTGGCCGAAGCAGGGGCCTGACACCCACGTTCGGCCCGGCGTCAAGACCAAGGCGAAACCTTTACGGTCCGTCTCTGGTCGGCGACGTTCTGATACGGCAATATGGCCGCGTCAGCTCGTTTGCCTGACGCGCGCGCCAACGCTGAGTTCTCTGGAAAAGAACCGGTACAGGAGGGTCCGCTCCATGCACCGACCATTCGAGCCGGACTACGGCCCGAAGGCCGATCCGGGACGCCTGTACGCCTTCGTCGCCTCCGTCAGCGCGGCCGGGATCACCATCCTGGCCGCCCTGTTGATCCTGAACTGGCGCGGGTCCGGACCGACCACGCAAGCCATGCCCGCCCTGCTGATGACCGTCTGCCTGGTCTTCCTCGGGGAACTGCGGCCCCTGATGCGGTTGCAGCACACCAACCGCGAGGCGGCCACCACCACGGTGTTCACCATCGCCCTGCTGATGCTCGCGGGCTGGCCGCTGGCGGCGATGGTGCAGGCCGCGGCCTCCCTGGTGGGCGGCGCGGCCGGGCGCCGGACCTGGTGGCGGATCCTGTTCAACGTCTCGCAGTTCACGCTGTCGCTGGGCGCGGCCTGCCTGGTGCTGCGGTTCTTCGGGATCGTCCCCACGCCCGGACGCCCCTGGGCGCCGAACGTGACCTCCATGGCCGCGATCCTGCTGGCCGGCGTCGCGTACTTCGTGGTGAACCTGTTCTTCGTCTGGCAGGCCGTGGCGCTGTGGACCGGGGTCCGCCTGTCCGTCATAGCCTGCCGCGAATGGCGGGTCGAACTGCAGGTGGTCGGCGCCTCGGTGGTGCTGGCCCCGCTGATCACCGTGGTGATGCGGCACGAGCCCTACCTCATCGTGCTGTTCATACCGGTGCTCATCGTCTTCTACCGCAGCGCGCTGGCCTTCGACGAGAGCGAGTGGCAGTCGCTGCACGACCCGCTGACCGCGCTGCCCAACCGCAAAGCCCTGAGACGTCAGGCCGAGATCATGCTCGGCAACGCCCCGGACTCCGAGGAGTACGGGCCCTCCTCCCTGTACTCCACCGGCCGCACCCCGGCCGCCGTGTCCGTCCCGCCCGGCAAGATCGGGCTGTTCCTGTTGGACCTGGACCGTTTCAAGGAGGTGAACGACACCCTCGGGCACGCCGCCGGCGACGAGCTGATCCGCGAGGTGGCCGCGCGGCTGTCGGCCGCGGTGCGGGTCGAGGACATGGTCGCCCGGCTCGGCGGCGACGAGTTCGCGGTCCTGCTGCCGGGCCTGCCGGACGTCGAGGCCGCGCAGCAGCTGGCGCAGCGCCTGCTGGACGCGGTCGCCGTCCCCTACCGGCTGCACGGCTTCAACCTCGACGTCGAGGCCTCCCTGGGCATCGCGCTGCATCCCGACGACGCCCGGCACTACGACGTCCTGCTGCGGCACGCGGACGTGGCGATGTACGAGGCCAAACGCGGCAAGAACGGCTGGGTCCGCTACGACCCGGCCAAGGACCGCAACAGCCCGGACCGCCTGGCCCTGCTGTCCGATCTGCGCGCGGCCCTGGACGCCGGCCGCATCGAGGTGCACTACCAGCCGCAGGCCTCGTTCAAGGGCGAGCGGCTGGTCGGCGTCGAGGCGCTGGCCCGCTGGCGGCACGAGGTCCGCGGCGCGATACCGCCGGAGAAGTTCGTGAAGCTGGCCGAGTCCAGCGGCCTGATGGCGCGCCTGACCGAGTACATCCTCGACGTCTCGCTGCGGCAGGCGGCGCAGTGGTGGCGCAACGGCTACGGCGTCCCGATCGCTGTGAACGTCTCCCTGCGCGACATCGAGAACCCCCACTTCGTGGAGATGGTCGCCCGCAAGCTGGCGCAGCACCGGGTCCGCCCCGAGGCGCTGCGGCTGGAGGTCGCCGAGCGGGTCCTGGTCGGCGACGCGCAGAGCGTCCGCGCGGCCCTGATCGGCCTGTCCAAGCTCGGCGTCCGGCTGTCCCTGGACGACTTCGGCACCGGCTACGCCTCGCTGCTGACCCTGCGCCGGCTGCCCTTCGACGAGATCAAGATCGACCGCTCCTTCGTCGGCGGCATCGGCTTCGACGCCGACGACGCCGCCATCGTCCGCTCGACCATAGACCTGGCGCATTCCCTGGGCCTGCGGGTGGTCGCCGAGGGCGTCGAGGACCCCGGCACCTGGTCCACGCTGGAGGGCTACGGCTGCGACGAGGCCCAGGGCTGGCTGGTGTCCAAGGCGCTGCCCGCGGCCGAGATCTGCGCGCTGCTCGCGCAGCGGGTGGCGGCGGCGCCGACGTCGTCGGGGCCGGGATCGGCTTCGGACCAGCTTTCGGCCTAGATGCGCGACCTCGCCGGGGACTGAACCCCGAGCACACTCAATCCTGAGCACACGGAACCCTGAGCACACGGAACCCTGAGCACACTCGCGGGTGAGAAGGCCACTGTGGCGCGAGTGGATCCCCCGTCGGCCCGGGCCGACCGGTTAGCGTACGAGGGTGGAGATCCTTCGTTACACCGCTTTCAGCTCCGACCCCGCCGGCGGCAACCCGGCCGGCGTCGTCCTCGACGCGCGCGGCGTGGACGACGCCGCGATGCTCGCCGCGGCCGCCGAGGTCGGGTACTCCGAGACCGCGTTCCTGCTGCCGACCGAGCAGGAGCGGGTCATGGATGTGCGCTACTTCAGCCCGCTGGCCGAGGTGCCGTTCTGCGGCCACGCGACCATCGCGACCGCCGTCGCCTACGCCGAGCGGCACGGTGTCGGCGACCTGGTCCTGAACACCCGGGCCGGCGTCGTCCCGGTCCGCACCGCCGCCGCGGACGACGGCACGCTCACCGCCACGCTCGTCTCCGTCCTGCCCAAGAGCGCGGAACTGCACGGGCCGTTGCTGGCCGAGCTGCTGGAGATCCTCGGCTGGACCGCGAGCGACCTGCACGAGGCGCTGCCGCCGCGGATCGCGTTCGGCGGCGCGTGGCATCCGATCCTGGCCACCACGAGCCGGGCCCGCCTGGCCGAGCTGGACTACGACATGGACGCGCTGCGCGCCCTGATGCTCAAGCAGGACTGGACCACCATCGACCTGGTCTGGCGGGAGTCTCCCGACGTCTTCCAGGCCCGCAACCCCTTCCCGGTCGGCGGCGTCTTCGAGGACGCGGCGACCGGCGCGGCCGCCGCGGCGTTCGGCGGATACCTGAGGGAGCTGGGGCTGGTGTCCGCCCCCGCGACGGTGACCGTTCATCAGGGTGTGGACATGGGGCGGCCGAGCCTGCTGACGGTCGACATCCCGGCCGGGGACGGCGGCATCTCGGTCTCTGGAACGGCTGTCGTCCTGCAGTAACACCAGGGCGAGCCCGAGGTGGGACTGGGGCGGGACCGGATGATGCCGGGCGGGGACGGTGCGCCGCGCCGTCCCGCGGCCGTGACGGAAAGTCACCTGACGCCCCCGGACTAGGATGGCTACGGTTGTCCGATACCGCTGCCGACGATTCAGGCAGAGTCCACACCGTAGGGATTCGCGCATATGCCCGCTATCACCCGTGAAGAGGTCGCCCACCTGGCGCGGCTGTCACGGCTCGACCTGTCCGACGACGAGCTCGCGCACTATGCCGAGCAGCTCGACGTCATCCTCGGTTCGGTGGCCCGCGTGAGCGAGGCCGTGCAGCAGCTCGGCCAGGGCCAGGACATCCCGCCGACCTCGCACGCCCTGCCGCTGGTCAACGTGACCCGGCCGGATGTCGAGCGTCCCTGCCTGGACCCGGCGGACGTCCTGAGGGCCGCGCCGGCCGCGCAGGATCAGCGTTTCCGCGTGCCGCGCATTCTGGGGGAGGACTGAGATGGCGTTCGACGGAGACATGACCCGCGGCACGGCCGCCGCGCTCGCTGGCGCCATCAAGAACGGCGACGTCACCGCGACCGAGGTGACGCAGGCGCACCTGGACCGCATCGCGAAGGTCGACGAGAAGGTGCACGCCTTCCTGCACGTCGACACCGAGGGCGCGCTGGCCCAGGCCGCCGAGGTGGACGCCAAGCGGGACCGCGGCGAGGAGCTGGGCCCGCTGGCCGGCGTCCCGCTGGCGCTCAAGGACGTCTTCACCACCAAGGGCGTGCCGACCACCTGCGGCTCCAAGATGCTGCAGGGCTGGGTGCCGCCGTACGACGCCACCGTGACCCGGCGGCTGCGCGAGGCCGGCATCGTCATCCTCGGCAAGACCAACATGGACGAGTTCGCGATGGGCTCCTCCACCGAGAACTCCGCCTACGGCCCCACCCACAACCCGTGGGACCTGACCCGCATCCCCGGCGGTTCCGGCGGCGGCTCCTCGGCCTCGCTGGCCGCCTTCGAGGCGCCGCTGGCCATAGGGACCGACACCGGCGGCTCGATCCGCCAGCCGGCCTCGGTCACCGGCACGGTCGGGGTGAAGCCGACCTACGGCGGGGTGTCCCGCTACGGCCTGGTCGCGTTCTCCTCCTCGCTGGACCAGGGCGGCCCCTGCGCGCGCACCGTCATGGACGCAGCGCTGCTGCACGCCGCCATCGCCGGCCACGACCCGCTGGACTCCACGTCCATCGACCTGCCGGTGCCCGACGTCGTGGGCGCGGCGCGGCTGGCGAACGTCGAGGGCATGCGGATCGGCGTGGTGAAGCAGTTCGACAAGAGCGAGGGCTACCAGGACGGCGTCCGCCAGCGCTTCCACGAGTCCGTGGACCTGCTGCGCGAACTCGGCGCCACGGTCGTGGAGGTGGACTGCCCCTCCTTCGACTACGCGCTGGGGGCCTACTACCTGATCGCGCCGTCGGAGTGCTCCTCGAACCTGGCGCGCTTCGACGCCATGCGCTACGGCCTGCGGATCGGCGACGACGGCGTGAACGGCGTCGAGGAAGTCATGGCCCTGACCCGCGAGGCCGGCTTCGGCCCCGAGGTGAAGCGCCGCATCATGCTGGGCACCTACGCGCTGTCCTCCGGCTACTACGACGCCTACTACGGCTCGGCGCAGCAGGTCCGCACGCTGATCATGCGCGACTTCGACCGCGCCTTCGCCGACGTGGACGTGCTGGTCTCCCCGACCACCCCGACCACCGCCTTCAAGATCGGCGAGCGCGCCGACGACCCGATGGCGATGTACCTGGCCGACCTGTGCACCATCCCGACCAACCTGGCGGGCAACGCCGGCATGTCGGTCCCGGTGGGCCTGGCCCCCGAGGACGGCCTTCCGGTCGGCCTGCAGATCATCGCCCCGGCGATGGCCGACGACCGGCTCTACCGGGTCGGCGCCGCGGTCGAGGCCGCGATGAACACCAAGTGGGGCCGTCCGCTGATCGAGGAGGTGCCCTCGCTGTGAGCAAGAAGAAGGACAAGAACGGCGTCAAGCCGCGCGGCAACCTCGGCACCCTGTTCGCGGTCGGCAGCTCCGTGACCCTGGCCCCGGTCCTGGCGCGGCGTTTCAAGGACGCGCGCGCCAAGGGCGACAAGCTCGCGATCGCCGACGTCACGGTGTCGGTGGCGGCGCTGACCGTGGGCGTGCTCAAGGTTCTGCGGGCCCGCAAGTCCTCCGGCGCCGGAAAGGCGGAATCCTGATATGAGCACGAGCACTGTGAACCTGCCTTCCTACGAGGACGCGCTCGCCGTCTACGACCCGGTCATGGGTCTGGAGGTGCACGTCGAGCTGGGCACCGCGACCAAGATGTTCTGCGGCTGCCCGACCGGCTTCGGCGCCGACCCGAACACCCAGACCTGCCCGACGTGTCTGGGCCTGCCCGGCTCGCTGCCGGTGGTCAACGCCACCGCGATCGAGTCGGCCATCCGCATCGGCCTGGCGCTGAACTGCGAGATCGCCGAGTGGTGCCGCTTCGCCCGGAAGAACTACTTCTACCCGGACATGCCGAAGAACTTCCAGACGTCGCAGTACGACGAGCCGATCGCCTTCGGCGGCTACCTGGACGTCGAGGCCGCGGGCAAGACCTGGCGCATCGAGATCGAGCGCGCGCACATGGAGGAGGACACCGGCAAGTCGACCCACGTGGGCGGCGCCACCGGCCGCATCCACGGCGCGGACTACTCGCTGGTCGACTACAACCGGGCCGGCATCCCGCTGATCGAGATCGTCACCAAGCCGATCACCGGCACCGGCGAGCACGCCCCGGAAGTGGCCAAGGCCTACGTCGCCGAACTGCGCGAGCTCATCAAGGCGCTCGGCGTCTCCGAGGCCCGCATGGAACTGGGCCAGATGCGCTGCGACGCCAACGTCTCGCTGCGCCCGATCGGCCGCGAGAAGTTCGGCACCCGCTCGGAGACCAAGAACGTCAACTCCCTGCGCTCGGTCGAGCGCGCGGTGAACTTCGAGATCCGCCGCCACGCCGCCGTCCTGAACGCCGGCGACACGGTGATCCAGGAGACCCGCCACTTCCACGAGAACGACGGCACCACCTCACCGGGCCGGGTGAAGGAGGAAGCGGAGGACTACCGCTACTTCCCCGAGCCGGACCTGGTCCCGGTGGCCCCGGCCCGCGCCTGGGTCGAGGAACTGCGCGGCACCCTCCCGGAACTCCCCGGCGCCCGCCGCAACCGCCTGCAGGCCGATTGGGGCGTCACCGACCACGACATGCAGTCGATCCTGAACGCCGGCGCGGTGGACCTGATCGTCGAGACGGTCTCCCTGGGCGCAGCGGCCGACCAGGCCCGCAAGTGGTGGATGGGCGAGCTGGCCCGCCGCGCCAACGAGGACGGCACCGACCTGGCCGCCCTCCCGATCACCCCGGCCCAGGTCGCCGAGGTGGTCGCGCTCACCACCGCCGGCACCCTCAACGACAAGCTGGCCCGCCAGGTGATCGAGGGCGTCCTGGCCGGCGAGGGCTCCCCGGAGCAGGTCGTGGCCAAGCGCGGCCTGGCGGTCGTCAGCGACGACGGCGCGCTCCTGACGGCGATCGACGAGGCCATCGCGAAGTTCCCGGACGCCGCCGAGAAGGTCCGCGGCGGCAACCAGGGCCCGGCCGGCCAACTGATCGGCGCCGTGATGAAGGCGACCCGCGGCCAGGCGGACGCCGCCCGCGTCCGCGAGCTGCTGCTGGAACGCCTCTCGGGCTGACGCACGGTCCTGATACGCGAAAGCGGGGCCGCTCCCACACAATGGGGGCGGCCCCGCTTCGCGTTGTCCCTCAGCGCAGCATGCCGGCTTCCAACAACGCGACCTGCACAGTCGGCGTATCCGAGACCTTGGCGGGAGCGGTGGACGTGACGATCGCGACCACATCCCCACTCTGGAACACGACCCGCCGCTCCACCTGCCCCGGCAACCCGACCACCTGGTCGAACCTGCGAATGACGGCGGCGGACGTGTCGTCGCCGAACCCCGGCACCGTCAGCTCCGGCACGACACTCTCCGGCCGACTGGCCTTCGCCAACGCGGCGTTGTCCAGCAGCCTCGCCACCGAGAACGCAGCCTCGTGGTCGGGAAACTGCACCAGCTCGACCACCGTGTGCTGACCATCGGGAGCGGTCCACCCGCGCCACGCGACGCGGCTGATGCCGGCGTCGTAGAGGTGGCCGGAGACATCGCTCCCGGACAGCGAGTTCTCGAAGTCCGCGACAGCCTCCCACCCGCTCTCCTTGGGCACCACACCCACCGGCGCGGGCACAAGGTACTGACGCAGATCGCCGTAGTGCGTCTGAGTCTGGTTGCTGTCGGCTCCGGGCGCGGGCTCCCCGGCCGGCGGCACGGGATGCGTGACATTCAGGAAGCTGTAGCGGCCATCGCTGGCCGTGGTGAGGAAGGGCACATCGGTACGCCGGGGAATGGTGACGGCGTAAGCGGTCCCAGCCCCGACGGCCCCCGCCACGACGAGCGCCGAGCCGTAGCGCAGGACGAGACGCGGCCAGCGGGGCTTCGGCTTGGGCGCGGCCTCGGCTTGCAGCTGGGCGAAGAAGGCTGCGGGGTCGAGGTAGGGCTGGGTGGGGGTGGGGGCTTCGGCCAGGGCTGGGGCCGGGGCGATGGGCTCGGGGGCGCCGGCGGGTGGTTCGGCTGGGGCGTCGGCATCGCTGGCTTCTGCTGGCTGCTTGCTTGCGGTTGCCTCGGCTACCTTGCTGGCACCGTCGTCTTCGGCCGACTTCTCGTTTGCGGTTGCCTCGGCTACCTCGCCGGGATCGTTGTCTTCCGCCGGCTGCTCGCTTGCGGTTACCTCGCCGGCGCCGTTGTCTTCCGCCGGCTGCTCGCTTGTGTCGGCTTCAGCGTGGCCGTTGTCGGTCTGCTCCTCGACCGCCACCTCGCCATCGCCGGTCGCCTCATCGCCGCTCGCCTCATCACCGGCCGCCTCGTCCTGCGTCCGGGGCCAGCTCGGCGGTTCCCCGAAGGCCGCCAGCACATCGTCCTGCGCGCTCACGTTCCCAGCCCGCCCTTCAGCGTGTCCAGCTGCCGTCCGAACAGCTCGGTCACGGCGTTCGTGTCCAGCGGCACCGTGCCCTCGGCGTTCACGATGGCGAGGGTGTCGCCGACGGTCGCCAGGCACGTCATGCTGTCCAGCGGGTCGCCGACGTGCGTCACCGGCAGCACGCACAGGGCGTCCGGGTGGCCCGGCACCTGCGGTCCGGTGCGGAAGGCGCGCGACTGCTTCACCACGCGCTCGAACTCGCTGGAGCTCTCCGCCGACTGGGCCGGGTCCAGGCGCAGCACGGTCACCGCCACGTCCAGGGTCCCGGCCTCGTTCTGGTAGGTGCGCACGGCGCCGTCGCTCATGTGGCCGTTGGTGATCGCACCCTGCGCGCTCGTCATATCGGAGGCCGGCAGCGCGCCGAACAGCAGCGCCACCGTCGGGTCGGCCTGGTCCGGCGGGATCGCGGCGTCGTTGCCGAGGCCGCCCTCGTCCGGTCCGGGCTTGTAGCCGTCGGGCACCGGCAGCAGGAAGTCCCTGACGCTGCCATAGTGCGTGCCGTCCGGCCGCACGCCGGAGGTCACGCTCGGACTCGGCGTCGTCGGCGGCGCGACGGGCACACTCGCCGTCGCAGCGTCCTTGGACGGCCCGATCGCGGCCAGGATCCCGAAGCCGGCAACGGCCCCGACGGCCAACGCCGACACCAGCCACCCGGCGACGAACAAGCCACGGCGGCGGGTCGGATTCCCGGTCGGCACGTGGGCAGTAGCCGGCATCCCGTCGGCAACCGCCGCCGCCTCAGGGCCGGCCATCGCCACTGCGCCAACCGTCGTCATCTCGCCGACCGCTGGCCTCTCGCTGTCAGCCGCCGGTTCCCCAGGAACAGCCGCCGTCTCGTCGTCGACCGCCGGTTCCTCAGGACTAGCCGCCGACTCCTTGCCGGCCGCCGGTTCCGCAGGACCAGCCGCCGACTCCTCGCCGGCTACCGCCTTGTCGCCGCCCGCAGCCGCCTCACTTTCTGCCGCCGCGTCGCCGACCCCCTCGACCGCGACCTCAGCCCCACCCTCACCGAGGCGCACCTCACCGCTCACAGCAGATCCGCCTGATCCCTCGTCACCGACACGATGTCGTTCGTCGTCGGCCTGTTCTGCGCCCGGCTCACGAACACCTGTTCCACCACGTTCCCGTGCTGTACCAGCCCGTAAGCCGTGTACCGCCCGTCGGGGTCCTTGCGATTGGGGATGCCCACGGCTCCGTCCGCCGACTCCGGGAAGGCGGGCTCGGACGTGTCCACGGGGGTATGCGTCATCGTGCAGTACCCCGTCGCGTTGTCGCTGTTCCGGAACTGCACCAGGTCAACCTCGACGTCGGCCCCGTCCGCCGTCGTCCAGCCGGTGCGGACGGCGCGCCGGAAGCCGAGGCTGTTCAGCTGCTCCAGTGCGGTGGACGGGTCCTGGAAGTACTCGGCCAGGTCCCCGATGGTGACCCAGTCGCGGACCGGCGTGTCCGGTTCGTCGGTCGCGCCGGCGGGCTTGGTCAGCAACACCGAGCGCAGGTCGCCGTCGAGCTTCGCGGCGTCGTCCGTCTGCGGGTCGCGCGGGTCCGCGGCCACGGGCGCCGCCGCGGCGGCCAGCGTCTGCTGGATCGGCGGCAGCGGCGTGGCCGGGCGGCCCTGCTGGATCAGGAAGCCGCCGACGGCGCCGCCGGCCAGTCCGAGGGCCACCGCCGAGGAGAACAGCAATCCGGTGCGTCGCTTCACGTCCCTCACTTCCCCGAGTCCAGGCGGGCGATCTGCTTGCGCACCCGGTCGATCAGCACCGCGTGGTCCACCGGCGGCTGGCCGAAGACGTCGATCTCGAAGAACACGTCGCCGCGGAAGCCCACCGCGCGCAGCCGCGCCTCTCCCAGCGAGGCGTCCAGCGGGATGTCGTACGCCTTCTCGTCCGGGTAGCCCGGCACGCTGAACGCCTTCCAGCTCGCCATCGGCTTGTCGCCGGCGGCCCAGGCGCGCGCGTTCTCCGCCGAGGCGAAGTGCAGCAGGCGGACGTCGACGTGGTACTTCGCGTCGCCGGTCTGGTAGGTGCGGGTCGCGCCGCCCTTGAAATCCAGCTGCTGCAGGGCTTTCAGGGCCTCGGAGCTGTTCGAGTAGAACGCCGCCACGTTCGCGGCGGTCAGCGTGTCGCCGTCCGGCGCGCCCACCGCCGAGCCGTCGGACGGCACCGGCAGCAGGAAGAAGCGCAGGTCGCCGGTGTGCACGCCGTTCGAGACCTTCCCGGTCACCGTCGAGGACGGCGTCGGGCTGGACGGCGGCGCGGGCGGCGCCGACGAGGACGAAGAAGTCATGGTGGGACTCGGCGTCGTGCTCGGCGAAGCGCCGCCACCCGAGGCCGAATCAGAACTCGAAGGCGACAGCGCAGCGGCCTGCGCCAGAGCGGACTTGCCGGAACCGTCCGAGGAGTGGCCCCGCCCGACGGCCACCACGGCCCCGGCGGTTCCACCCGCGATCAGTACCCATCCGACAGAGAACGCCGCGACGATCGCACGTCTGCGACCGGCGCCCGGAGAACCCACTCCTGGCAACGTGCACCCCTGAACCCAAGAATCGACGAGAGGAGGATCTTCCCAGTCGTGAGGATGTTCGGAAAACCTCATTTGAGATCACGGTTCGGCCACGATTCGCACCCCGAGATCAGCCAGCCGCGACCTTCGCCGCGTCGACCGATCGGCGGCGCCCCAACCAGCCGCGGGACGCCGGCCGGATTGCGGCCCGAGCTGCGGCGCGTCAAGGTGAACCCTGAGCCCGGCCTCGAAGCCCGTCCCGGAAGGCGGTCCCGCGATGAAGGCCCTCCAGTACCCGGCGGTCGGCGCCGCCCCGGTGGTCGCCGACGTCCCGGACCCCGAGCCCGGCCCCGGCCAGGTGCTGCTGAAGGTCACCGCCGCCGGCGTGTGCCACTCCGACATCGCGGTGATGAGCATGCCCGCCGCCGCGCTGCGCTTCCCGCTGCCGCTGACCCTGGGGCACGAGGGCGCCGGGACGGTCGAGGCGCTCGGCGACGGCGCGACCGGCTTCGCCGTCGGCGACAACGTGGCCGTGTACGGGCCCTGGGGCTGCGGCATGTGCCACATGTGCGCGCAGGGCAAGGAGAACTACTGCCTGCGCGCCGCCGAGCTCCAGATCTTCCCGCCCGGACTCGGCGCGCCCGGCGCGATCGCCCAGTACCTGCTCGTCGACTCCACCCGGCACCTCGTCCCGCTCGACGGCCTGGACCCGGTGCGCAACGTCCCGTTGACCGACGCCGGCCTGACCCCGTACCACGCCATCAAGACCTCGCTGCCCAAGCTCGTCGGCGGCAGCACCGCCGTGGTGATCGGCACCGGGGGCCTGGGCCACGTCGCGATCCAGCTGCTGCGCGCGCTGAGCCCGGCCCGCGTCGTCGCGCTGGACGTCGCGCCGGAGAAACTGGAGCTGGCCAGGGAGGTCGGCGCCCACGAGGCGCTGATGTCCGACGAGAAGGCCGCGATCGCGGTGAAGGAGCTGACCGCCGGCCGCGGCGCCGAGGCCGTCTTCGACTTCGTCGGCGCGCCCCCGACCGTCGCCCTGGCCTCGGCCTGCGCCGGCGTGGAGTCCGACGTGACGATCGTCGGCATCGGCGGCGGCAGCGCGCAGGTCGGCTTCGGCGTCACGCCGTACGACGCGGCCTTCCGCGCGCCGTACTGGGGCACGCGGGCCGAGCTGATCGAGGTGCTCGACCTGGCGCGCGACGGATCGGTGGCGGTCCACGTCGAGACCTACAGCCTGGACGAGGCGCCGAAGGCCTACGAGCGGCTGCACGCCGGCCAGGTCCGGGGGCGGGCGGTCATCCTGCCCAACGGCTGACGCATATTCTGCTGGGGTGAGTGGCTCGATCAAGGAACCCGGCGACCCCTTCGCCCCGCCGACCGTCGCGGTCGACCCGGCGGTCCCGACCGCCCCTACCGTCCCCGCCGCCCTGACCGCCCCAGCCGTGGCGGCGTCCACGGAGGCCGAAGCGGCGGCGCGTGACGCGAATCCGCAGTACGTGCTGCCCCTGGTGGTCCGCATCGAGCGCGCGGCACCCCCGCAGCGCACTGACGCGCTGGAGACGTCGGCCCGCGCCGTCCTGACGTTTCTGGCAGACCCGCGCTCCACCGAGCCCGACGGGGAGTGGACGGCCCTGGTGCACGCCTGGACCGACGGCCGCATCCGCAAGGTCGTGCGCCGGGCCCGGGGCGCCGAATGGACGCGCGCCGAGGCGCTGCCCGGCATCACCGTCACCGGCACCGCGGAGACCGACCCGGCGCAGGTCCGCGTCTACCCGCCGGTCCCGCTCGACGCGTGGCCCAAGGACCTGGCGCGCCTCCAGGTCTCCGGCACCGACCTCGAGGACACCTCGCCGCCCGCGGCGGTCGAGGCGGGCTCGCAGCCGGTGCTGTGGCTCAACCCCGAGCTGGAGATGACCGCCGGCAAGGCCATGGCCCAGGTCGGGCACGCCGCGCAGATCGCGTGGTGGCGGCTGACCGACGCCCAGCGCAAGGAGTGGGCCGACGCGGGCTTCCCGCTCGCGGTGCGGGTCGCGCCGAAGCAGGCGTGGCCGGCGCTCGCCGATTCCGGACGGCCGCTGGTGCGCGACGCGGGCTTCACCGAGATCGCGCCCGGATCCTGCACGGTGGTGGCCGACCTCCCGGTGCTCGAAGGGGAGTAGCCCGTCGCGGCCGGCACTGAGTCAGAGCCCGAAGACAGGTTCGACCCGGTTGGTCAGCATTCGCCGGTCCGTAAAGCTCATCAGGGGTTTACAGCCGACACACGCCTGGGAAAGGCTCCAAGCGTCCTGGCCAACCTCTCAGGGAGCTGAAACATGCGGAAACCCCGCCTCACCAGCCGGTCCGGCCGCTTCGTCGCGGCGGCGGCCCTGCTGCTCGGCGTCAGCGTCGTCGCCGCGTCGGGCGCCGGAGCCTCCGGCGGCGCCGCACCGGTGCGCCCCGGCCACGCCACGGTCGTCGCCGCCGGCGACGCCGCCCCGGCCGCCGTGCACGCCGCCACCACGACCGCCGCCGACCCCTGCGGCTACGTCCCGTCCGTGCCCGCCGACGATTTCAAGGGCATCCCGCAGTTCGACGCCGCGAAGGCGGCGCAGCCGTACTCGGTGGTCTTCCACACCAGCCAGGGCGACATCACCGTCAAGGCCCTGACATCGGCCGCGCCCTGCACCACGTACTCCTTCCGCTTCCTGATCGACCACGACTACTACGACGGCACCCACTGCCACCGCCTCACCACCCAGCGCCTGTGGGTGCTGCAGTGCGGCGACCCGACCGGCACCGGCAGCGGCGGCCCCGGCTACTCGTTCAACGACGAGAACCTGACCGGCGCCACCTACCCGGCCGGCACCGTCGCGATGGCCAACGCCGGCCCGAACACCAACGGCAGCCAGTTCTTCTTCACCTGGAAGGACACCAAGCTCCAGCCCGACTACACCCCCTTCGGCGTCGTGACCAAGGGCATGGACGTGCTGCAGAAGATCGCCGCGGCCGGCGAGGACGACCAGAACGGGCCCGGCGACGGCTACCCGAACGACTACGTGCTGTTCCACCACGTGGGGATCCGCGCCGGGCGCTAGGACCCGGGACCACGCTTGGAGCGGGCCGGTCGGCGGCACAACCGCCGGCCGGCCCCTTGCTGTTCGGGTTGCCGCCGCGCCGTCCGGCCCGCAGCATCGGATCATGGACCGCGATATGGCCACCCCCGAGGCGCCGACCGTCGTGCCGGACCTCGGTGCCGGAACCGAGGAGACCATCCTCGCCGGCGAGGGCACCGCGACCGCCATGGAGGCCCTCGACTTCGACCCCGCGGGCGCCGAGTTCGCCGATCTGACCGCGCTGGTCACCGGTGCGGCCTCCGGCATCGGCCTGGCGACGGCGCGCCGGCTGGCCGACGGCGGGGCCGCGGTGGCGCTGGCCGACCACGACCTCGACGGCGCCGAGCGGGCCGCGACCGAGCTGGCCGAGACCGGCGTGCCGGCCCTGGCCGTCCGCCTGGACGTGACCGATCCGGCCTCGGTCGAGGCCGCCGTGGCCGCGGCCGTCGCGGGCCTGGGGCCGCTGCGGCTGGCCGTCAACAACGCGGGCATCGCCGGCACCGCCGCCCCCACCGGCGACTACCCGGTCGAGGACTGGCGCCGCGTCATCGCCACCAACCTCGACGGCGTCTTCTACTCGATGCGCTACGAGATCCCCGCGATGCTCGCCGCGGGCGGCGGCGCCATCGTCAACATGGCCTCCATCCTCGGGACCAACGGATTCGCCGGCGCCCCCGCCTACAGCGCGGCCAAGCACGGCGTGGTCGGCCTGACCAAGAGCGCGGCCCTGGAGTACGCGGCGCACGGCATTCGGGTGAACGCCGTCGGCCCCGGATTCATCGAGACCCCGCTCCTGTCCGGTGCGGACGCCGCCGCGCGCGAACTTCTGGTGTCCCTGCATCCGATGGGACGGCTGGGGCAGGCCGAAGAGGTCGCCGACCTGGTCGCGTTCCTGCTGTCGGACCGGGCGTCGTTCATCACCGGCAGCTACCACCTCGTGGACGGCGGCTACGCGGCCCGATGACCGGCCCGATAGCCGGCCCGACGACCGGCCCGGCAAGCGAAAAGGCCGACCGCGGAATCGCGGTCGGCCTTCCCTGTGGGGGAGTGGTGCGTCGGAAGGTTTACGGGTAGTTCGTCAGATAGCTGACATTGTGGCTGGGTGTGACCTGCCCGCCGGTCCCGTTGACCTGGTGGTTGATCGTCCCGTCCCCGCCGAGCACCGTCGTGACCATGTCGTGGAACGCGACGCCGGAGGTGTTCGGCGTCTCGATCGCGTGGTCGAGCACCACCGAGGGGTTGTCGCGGAAGTACGCGTAGATCCCCAGCCCCCACGCCTGATGCGAGGTGACGGAAGGACCGACCAGGTACGAGGCGTATCCCGTGTCCCCGTTCGGCGGAACCCAGCTGCCCTGGTCCGGAACGTCGTACGGACACTCACTCTGGTAGAAGTACGTCCGCCCGCCGTTGCCGAACCACTCGGTCTGGTACTGCTCGAAGTGCTCGACCGCGAGCCCGTACATGGTCACGTTGTTCCCGTAGACCACGAGCCCGTTGTTCGCCGGGTTGACCGTCCACCCGACGCCGTTGGTGTGGTCGGCGCGCCAGAGCCACAGGTCGTCGCCGATCACGTTGTCGCTGTTCACCACCAGCGCCTGCGAGGCCCGCGCGGCCTGGTCGCCGCCGATGCGGAAGAAGACGTCCTGCAGCTCGGTCGGGTCGGCCGCGTGGCTCGCCGACGAACCGCTGGGGCCGATCTGCATCAGCACCGCGGAGTTGGTGGAGTTGGCGCTGATCAGCAGGCCGGCGATGTCGATGCCGTCCACGTCGGCGGTGGTGATCGCGGCGTTCCCGTTGTCCGGGACCAGCGTCGCCATGCCCAGGCCCAGCACCACCGTGTTCGGCGCCGTGATGGTCAGCGCCGAGGCCAGGTGGTAGACGCCCGGCGTCACGATCAGGCTCTTGCCCGCCGCCAGCGCGGCGTTGATCGTGGCCGAGGTGTCGCCCGGCTTGACGATGTAGAACTGGCTGACCGGGATGGACGTGCCGGCCGGCGTGCCGGAGGTCCAGTCCGGGCCCTGGGCGTTCGTCCGGAGCGCGGGGACGAACACCTGCCAGGTGCCGCTGGAGTCGACGTAGACGAACGGCTTCTCGCGGTTCGTCGGCGACTGCGCGACGGTGGTGTCCGGCGGGCTCGGGAACGAGTTCGACGGGGCGTTGGTGTCGCCGACGAAGACCATGTTCCAGTTCGAGCCGGTCCAGCCGCCGTTCATCGCCGTGTCCTGGGTCAGGAACTGCTGCTGGGTGCCGGAGTTGATCTGCCCGCTGATGCGCGAGTCGCCGACGTAGCCGCCGCTGGACCAGTTGCCGCCGCTGCCGTGCACGTTGTCGTACAGCAGCATGCCGCCGTTGACGTCCATGCGGCGGAACGGGTCGGCCTGGGAGACCGCCCACATCGTGCTGCCGGACGGCGGGCTGACTTCCATGTTCTCGGCGTCGCGCCAGAAGTTCTGGGTGGCGTTGCCGTCGGCGGTGTGGCCGAACACGTGCACCGTGCCGCCGGTGATGTTCACCTGGTCCGGGGACAGCCCGAGCCCTGCGACCTCGGTGTTGTAGCCGACCGGGACGTCGACGTTGTACGAGCCCGGCGCGAACAGCAGGGCGTTGCGCTGCGTGCCGAACTCGTTGTTGACCTGAGCGTTGTAGACGTTGTTGATGTCGGCCTGGATGGTCGAGGCCGGCATCGACGGATCGAAGAACGTGACGTTCGGCCCGAAGTCCGGATGCGGGAAGCCGCCTCCGCCGCCACCTCCGCCGGTCGGGAGCGTCCACTGCTGGTTCGAGGAGTCGGCGCAGCTCCAGATCTGCGCCTGGGTGCCGGAGCCGCCGAAGCCGGTGTCGTCCAGGCACTTGCCGGAGTTGGGGTTCAGCAGTTCGCCGTTGGACTGCGGGACCCAGACCTGAGCGCTGGTCCCGTTACAGTCGTAGAGGTCGACCGTGGTGCCGTTGGCCGTGCCGGCGGCGTTGACGTCCAGGCACTTGCCGAGGACCTGGAGCGTGTTCGTGGCGCTGTCCACGGTCCAGCTCTGCGCGCTGGAGCCGTTGCACGTGTAGACCTGCACCGGGTTGAAGTTCGCCGACGAGGCCGAGCGGTCGTCCAAACACAGGCCCTGATAACCGGTGATCGGGCCGACCGGGTCCGCGGCCGCCGCCTTGGGTGTTGTCGTTGCGTTCGTTGCCGCCGGCGTCGTCGCCATCGCCATCTGGCCGAAGGTCACCAGGCCCGCGGTCAGGACGAGCGCGCCGAATCCGGCGGTGAGTATGCGGTTCCTCAAGGCAGGTTCCACTTCTGGTTCGAGGATGCGGCGCAGCTCCAGATCTGCGCCTGGGTGCCGGAGCCACCGAAGCCGGTGTCGTCCAGGCACTTGCCGGAGTTCGGGTTCAGGAGTTCGCCGTTGGACTGCGGGACCCAGGTCTGGGCGCCGGTGCCGTTGCAGTCGTAGAGGTCGACGGTGGTCCCGTTGGCGGTGCCGGCCGCGTTCACGTCCAGGCACTTGCCCAGGACCTGCAAGGTGTTGCTGGAGGTCACGGTCCACTTCTGCGCGTTGCTGCCGTTGCACGTGTAGACCTGGACCGGGTTGAAGTTCGCCGTCGAGGCCGAGCGGTCGTCCAGGCACAGGCCCTGGTAGCCGGTGATCTGGCCGGTCCCGGTGGGCGGGGGGTTGCCGCCGCTGCCGCCGGTGATGGCGTTGAAGATCCGGGAGTAGGCGTAGCCGGTCGCCTTGTCGTAGCTGTCGACCTCCCAGAAGGAGAGCTCTGCGACGCCGTCGTTCGCCGCGAAGGTCTCCAGGGTCTGCGCGTCGGACTGGGAGAACATCGCGCCGTCGTCGTTCTTGCCGGCGATCGGGGTCAGGCCCTCCTTGCCGTAGGCGGCGGACGTCGAGATGCCGTACAGGCTCGCGATCTGGCCGGCGGCGGCCTGCGCGGAGGACAGGGCGTCGTTGATGACCGGCTGGCCGTCGTAGTAGTCCATCGTCATCAGGTTGACGATATTGACGTTCACGCCCTGGTTCTTCGCGTCCTGCAGCAGGTTGATCTGGTCGCCCGGCAGGCCGGTGGGGTCCACGGCCAGGGTGAAGTCGACCTGGACGGCCGGCTCCTCCTGCTGGAGCGCGGCCAGCGCCTGGTCCCGGCGGCTCGTGGCCCCGGTGTCGCTGAGCACCCCGCCCTCGATGTCGAAGTCGAGCCGCGTGACGCCGTAGGTGTCGACGATGTTCTTGTACGCCGCGGTCAGCGACGACACGTTGGTGCAGGTCTGCGCCAGCTCGCCGCCCTGCGCGCCGCCGAAGGAGACGATGACGTCGCCGCCGGCCGCCTTCAGGGCGTTGATCTGCGAGGTGAACGAGCCGACCGAGTAGTTGCCGGCCTCCCACATCGGGGTGCAGCCGGACTGCGGGATCAGGAACGCCAGCGTGTAGCGGGCGTCGCCCGAGGCGCTCATGTCGGCGGCCATGTCGCCCGCCGAGCTGTTGCTGAGCTCCAGGTAGGGAGCCGCGTAGTGGGCGGGGATCGCGGCGGGGTGGACCGTCGCGGCGTTCGCGGTGGTGCTGACCGCGGCGGTCGCCACGAAGCCCAGGACGCAGGCCCCTGCCAGAGCGGCGTGAAGGGGTCTGAGCCGGTTGAGAGGTGGGATCACTGTGCTGCTCCTTTGTGGGGGGTGGAGATGGCATGCAGCTGAACCGACCCGAGTTGTTACAGAAACAGCTCCGTAACACTGTTGGCCGATGAGGAGTGAAGCATCGCGCCCTACTTCCGTCAAGGCGTAAATAAAGAGGGTTTACCAGGGCTTTGCCGAGCGGCGCGCGCTATCCTGCCCCGGTGGAACAAGATGATGTTTCGGGACGTGCGTCGACCAGCCAACGGACCACCGTCCGCGCGATCGCCGCCGAGACCGGTCTGTCGATCGCGACCGTGTCCCGCGTCATCAACGCCCAGGGCCAGGTCTCCGAGGACACCCGCCGCCGCGTGCAGGAGGCCATCGAGGGCCTCGGCGGCCGCGCGCCGGCGCCCCGCCCCCGCCTGCCCAAGACCGAACTGCCGGTCCTGGTGCGCTGCCCGTACCGGCTCAGCGACTACTTCGGCGCCCTGGTGACCGCCGTCGCCGAGGCCCTGGCCGCCACCGGCCGCCAGGTCCTGCTCGACGTCGGCGACTCCCGCGTGGACGTCCCGGTCCTCCGAGCCCTGCCCACCTCCCGCACCACCTCCGGCGCGATCCTGATCCTCCCCCCGGAACCCGCCGAGGACCTCCGCCTCCTCCAGTCCCGCCGCCACCCCCTGGTCGTGGTGGACCCCCGCACCCCCGTCCCCCGCGGCGTGGTCTCGATCGCCTCGGCCCACACCGCCGGAGCCCGAGCCGTCACCGGCCACCTCCTGGACCTAGGCCACCGCCGCATCGGCGTGATCTCCGGCTTCGAGGACTGGCTCTCCGGCTCCGACCGCATCGCCGGCCACCTGGCAGCCCTGTCCGAAGCAGGCCTGCTGGGCGACCCCGCCCTGGTCCGCCACGGCGAACCCGCGATCCACACAGGCCTTCGAGCCGGCCGCGAACTCCTCGACCTCCCCGACCGCCCCACCGCCATCGCCTGCTTCAACGACAAGGTCGCCGTCGGCGTCTGCCAGGCAGCGGCCGAACGCGGACTCACCGTCCCGACGCACCTGTCGGTGGCAGGCTTCGACGACAGCGAGATCAGCCGCGCCACCGCCCCGATGCTGACCACCGTCCGCCAGCCCCTGGACGAGATGGGACGGATCGCGGTGACGATGCTGGTGCGGTTGATGGAGCGACAGGCTCTTGACGCCTTGCATCTTGAGCTGGCTACGGAGCTGATTGTGCGGGGGAGTACGGGTCCGGTGCCCGTGGGGTGAGGTGAGGCGCCGCGGTGGGGTGAGGTGCGGCGCGGATCAGAACTCTGAGTCATTCGACGAAAGTCGCACGACGTTCTCTGTTGTCGCCGATCGGCATTGGGTAAACCCTGCTTGAGTAAATCCGGCCCCGATCAGAGGCACCCGATGACTCGATTCACCGAATACTTCGCCAGGAGAGCGGACGGCGGCAGGGTGGCGTTCGCGGAGTCCGGGCCCGCCGACGGCCACCCCGTCTTCTTCCTCCACGGCACGCCCGGCAGCCGGATCGGCGTTCTCCCGCGGCCTTTCGAGCTGTACCGCCGGAACGTGCGGCTCATCGTCATCGACCGTCCCGGCTATGGCATGTCTGACCGCCGCGAGGGCCGCGACGTGGCCTCCGTCGTCGAGGACGTGATCGCGGTCGCGGACGAGCTGGGCGTCGCCCGGTTCTCCGTCGCGGGACGTTCCGGAGGCGGCCCCCACGCGCTGGCCTGCGGCGCACTGCTGCGCGACCGGGTGCAGTCGGTCGTCGCCCTGGTCGGGATCGCGCCGTTCGACGCCCCGGGCCTGGACTGGTACGCGGGCATGACCGCTTCGAACGTCGCCGCCTACAAACTGACCAGCGCCGCGCTGGCCGACCCGGCTCTGATGCCCGCTGTGAAGCACAGCCTGGCCCTCGACACCGGTGCGCTGGCCACCGACTTCATCGCCGAGCGGCTCTACCCCGAACTCCCGGCCGCCGATCGCCGCATCATCTCGGACACGCGGATCAGGTGTCTGCTCCTGGACGGATTCCGCAACGCCGTGACGAACCGCGACAACCTGATCGCGGTGGACGCGGACGACTCGGACCGGACCTATCTGGCCGGGCAGTTCGACGATCACATCGCCTTCTGCTCCCCGTGGGGATTCGACCCCGCGGACATCGGCTGCCCGACCCTCCTGTGGCACGGCGAAGCCGACGTGTATTCGCCGCCGAGCCATTCCCGCTGGCTCGCCGCCCGGATCCCGCGCTCGGTGCTGGATCTCGATCCGGCCGAGGGCCACTTCGGTGCGCTGCGGTGCTTTCCCGCGCTGTTGGCCTGGATGGTCAAGGCAGCCGGTCAGGTGCGGTAGGGCTCCAGGTCGAAGTCTGCGGGCTGCCATTCCATGAAGGCCCTGATGATCTGGTGGTCCGCGCCGAGTGCCGGCCTCAGCATCTCCAGGGCGGATGTCCTGGAGGCTTCGGCTTCGGTTTTGAGGCCCATGCGGTGCTGCAGCGCAGCGCGGTTCGCTCTGGCGATCTGCGTACTGGGGTGATCGGATCGCAGGACGGCCTGAAGCCGGTCCAGCGTCTTGGTGAGCAGTCTTGCCGCCCGTTCGAGGAATCCGCAGTCCACCAGGGCGTTGGTGAGATTGACGGCGCAGTACAACGTGAACGGGTGATCCTCACCGAGTCTGTCGGTGAGCCCGGAGTGCGTGGCGGTGGCGAGTTTGCGGGAGTCCTCGGGCTTGTCGGTCGTCCGCAGATAGATCGCCACGTTGTTGGCGCTGGCCAACGTGTGCGGATGTGTGCTTCCCAGCAGTTTCTCGTAGCGGTTCCGCGTCTCCACGGCCGCCTCGAGTGCGTGCTCATGCTGGTTGGCCGCGGAAAGGTCACAGGCGAGGTTGAGCTTGCACGCAAGGGTTTCCGCTCCGTTGGGGCCGAACACCGCCTCGAACGCCTTCGCCAGCACCTCGGTTTGGGCCAGGCCCTCTTCAAAACGGCCGGCCTTGCGCAACGCGACGGCCAGCCCCTTCGCGGATTCCAGGGTGTAGGGGTCGTATTCGCCGCGCTTGGCGCTGCATCGACGCAGTACCGCTTCGTTCAGGCGGAGAGAGCCCGCGAAGTCTCCGCAGTCGCGGAGGTCACGACCCAGGTTGATCGCGGTGTTCAGCGACCACGGGTGTTCGTAGCCGAAGATCATTTTCTCGTCGTTGTACAGCTGCCGGTCCAGGTCGCGGGCCGCATAGCAGTCGCCGGTCACCGCAAGGGAGAACGCGTAGTTGTGCGCGGCGCGCAGCGCCGCCCGGCCGTGTTCCACAGACTTCCGCGTCACCTCGTAGCAGAAGCGGTCCACGTCTCTGGCATCCCTGAACCGGCCCAGGGCGCGCAGATCCGCGCCGAGACTGGCCAAGGTGTTGAGCCGTTCGGGATGGTTCTCGGGCAGGATGGCGCGTTGGCGTTCGGCGACATCGGAGTCGATCTCGTGCGCCTCCTGGGCCCGGCCGACATTGCGCAGCACGTTGCCCAGCAGGAACCGCAATCGAAGCACCGACCGGTCGTCGTCGCCGGACTGCTCGGTCCAGACCGCGATCAGGTCCCGGGCGATCTGCTCGGCCTCGGCGAGTTGGCCGGTGAGCCACAGGTGCCGCACCCGGTCGATCAACAGCTGACGCACATGCGCGTCGGTACTGGTCTCGGCGTGGCACGCCGACAGATGCGGCCAGATCCGCGCGAAGGCGGCGCGGTTCTCGGGGTCGTCGGTGTCGCCGGTGGTCGGACGGGACTGGGCCAGGATCTGCTGGACCGAACGCCGGGCGTTGTCGGCGACGCCTTGCTCGACCAGCCTGGGGCGCAGGAACTCCTGCAACGCGCGGTGCATCGTGAATCCGTGGACCCGGTCGATGCGCACGAGACCGAACCGGTTCAGGACGGCGGCGTAGTCCCCCAGAAGAGCCCGGTCGACGGACAGCGCCGGATCGTATGCGGCGAGAACCCGCGCGAACTGATCGCTGTAGAGGATGGCGCGGTCGACCGGGTCGCTGCCGAAGAACGCGAACAGCTCCATCATGCGGGTCGCGGCCGGCGACATGTTCTCGACCTGCTGGATCGCCGCGAGCCAGACCGAGCCGCGGACCGACGTGGGTACCCGGGCCAGGTAGTCCTCGACCGTCACAGCGGTCAGTTGGATGTACTTGCCGGCCGCGTCGATGTCGATCGGCACGTCGCCCAGAGCCGCGGCGAGACGGTCCGCGTCCGGCCACGCCATCTCCGGGACGTACCGGTGCAGCAGCGCGATGCTCTCTTCGCGGACGAAGGTGCTGACGTCCAGTGTCGTTCCCCGGTCAGCGGCGACCTCGCGGTCCCGGGTGGTGATCAGGATGTGCGTGTTGCCTCCTCCCGGGAGCAGGCCCGCGATGGTCTCCGCACGGGGCACGTTGTCGAAGATCAGCAATGCCCGCTTGTGCGGCTCGCCGCGGCGCAGCGCGTCCTTGACCAGTTCGACGGTCGCCACGTCGTTCGAGGCCCGCAGCCCGAGGCGTTCGCCGAGCTGGGCCATCGCCTCCACGGCGCGATGGGGGTCCTCGCTGCGGATCCACCAAACGATGTCGTAGCTTGACTTGAACCGGTCGGCGTATTCGACGGCTATCTGGGTCTTGCCGAACCCTCCGGCGGCGTGCAGGGCTCGCAGCGACGTCGTCCGTCCCGCCCGCATCTGCTCGCGCAGCTTGTCCATGAGCTGGACGCGGCCTGTGAAGTCCGGATTTCTCTCCGGGACCAGCCAGATCTCCGGCTTCGCCCCCGGATAGCGCGTTCCCTCAGGTGCCTGCAGCGGGGTCTCCAGAATCTGAGCCAGATGTCGGATCGCCGCCACCTGGTCGAGCTGATCGAGCTCGACGAGTATCCGGGTCGGGAAGATCTGCTCGATCGACGACGCGTCCACCCGGCACGGCACCACCAGTCCGCGCGTCTTGGCCGGGTCTGCCTCGTGCAGTGCGTTCAGCAACGCCTCGCACTCCGGCGAGGTGCGGTACGCCTCCGAGACCAACGCTATGGTGCGTTTCGTCGATCGCAACGCCAGGCTCAGCGCGTTGGGCACAATGGTGGACTCGGCTTCGCGATGAGTCCTGACACGCAGTCCCGAATGCTCAAGGACGAACGCGACCCATTCCGCCCAGGGCCGGTCCTCGGAGACGAAGCTGAGGAGGATTTCCGCGGGTGCCTCGGGCCTGCGTCTGGTGAACATCGTCCGCAGAAAGTTGGTCCGTTCCACCTCCGGCAACGGAGGCAGCGAGAGGACTGCCCCTCCGCTGATCTCGTCGGTCAGCCGCTCGAAGGCGGCGAGCAGCGAGCCGGGCTGTCCGGGACGGTCGCCGAAGCCTGCCAGGACTTCCTCATAGGCGTAGAAGGCCTTGTAGGGGATCTGTACCTTGCCCCAGTACTCGTGCGGGCGCTCGGCGGTCACGTAGTGCTGGAAGAGTGAATGGGCCTTGGCCAGCCCGGCATCCTTCTTGTCCGACTCCGCGTCCTCGATCCGCATCGGGATCGGCATGATCCTTATGCCATCGTCGTAGCCACTGACGCGCTGGGCCACGTCCGAGGCGCCTTCCATGCTCTGGTCGTTCAGCGCGAACCCGATCACGAGAGTGTCGGGCATCAGCGCCGTGCACAGGTCGCCGACGTCGTTCATCCCGGTGCGGCTGTCGATGAGGGTGTAGTCGTAGTCCCGGCGCATCGCCGACCGCAGCGCCTCGATGAACTCGTCACCGTGGTAGTCCTGGACGAACCGGTCCCACTCGAAGCCGGACATGCCGGTGCCGTAATCGCGATTGCTGGCGCCGGCCGGCAGGAAGTCGAGCCGGCCGCCTGAAGGGAAGTCCCAGCGGACCGGGATGACGTGGTCCTGCAGCCGGGTGTACTGGCTCGCGATGACGCTTGGCGGGGTGCGGCGCACGCTGCGGGAATGGTTGGCGACGGACCAGTCCCTGACGGCGAATTCGTAGTTCGTGACGAGGTAGCTCACCCCCAGGTGCTCGCTCAGGGCGCTCTGGTCGATGAACGGCCGGTAGAACTTGTCCAGCCCCGGAGCCTCCAGGTCCCAGTCGACCGTCAGCACCCGCTTCCCGTTGGCGGCCAGGATCCAGGCGGTGTTCGCCACCGCCATCGTCCGTCCGCAGCCGCCCTTGTACGAGTAGAAGGTGATGATGCGGCCTGGCTGCTGGGTCATGCGGTGCCCTCTTCCTCGGCGGCGTGTCCGACGCGGTGCAGGTGGTTCGCCAGCTGGATCCGGGTGTTGTTGGCCGTCGCGTCCAGGGCCAGGTCGAAGTTCTGCAGCGAGGTCGCGATCGGGGCGTTGAGCCGGAGGGAGGGACTGCGGCGGGCGAACTTCCGGTTGAGGACTCGGCGCAGCTGCTCCCTGAGCCGGACTTGCTCGTTCGCCGGCGTGTGGGCCGGATCCAGGGCGGCGACGATGCCGACCCACGGCTTGTCGATCCGGTCGAACCGCTCCAGCGCGCCGCGCCAGCGCAGATCGTCCAGCGCGTGCGGGTCGACGACCAGCACCACCTGGGATTCGGGCTCGTCGGCGCCGAACAGCCGCCGCTCGTCGGTGGTGAACGGCACCACCTCCGGCTCCCAGCCCTTGTCGCGGGCCAGCGTGACCAGGGTGTCGGCCAGCGGTACGGGCGTCTCGGAGGCGAACGGTGCCCAGTCGGTGGACTCCGCGCCGTACTGCGGCCCGGTGGCGCCGGGCGGCCGCCCGCGCGTCGGGGCCAGCAGGACGACCACCAGGGGCTGGCGCTCGGCCTGGCGCAGCGAGCTCGGCAGGTTGGCCAGTTCGGCGGCGTCGACGCGGCCGACGGTGCGTCCGGCGGCGATCTCCGCGATGCGCCGGGCCAGACTCGTCACGACCTCGTGGTAGCGGGCCGGATGCGCGCTCTGCAGCCAGAACAGGCCCTTGAACTGGTACTCCTCGTCGATGTCCGGCTGCCCGGTCTGGTAGGGCGAGGGCTGGGACGCGGCCCACTGCGGCGGGACCGGAGCCCACACGACGGGCAGGATCGCGTCGGAGCGCGGCGTGGTGGCCAGCCGCATCCTGGCTTCGAAGGCGGCCAGTTCCCGGCCGCACTGCTCGTTCTGGAAATACCGTTCCTGGTGCAGCGGGATGAAGACGTCGCATTCGGCGATGTCCAGCGCCACATCCCGCTCAGCGGGGATGCCCGAGGGGTTCCACGCCGCGCTGACCGCTCCGAGGTTGTGGAGGCGGTCCAACGGTGCGAACCGTGTGAGCGCGGCGCACAGGTCGTAGTAGAAGGCCGCGTAGTCCCGGTCCGGGTCGCCCTGGACACGTTCGGCCGCGCTGGGCCGGGCGTAGCTGAGGAAGAAGACCGGACCGGTGCCCGCCGGCTTGGGTGTGTTGTCGGTCATGGTGAACCTCCGAACCGCGGGGGCAGGCTGTGAAGCTCTTCGGGGTCGCCGTCGGGCAGGTCAGCCGATTTCGTCACGCCGCCGATCCGCCGGGCCAGGTCGTAGACCGTGGCCTGGTATTCGGCCCGGTGCAGGATCTGCAGGCCGAACAACCCGTGCTGACGGTAGAGGGCGTCGTGGGTCGAGTCGTCGAACAGGTGCCGGTCGGTGAACCACTCCGGCAGGCTCAGGTCGTCCAGGCCGTTCCACAGAATGGGGACGATCGGCGGATACGAGGACTTGCCCATTTGTTCGCAGCGTTTCTCGAACGAAGCCCATTCCCGGCCGCACCAAACGCTGTCGAAGTAGCGCACGGACAGCACCGGCACGAAGACCTGGAAGTGGGCCAGTCGTTCGAAAAGGACCGACTGGAAAGCATCGCCGGTGCGCAGCGAGACATCGGCGAATGCGACATCCATCCGGAAGGTGGTCAGGTGGTAGAGCATCTTGCCGATGTCGTCGAAGAACTGGTGGAAGGCCAGGTTCGGATTCTCGTCGAAGTCCCCGCCGGTGATATGGGCGTAGCTGAAGAAGACGGGGTACGGCGGATTCGGACGGGCTGGCAAAGCACTCTCCTCGGCGCCTTCGGCAAGCTGCCATCATCGCCGAGCGTATCCGAATACTGCGATGCTTTCACCGGTTCGCGCGGGCGGAATGGCGCGAGGGCGGGGCCACAGACGCTTCAGCGCCACCCGGCCACTGTCGCGGCCATGTCAGCGACCCAGCGCCGGCCCAGCCGGGTCAGCGCGACGCTCGTCGTGATCTGCGACAACGCGTCCTCGACCTGTCCGGCGAGGTCTTCCGAACGCCTTGCGTACTCCCGGCTGTGCGGCCCTTGAGTGGCTTGCGCACGCCTGCGCCAGTACTCGACCACGCTGATATGCGCGTACGCGCCTTGGAGCACGGCCTCCAACGAACGCGGACCCGGCCGCCACGCGACGCGATAGCCGGCCGTCTCGGCGTCCTCGGTCCTGTCGTGGAGATCGAACATGTCCAGGACGGCACCGAGCTTCAAGTGCTGGAACTCGTGCAGCACGAGGCAGGCGAGGGCTTCGCCGACGTCACCGTCGGTCGGCGCGGGCAAGGCGATTCCCAGCGCGCCGAACGCGTTCCTGGCCGTCGCGCTGCGCTGACGCCCTGGCTGCGGCTGTAAGGGGACGATGGTCGTCAGGCCCTCGGCCATCTCGGCCAGAGCCTCGGGATGACGTTTCGCGAGCACCACCGCGGTCGCGTCGAGTCCGTCCCGCCATGCGTCGAGCTCGGCCGAGGTCAACGGTCCGGTCACCGGATGCCCGAACCGGTCCCGCGCCGGGTCGTGATCCTCGATGCGGATTCGCACCGGGCCCATACAGACTGTGTGGCGCGCTGCCTCGGCACTGACGCCGTTGACAGTGATCGCCGACGTTTCCGCGACTCTGACGTGAACCGGCCCCGCCGTCACCGGTAACGCGCCGACGCCCGGTAACGAAAGCACGTCCTCGGCCACTGCGAGGTCGGCTTCGACTGGTTCGGAGCTCAGGACCGCGCAGCCGAGAGCGATTCTGGTGAGTGTTCCACCCGGTCCGCGCGCCGCGGTGCCGTCCGCCGGCATCAGGAACGGATCGGCCAGAACCCGGTTCAGCTGGTTCCGGTCGGCGGCGTCGAACTGCCGGACCAGAGTCCAACTGCGCTCGGCCTGCAAAGGCTTGGCGAGTTGTGCCAGCCTCATCCGTGCTTTGCTCACCTGAGCGGCCTTCAACGCCGCGACGCCGCTCTCGGATCCCTCGCCGCGGCCCAGCGCGCTGAAGTCGGCAGGACTCATCCGGTGCCGGGAGATGGGCGATGTCTGCCGGGTCTGGCCGGTCAATCCGGTGATGAACGTGTAGAGGTCCCGGCAGTAGACGGACGGATTGGTGAATCCGGTGCCGTCAAAGCGATGCGCGTACAGTCCGCCCCCGCAGATCCGGACCGCGGGACACCGCTGGCAGATCGGGCTCAACGACTCGGCCCCGGCACGGCGGCCGTCGAATCCGGGGTGGGCGGCGGCCTCGTCGAAGCTGTGGCGGACGACGTCGAAGCCGGTCGCCGGCGCGCCGTCGAAGGCGGTTTTGAGCGAGTCCGCCTGTTCGATCGTGCCGTCGGTCTCCACGACGACGATGTCCGCCGGTTCGAGCCCGATGGCCTCGGTCCTGCTCGACCTTCCGGCCAGGAGGTCCGAGACCGAGCGGAACAAGCGGACATCCATGGGTCTGCCGCATTCGGTCCAGCGTTGATGGACGGCCAGCAACCACGCCGCATAGCGGGCCTGCCCGGGCTGCGCGCCGGGCGGCGGCTCGACCCATGTCGCGTGGGGGAGCAGGAACTCGATCCGCGGGGGAGCGAACGCGGCGAGTGCGTCGAAGACGGCGACCGGGTCGTTCTCGACGTCGACGGTGCACAGCAGGCCGTTGAAGATCGACCGGTACTGTTCCGAGCCGACGAGCTGGATCGCCCGCACCAACTCCGGGTAGCTGGTGCGGCCGTTCGCGTGCCGGCGGTGCCGGTCGTTCGCGATGCGGTCGCCGTCGATGCTGATCCCGACGCCGATGTCCTCCTGCCGGAACATCTCACAAAACGCGTCGTTGAGCTGTAGTCCGTTGGTCTGGATACGGATGTCGGCCTTGCAGCCCGTCGGTAGCGCCTCCCGCAGCCCCCTGGCGAGGGTTCTGATGCGCTCGACGCCGGCCAGCAAAGGCTCTCCGCCGTGCAGGACGACGGTCACCCGGGGCAGATGATGGGCGGCCGCGTGTTCTGCGATGCGGGCCACGGCCGATTCCATGACATCCGCGGGCATGACGCGAGGACGCCCGCGCCACGACTGGTCGGCGTGCTCGTAGACGTAGCAATGATCGCAAGCGAGATCGCAACGGCTGGCGATCTTGACGACGAACTGACGGAACACGATGCCGGCTCTCTCCGGTCCGCCCGCGGACCGCGGATTCAGACCGACGACTGGAACTCGGCGACCGGGACGTCGGTGTCGTCGCTCCTTGTCAGCAGGTCTCCGTCAGCGGCGAGCATGGACAGCGGTACGTCGTCCACCACCGGAATGTCGGACACCAGGAGTTCGCCCTCGAAGCCCACGGAGTCCCCTTGTCTGTGCGGTCGGATGGCCGGCGGTCCCGGCCGTCAGCAGTCTATCGTGCGGAATGAGCGAACACATGAATGTGTAAGCGCTGGTGAAAGCATGTTTACGTGCGCGTCGCATGGAACGTTTATTCGTGCACTGCTGCTCGTAGCGCGCCGTCCGGCCATACTACTTCCACGGGCAGGCCGCGTCGGTATGCATTCTGCACAATGTCACCCGTGCCTCCGATTCCCCGCGCCGGAAGGCCGTCCCACACGGCGATCAGCCGGTCGATCACCATCAGCATCTGTTCCCCGCCGGCCAGGTAGGCGGCATCGTCGGACTCGAAGAAGGCGAGCCGGTGGACCTCGGTGGCGCGCGCCAGCCATTCGTCATACGCGTCCTGATGCGTTGCCGGCAGGGTCTCCCGGTAGCGGACGGCGGGGACGACCACCTCGAGCCGGCCGCCGCGGTCGGCGACGGCTTCGGCGAACAACGTGTCGGAGCCCTCGGCCAAACAGGTCACGCCGATCAGGTCGCAGCCCTGGTAGGCCTCGACGACACGGCGCAGGGCCGCGCGGATCAGGCGGGTCGTCGGTTCGTCGAACTGGCGGTGGCCGGTGATTCCGATGCGCTGCATGATGCCGACCTCAGCACAGATCGCTGCCGAGGGCGGTCACCGGGATGGGCGAGTCGCGGGTGCCGCTGGATTCCGTTGCGCCGGATGCCGGGGCTGGGGACTGGGTGGCGGGGGTGTGGCGCGGGGCGGGCCCGCCGCCTTCCTCGATCCGCACGATCGCCAGTCCCATGCCGCTGAGCAAACCCGGCAGGGCCCGGATGAACAGGCGGTCCTTGTCCCGCTGCTCCTCCGGCAACAGCGGCCAGGCCACCAGCCCGGGGTGGACTCTGCGGGTGTCGTCGCGGCGCGGGCCGTAGCGCCAGCCGTTGCGGCGGCGTTCGTCGGCCCAGCGGGCGTGTTCGGATTCGGCCAGGGTCTCGATCTCGGCGGGGCGGAAGGCGAACGGTCCGACCGTCTCGCGGCGCGGTGTCAGCAGGCAGCGGATGGAGGCCAGCTTGCGGCCCACGTCCTCGGCCTGCTCGCGGTTGCCGCGCTGGACGTCCGGCGGCAGCTCGTCCCAGGGGGTCATCGCCGTGGTGGAGTGCCAGCCGCGGCCGCCGGCGAGCTGGTCGGCCAGGTAGCGGCGGTGGATGGACTGCGCGAGGCTGTCGGCCAGGTCGTCGCCGATCCGGTCCGGGTCGCAGCCCAGCGCCGTGACGTCGACCAGTTCCAGGCGGCCGTCGAGGGCGTCGAACAGGGGCCCGGGGCGGCTGCCGCCGTGGAACATCTCAGCCATCTGCGACATGCGGTCCAGGCGGACCACCACGCCGTCCATCGAGCTCAGGTAGGAGCCGCAGGTCAAGGCGTCGGACAGGGCCTCGCGCTCGTCGCCGTGGCACAGGTACAGCCGGCGCAGCCGGGGCGCGCCGGTCCGGCGCCGCTCTTCCAGCAGCCGCGGCAGCGTGTCGGTCCAGGGCTCGATCACGCAGACGTCGAGCAGGAACGGGTACTGCTCGCACAGCCGCGAACCGACCGCGTCGGCGTCGGCGCCGACGAGCGCGATGGTGACGATGCCGCCGTCAGGTTGCGGCTGACCGGTGCGACTGCCGCCAACGGCGCGTTCGCTGTGCTCGGCGCGTCCGGCGCGTCCGGCGCGTCCGGCGCGTCCGGCGCATCCCTGCCACTGCCGCCCCAACTCCACCAACACCGACCGCCCGAACGCCCCCGTCCCCGATATCGCGATGTGCGGCGCCCCCGGCCCCTCCAGAGCCGCCCGGTCGCGCCGCACCGCTGTCTGCGCGGCGAGCTCGTCGCGGTTGAAGAAGTCCACGTGCGAACGCCCCGCGCCGGCCGTGGACCACCGGCGGGCCTTCAGCGCCGTGCACAGGTCCAGGTCGTCGATCGAGGCGTAGACGCGCTCGGGGTACCGCTGCTCGCCGCGCCATGCCTCGATCGCGTAGGCGACCTCGGCGTTGTCCTCGATCCGGTCCAGGCAGGCGTAGACCGTCGAGGCCCGTCGGACGCCGGCGTCGGTGAGGGTCCGCGGCGAGGCGGGCCGGCCGACGATGGTCCAGCGGTCGTCGGAGACGGAGTCGAACCGCACCGGGTCGGCGGCGCTGTCCGGCCGTACCACCAGGACCCGTACTCCTCGGGCCCGCAGCCGCTCGACCACCACCGAGGCGACGCGCGTCGTGCCGAACACCACCGCGTGCCCCCGCGACCGGCGCAGCCAGGCCCGGTGCAGCCTTCGCGCGGACAGCGCGACCACGATCTCCGCGAGGGCGTACAGCAGGACGCTCGGTGCGCTGAACCGCGCCACCGACAGCTGCCAAGGGAACGGGCCGCCCGCGGCCAGCGGGGTGGCCTGGACCAGGAACAGCTCCAGATCGAAATAGACCAGGTCGCTCGGGGTGTGGCTGTACGTCTGGCCCGGCAGATGGAGGTACCGGTCCAGGCCCACATAGCCGAGGATCAGGCTGACGATGCCCACGGCGACGAACAGCAACCGCAACATCGAGGCGATACGAGGTGTGGCGGATCCATCGCGGCGCGTCGTCATTGGCCCTCCCCTGTGAGGATACGCAGCCGCGCGCGCATGGGAAAAGGCCGATCGTCCGGAAACGATCGGCCTTTTCGCAAAGGTAGCCCCGACGGGATTCGAACCCGCGCTACTGCCTTGAGAGGGCAGCGTGCTAGGCCGCTACACAACGGGGCCCCAGCTGCCGCTTCGGCGCTCTGCAGCGCCTGGCGACCCCGAAAGCATAGCGCACTTCGGATGGCGCTCATCCCGCATTTACCCGCCGGAGGGTGGGCCGTGACCAGGGTCACGGCCCGTGGAATCAGGGGGTCGGGCCGCCGTCGGGCATCCCGCGCGTCCCCGCCCTCAGCGCAGCGACAGGGTCAGGAACGGGCTGGCGGGATCCTGCGCGAGCGCGCGGTGGATCTGCAGTGTGTCCCGGTAGGTGTTCTCCGGATTGCCCTGGCGCCCCATCTTGATCACCCGGCCGAGGATGTACGCCGCCGACAGCTGCCCCCAGTCGGCGTAGGCGCGGGCGCACAGGCCGCCGGCGTGGCGCACGATCTGCTCGGCGGTGGTGCGGTCGCAGAAGCCGCATGCCAGGCCCCAGCGAGCCATGTTCACGCAGCGGCCCCAGTCCCAGGCGGCCTGGGTGGTCACGATGACGTCGGGCCTGATGACGTTGTCCCTGCGCATCCAGGTCTCGCAGCGGACCACCCACTGCGCGATGTCGAGCATCTCCTGCCGCAGGCGCTCCGGGGCCCCGCGGTCGCGGCACCAGGCCTCGACGCCCTCGGTGAGAGCGCGGGTGTCGTGGGCCGGGTCGCCGCTGGGCTGCGCGCCGGCGCCGCGTTCGGCGCGGATGCCCAGGACCAGGTCCACCGGCTGCGGATTCTCGGTGTCCAGGAGTGAGTCCACCTGGTTCTGCCACTGCACCGGGCCCTCGATGCCCCACCACTCGCGCAGCGAGTCGAGCTGGTCGTGGTAGTTCAGGTAGGGGTGGCCCATCGAGTTCCACGGCACGGCGTTGCTCGCCGCCAGGTGCGCCCCGCACGCCAGCGCGCGGGGCAGCTCGCCCTGCGTCGGCTCGTTGTAGACGGTGCGCACCGTGCCGTGCAGCTGGTTCCAGCTGCCGACCAAGTGCGGGTTCTTCTTCATCCACTGCGCGGCCTTGCCGACGTTGAACTCGCGCTCCTCCGGCGTCCCCGGATTGATCACGAGCTGCATCGTCTGCCGCTGCTTGGCCAGCTCCTGGACCCACGCCGGGAACAGGTTCCGGTCGAAGTACACGCCCTCGGGCCGCTCGGCCGGCACCAGCGCCCGGGTGTACACCGGCAGGATCAGCCGCGCCCCGCGCCGGGTGGTGGCGTACTCCTGGCTGACCGTCAGGGCGGACTTCGAGGTCCCGCGGATCGCGTTGTTCAGCTGGCCGTAGACGGTGAGCTGGTTGAGCTTCACCACCGACCGGCGCAGGCTGAACTTCGAACCCTGATCCGGCTCGCGCCGCGGCACGTACACGTCCAGCCGCGCCAGCACGGCCAGATACGCGTCCGAATCGTCCGCGGCCCGGGCGGCGAGCAGCCCCTGGTCATCGGTCGAGGGCGCCGTCCAGTTGTCGGTCGTCACCTGAGTCCCCCCTGCGGTGCGTACTGAGACGCGTTGATGGCAGTCCGGGCCCCAATATGCCATCAAACATGCAGTAAGGGCTCTTACGAGATCGTAAGAGCCCTTGCCGTGAGGTAGCCCCGACGGGATTCGAACCCGCGCTACTGCCTTGAGAGGGCAGCGTGCTAGGCCGCTACACAACGGGGCCCCTAGCAGTACCGCCGCGCCTGAGGCGCCGGCAGCGGGACCTATCTTAGGCGATCGACGGGGTTCGCCCAAATCGCGGGCGGTGCCCCGGCCGCCGCCAAGCTGCCTGCTCGCCGCCTGCTCGCCGTCTACTCGCCGGCCGCGGCCGCGTCCGCGCGCACCAGCCGCACGAAGGCCCGGATGCCGCCGAGCAGCTCCCGCTGGTCGGTGAGGCCGTCCACGGCCTGGTCGAAGTGCCGGGTGACCGTCGCGACGTGCCGTTCGACCTCCTCGATGCGGGTCCGCAGGCCGGCCCGGTCGGCCTCCACGGCCTCGCGGGACAGGCGCACGTCCTCGCGCAGCCGGGCGTCGGCGGCGCGCAGGCCGTCGCGGACGTCGTCGAGCTCGCGGAAGGCGCGCTCCTGGCCCTCGTGCATCGTGAGGTGCATGGCCTCGAACTGCGCGGTCAGGCTTGCCAGCTGCGTGGTGAGCTCCAACACGTCGTCGCGCGGGTGCGTGGTCTCCTTCAGCAGGCTGGCTATGCGGGCCTTCACGTACGCCAGGTACGCCGCGGCCGGCCGGATCGCGCAGCTGAGCAGGTAGAAGGCGGCGACGTAGTAGCCCAGGACGTGCCCGGAGGCGTAGGTGATGCCGGCCACCGCCGCCGCCGTCACCGCGTGCCCGGCCAGCGCCAGCCGCAGCAGCCGCCGCTCCCAGCGCCGGACCTCGGCCTCGCGCCCCTCCGGCACCGTGATCCCGCGCTCGCGGGAGACCCCGATCTCGTGCCGGACCCGCCGCGCCTTGAAGTACAGGTTCCACGGCACCGTCGTGATGATCAGGAGCCAGTACAGGCTGACCGCGCCGAGTCCGACCGTCAACATCGTCCGCCCGGGGACGTGCATGAAGTGCGCCACCAGCGCCACCAGGCCGGCGAGGAACGCCAGGCCCCAGAACGTCTCCCATTGCTTCTTCATGCCTCAAGGATGGCGGTGGAGCGGGCATCGGCGGGAGAGTGCGAGTACTCAATTACTCGTGAGTAGCAAGTGTCGTGGGGGCGAAGCAGTCGTGGGGCAACGCAGCCGTGAGGGCAAAGCAAAAGAGCGGATCCGTTGGGGATCCGCTCTCGCAAGGCTGGGGTACCAGGACTCGAACCTAGAACAACTGAACCAGAATCAGCCGTGTTGCCAATTACACCATACCCCAACGTCCACCCGGCCTTGATCTTGCCGTGCGGCGTTGCGTCGATAACTATACGGGAGGCCCGCCCTTAGGCCAAAACGTCTTTAGAGCAGACCTCCCGCTACAGCTCAGCGCCGCCTTACGCGCTCAGTGCGGCGGCCAGCCGGCGCAGTGTCCGCTCGCGCCCCAGCAGCTCGATCGACTCGAACAGCGGCGGCGAGATGCGGCGGCCGGTCACGGCTACCCGGACCGGGGTGAACGCGTTCTTCGGCTTCAGCCCGAGGCCCTCGATCAGGCTCTCGCGCAGCGCGGCGTCGATGGCGGCGGTCGTCCACTCCGGGAGCGCCTCCAGGGCCTTGGCAGCGGCCTGGAGGACCGGCTTGGCGTCCTCGCCGAGGGACTTGGCGGCGTCCGCCGGGTCCACGGTGAAGGCGTGCTCGGGCACGAACAGGAACCCGATCATGTCCACCGACTCGCGCAGGACCACCATCCGCTCCTGGATCAGCGGCACCGCGGCGGCCAGCGTCGCGGACTGCTCCGGGCTCGGCGGGTCGGAAAGGAGGCCCTGTTCGGCCAGGAACGGCACGATGCGGCGGGCCAGGTCCTCCGGTGCCAGTGCGCGCACGTGGTCGCCGTTGATGGCCTGGCACTTCTTCAGGTCGAAGCGCGCGGCGTTGGCGTTGATGCGGGTGCCGTCGAACGCCGCGTACATCTCGGCGGGGGAGAAGAACTCCTTGTCCCCGCCCGGCGACCAGCCCAGCAGAGCCAGGTAGTTCAGCAGGCCCTCGGGCAGGTAGCCCTCCTTCACGTAGAAGGAGAACGAGGCCTCCGGGTCCCGCTTCGACAGCTTCTTGTTGCCCTCGCCCATGACGTAGGGCAGGTGCCCGAACACCGGCACGGTCTCCGACAGCCCCAGCTCGATCAGCGCGGCGTGCAGCGGCAGCTGGCGCGGGGTGCTGGAGAGCAGGTCCTCGCCGCGCAGCACGTGCGTGATCCGCATCAGGGCGTCGTCGACCGGGTTGACCAGCGTGTACAGCGGCGAGCCGTCGGCGCGGACCAGGACGTAGTCCGGGACGTTCGCGGTGTCGAAGGAGATCTCGCCGCGGACCAGGTCGTTCCAGGTCAGCGTGCCCTCCGGCATGCGGAAGCGCAGCACGCTGGTGCGGCCGGCGGCCTCGTGCGCCGCGATCTGCTCCGGGGTGAGGTTGCGGCAGGTGCCGGCGTAGCCCGGGGCGCGCTTCTCGGCCTTGGCCTTGGCGTTGGCCGCGTCCAGCTCCTCCTGCGTGCAGTAGCAGCGGTAGGCGTGGCCGCCGTCGAGGAGCTTGCCGGCGATGTCGGCGTAGATGTCCATGCGCTCGGACTGCCGGTAGGGGCCGTACTCGCCGCCGACCTCCGGGCCCTCGTCCCACTCGAAGCCCATCCAGCGCATGGTCGCCAGGAGCGCGTTGTAGGACTCCTCGGTGTTGCGCGCGGCGTCGGTGTCCTCGATGCGGAAGACGAAGGTGCCGCCGTAGTGCCGCGCGAAGGCGTAGTTGAACAGCGCCGAGCGGACCATGCCGACGTGCGGGTCGCCGGTGGGCGACGGGGGGAAGCGGACGCGCACAGGCTTGTCCGTATTGGGAACGGTTGTTGCGATATCAGTCACGAGCCACCACCCGGTTCGTCAAGTTGCCAATGCCTTCGATGCCGACCGTCACCTGCTGCCCCACCGCGAACGGCCCGACCCCGGCCGGGGTCCCGGTGAGGATCACGTCGCCGGGCAGCAGGGTCATCGCCTCGGAGACGTAGGAGACCAGGTCGGCGACCGACCGGGTCATCTGCGCGGTGCGCCCGGCCTGTCGCAGCTCGCCGTCCACCGTGCAGGTGATCGCCAGGTCCGCCGGGTCCAGCTCGGTCTCGATCCACGGGCCCAGCGGGCAGAACGTGTCGAAACCCTTGGCCCGGCCCCACTGCTTCTCCGCACGCTGCAGGTCGCGCGCGGTCACGTCGTTGCCGCAGGTGTAGCCCAGCACCACCTCGGGCACCCTGGCCTGCGGCACCTGCCGGCACAACCGCCCGATCACCACGGCCAGCTCCGCCTCGTGCTGCACGTCGAAGGAAACGCCGAGCGGGTACTGGATGGGGTCGGAGGGGCCGATCACGGAGGTGGACGGCTTGAGGAACACCACGGCCGGGTCGTCCTTGCCGGGGGCCTCGTTGCCGAGCTCAGCGGCGTGCTCGGCGTAGTTGCGCCCGATGCCGATCACCTTCGACGGGAGCACCGGTGCGAGCAGCCGCACCCGCGACAGGGGCCAGCGCCGTTGGGTGACCTGGACCGGACCGAACGGGTGGCCCAGGATCTCGGCCACCTCCAGGGACTCGGGCTGCTCGCCCTCGCCCTCCACGAGCCCGAACTTCACCTCGTCGTCGATGGAGAATCTAGCGATGCGCATCCTGCGATTTTAGGGGGTGCGCGGATTGGTGGCCGGTCTGGCGAGGCGGCAGCGCCGCCATAGCGCACGGAAAACTCGTCGGGAACGAGGCTGGGCGTGCCGGATGGCCGCCCTCGACCCGGTGTTGGTCGTGGGCGGCCAGCTTGCCGTAAGCGCAGCGCACGGCAAGGCACCGGTGCGGCCAGGCTCGGAGCTCCGGCGATTTTCCGCCCGGCCACCGATCCGCGCGCCCTCTTAGTGGTCAGGAAGTGAGCCGAACTCCGATATAGGCCGCTGACGCGATCAGGGCCCACGAAGCCAGGCCCAAAGCGAGCGGCTTCGCGCCGGTCCGGGCCAGCTCACGGAGTCGGACGCCGGTCCCCAGGCCGAACATGCCGCCGGCCAGGAGGAGGTCCTGGAGCTGCTTGGCCGCGCCGAGGGTGGAGGCCGGGAGGGCGCCGGCGGTGCGGATCGCGATCATCGCCAGGAAGCCGGCGACGAAGAGGGGGACGATCGGGGGGTGTTTGGCGGAACTGCTCGGGTGGTCGGTCGCCGCGGCGGCAACGCCGGCGGCCGGGGCCTGGTCCACATGGCCCGCGCTGCCTGAGCTGCCTGAGCTGCCGGCGCCGACTCCGGCGAGCACCTTGCTGCGCACGCTCGTCGTCACCGGCGCTGCGACCGCTTCATCGGGCTGGGCCCCCGCCGCCCGCCGCCGCCAAGCCACCGCCGTCCCGGCCACCATCGGCGCCAGCATCGCCACCCGCATCAGCTTCACCACGACCGCGGCGTTCACCGCCGTCGCCCCGCCGGAGCTCGACGCCGCGACCACCTGCCCCACGTCGTGCACCGAGGCTCCCACCCAGTGCCCGAACACCGCCGGGTCGTGCAGGCCCAGCGGTCCGCGCAGCAGCGGCAGCACCAGGATCGCCAGCGACCCGCACAGTGTGACCAGGGCGACCGCCAGCACCGGGTCCGGGTCGTCCTCGGACTCCCCGGGCCGCCGGGTCACGCCCTCCATCGCCGCCACGGCGCTGGCGCCGCAGATCGCGAAGCCGGTCGCGATCAGGAGCGGCTGCCGGCCGGGCAGGCCCATGCGGCGGCCCAGCCATTGCGTGCCGAAGAACGTCGCGAAGACGACAGCGACCACCAGCACCAGCATCTGCCAGCCCAGTTTGAGGACGTCCCCGAGCGCCAGTTGCAGCCCCAGCAGCACGATCCCGAGCCGCATCACCCGCTTCGCGGCGATCTGCAGCCCGGGCCGCGCCGCCGTCATCACCGAGGCCGGCAGCAGGTTCGCCGCCAGGACCCCCAGGACCACCGCGGCGGTCAGCGGCGACAGCGCGGGCCACATCCGGTTCGCGAACCAGGCGGCCACCACTGCCCCGGCCGTCAGCGCCAGGCCCGGAATCGGACTTTTCCCCATGTCAGCAAGCCTGGTCGCCCCCGGGCGGGCCCGGTAGCCGGCGATCGCCGAAGACCTCATAGGCTGTGTCTATGACCAGACTCCCGGATCTGGACGCGCTCCAGCTGCTGGTGGCCGTCGCCGACACCGGCTCGCTCGGCAAGGCGGCCGCGCGTATCGGCATCAGCCAGCCCTCGGCCTCGGCGCGGATGGCCACCCTGGAGCGCCGGCTCGGCCTCAAGCTGCTGGAGCGCACCACCTCCGGCTCCCGGCTGACCGGCGACGGCGCCATGGTCACCGACTGGGCCCGCCGGGTCCTGGAGCAGGCCGAGGCGCTGGTGGAGGGGGCCGAGGCGCTGCGCACCCACGCCGACGAGCGGCTGGCCGTGGCCGCGAGCCTGACCATCGCCGAGCACCTGGTCCCCAAATGGCTCATCGAGCTGCGCCAGCTCCGTCCGGCCACCCGGGTCGGGCTGACCGTGGAGAACTCCCACCAGGTGGTCGCGGCGCTGCGGGCCGGCCAGGTGGAGATGGGGTTCGTGGAGGGGCCTTGGGTCCCGCGCGACCTGCACTCGGCGGTCGTCGGGCGGGACCGCCTGGTCGTGGTGGTGGCCCCGGCGCATCCATGGGCGCGGCGCAAGGAACCGCTGACGGCCGGCCAGCTCGCCGCCGAACCGCTGCTGCTGCGCGAACCGGGATCCGGGACGCGCGAGGTGCTGGAGGCGGCGCTCGCCGCCCACGACGGCCCGGCGGTGCCGCTGATCGAGCTGGGGGCCACGGCCCCGTTGCGCTCGGCGGCCCTGGCCGGGAGCGGGCCGGCGGTCCTCAGCGTGCTGGCGGTCGCCGAGGACGTCGCCGCCGGCCGGCTCGTCGAGGTGCCGCTCGCCGATGATGTCGCGCTGCGCCGGACGCTGCGCGCGGTGTGGCCGCGGGGCCGGGAGCTGAGCGAGGCGGCCGGGTGGCTGGTTCAGGTGGCGCGGGGCCGGGCCTGATCTCTTAAGTTCTCAAGGGGGACGCCGAGGCTTACGCCTGGTTGTCAGCACCCTCATGTCCGCCGTTCTGGTGCGCCGCGATCTGCTTGCGCACCTCTTCCATGTCCAGCTCGCGCGCCTGGCCGATCAGGTCCACGAGCGGGGCCTCGGGCAGCGCGCCGGGCTGGCCGTAGACCATCACGCCGTCCCGGAAGATCATCAGCGTCGGGATGGAGCGGATGTCGAACGCGCCCGCGAGCTCCGGCTGGTCCTCGGTGTCCACCTTGGCGAAGGTGATGTCCGGGTTGGCCTCCGACACCTTGTCGTAGATCGGGGCGAACTGCTTGCACGGCCCGCACCACTCCGCCCAGAAGTCGACCAGGACGATCCCGTCCGAGGTGACCGCCTGCTCGAATGTGTCCTTGGTCAGTTCCACAGTGCTCATGCGCACCACCCTACGCGTGGACTGTCCAGAGTGCCCGTTTCTGCGCTTCTACCTCGGCGGGACCGGGAAACGACCCTCGTTGCGCTCGATTTTCTCTGCCAGCGCCCGCAGAACATCCACCCCGCAGGCCCCAGCCAGCTGCAGCAGATACGCCAGGACGTCGGCGATCTCGTCGCGGACCCGGAAGGCTTTGTCAGGGTCCGACATCACCTCCGTCGATTCCTCCGGCGTGAGCCACTGGAAGATCTCCGCGAGCTCCGAAGCCTCGACTGACAAAGCCATCGCGAGGTTCTTCGGGGTGTGAAACGGCTGCCATTCCCGGGCCTCGGCGAAGTCGATCAGCCGTTGTTGCAGCGCCGCGATGTCGAGATCACTCATGCCGACCTCTCTATCACTTACCGGCTATCACCTACCGGCTGTCACTCACCGCCCCGGCTTCGCCGTGCTCTCCCGCACCGTCAGCCGCGGCGTCGCCGCCTTTATGTCCCCGACCGTCCCGGGCTCCTCCACGATCCGCAGCAGTGCCTCGGCGACCTGCACGCCCAAGGCGTGCGTGTCCCGCGACAGCGCCGTGATCGCCGGGTGCACCACGCGGGTCAGCACCGAGTCGTCGAACGACACGATCGACAGCTCGGCCGGCACCCGCACCCCCATCTCGGTCGCCACCCCGAGCCCGGCGACCGCCATCAGGTCGCTGTCGTACACGATCGCGGTCGGCGCGTCGGTCTGCGAGAGCAGGCGCCGGGTCACCGCCGCGCCCTCGCTGTCGCTGAAGTCCGTGGGCACCGACTGGGTGTCGGCCAGGCCCAGCTGTCCGGCGGCGTCCTTCAGGGCCCTGATGCGCCGCTGGGTGTGCTGGAAGGCCGGGGTGCCGGCGACGTGCGCGATCCGGGTGTGGCCCAGGGCCGCCAGGTAGCGCACCGTCTCCAGCATCGCCTCCCGGTCGTCGGCCCAGACCGTCGGCAGGTCGCCGTGCTTGCCGTGGCCGCCGAGCACCACGGCCGGCACGCCGAGCGCCTCCACGGCGGCGATCCGCGGGTCCTTGGTCTGCGGGTCCACGATCAGCAGGCCGTCCACCCGCTGCTCCCCGGCCCAGCGCCGGTAGACGGCGAGCTCGGCGTCGGTGTCGTCGACGACCTGGAGCAGCAGCGCCACTGACCGTGCGGAAAGGACTGACTGCATACCGTAGATGAGCTGAGCGTAGAACGGTTCGGCGCCGAGGGTCCGGGTGGGGCGCGCGAGGACCAGGCCGACCGCGCCGGCCGGCGCCCCGCCGAGGGCCCGCGCGGCGCTGTGCGGATGCCAGTTCATCCGTTCGGCGGCTTGGAGGATCCGTGCGCGGGTAGCCTCACTGACGCCGGGGCGTCCGTTGAGCGCGAAGGAGACCGCGCTCGGCGACACTCCGACCTCGCGGGCGATGTCGGCGATGGTGAGCCGGTTCTTGCCTTTTCCGACAACCGCCGCCCGTCCGGAACCCGCGGTGGCACCAGGCTTGTTGACACCGCTGCCAGAGGTGGGCATTAATGACTCCCAGCTGCTTTAGCGCTTTAGTGGCTCGTTCGGGTGGGGATTCAAGGAGGGGCCGTGGCCGTCCAGATCAAGTCCGCGGACTCGATGGAGCTGTTCGTCGGAACCGATAGGGAACCGCGTCAAGTCCTCCGGGTCGTGGTCCAGCGGGCCGTCACCGACGGTGCGGTGACTGTATCGCTTCTCTCCATGAAGGTGCGAGCAGCCTGCGATATCTCCCCCGGAGACGGCGAGATCGTGATCGATCTGGCCATGGAGATGGACGCCGATGTGCGGGCCGGCGAAGTCCTGGCCGCGGAGCTCCGGCTGCTCGGCGCGGACGGCCAGACCCGCGCTGAGCAGCCGGTCACCATCACCGTGGCCGAGCCCGGCTGGACGATGTACCTGGTGTCGCACTTCCACTACGACCCCGTCTGGTGGAACACGCAAGCCGGCTACACCCAGACCTGGGAACTGCAGGGCAACGACGGCACCACGCGCCCGGTCTGGGAGAACAACGCGTTCCATCTCGTCAAAGCGCACCTCGATCTCGCCGCCGCCGACCCCGACTACACCTTCGTGCTGGCCGAGGTCGACTACCTGAAGCCGTTCTGGGACGTGTACCCGCAGTATCGCGCGCTTCTGCGCGAACTGATATCCACCGGCCGGGTGGAAGTGATGGGCGGCACCTACAACGAGCCCAACACCAACCTCACCGGCCTGGAGACCACGATCCGCAACCTGGTCTACGGCATCGGCTACCAGCGCGACATCATGGGCGCCGACCCCCAGACCGCCTGGCAGCTGGACGTCTTCGGCCACGACCCGCAGTTCCCCGGCCTGGTCGCCGACGCCGGCCTGAGCTCCACGTCCTGGGCACGCGGCCCCTACCACCAGTGGGGCCCGATGCTGACGAAGTTCGACGGCGTCCAGGGCGACGTGAAGAACATGCAGTTCCCCGCCGAGTTCGAGTGGATCTCGCCGTCCGGGCAGGGCGTGGTCACCCACTACATGCCGAACCACTACTCGGCCGGCTGGTGGATGGACTCCTCGGCGACGCTGGAGGAGGCCGAGGAGAAGGTCTACGACCTGTTCCTCGGGCTCAAGCAGGCCGCCGCCACCCGCAACACTTTGCTGCCGGTCGGCACCGACTACACCCCGCCGAACAAGTGGGTCACCGCGATCCACCGCGACTGGAACGCGCGTTACGTCTGGCCGCGCTTCGTCACCGGCCTGCCGCGCGACTTCTTCGCCGCGGTGCACGCCGAACTCGCCGAACGCGGCGTGCGGCCCAGCCCGCAGACCCGCGACATGAACCCGGTCTACACCGGCAAGGACGTGTCGTACATCGACACCAAGCAGGCCCAGCGCGCCGCCGAGACCGCGGCCGCCGACGCCGAGAAGCTGGCGACGTTCGCCTCGCTGCTGGGCTACGGCCGCTACCCGAGCGCCGCGCTGGACAAGGTGTGGCGGCAGCTGGCCTACGGCGCGCACCACGACGCCATCACCGGCTCGGAGTCCGACCAGGTCTACATCGACCTGGTGACCGGCTGGCGCGAGGCGCACGACCTGGCCGCCGAGGCCCGCGACGCGGCGCTGGAGGCGATCTTCCGGAACGTCGAGACCTACGGCGGCGCGGGCAACGGCGCCATCGGGGTGTTCAACACCCTGGCCTTCGAGCGGACCGACGTGGTGCGGGCGACGGTGCGGCTGCCCGAGAGCGGCGAGTTCGACGGCCTGCGGCTGACGGACGAGGCCGGGGACCCGGTGCCGTTCGTCGTCGAGGCGAAGGACGGGACGCGGGTCGACATCGCCTTCGTGGCCGCCGGGGTTCCCGGGATGGGCTGGCGGAGTTGGTACGTCGAGTTCACAACGAGCGCGGAAAGCCTTGCCCGGCACCAGAACCTTGTCTGGCAAGAGATCGGCGAAACCCCGGGCTCGCTGGCCAACGAGCACTTCGAGATCACGCTCGACCCGGCGCGCGGCGGCGGCCTGACCGGCATCGTCGAGCTGGCGACCGGCCGTCAGCTGCTCAAGCCCGGCGGGATCGGCAACGAGCTGCGCGTCAGCGAGGAGTACCCGCAGCATCCCGAGTTCGGTGAGGGCCCCTGGCACCTCGTGCCCAACGGCACCGTCACCGGATCGGCCGCCGCGGCCGCCACGTCCGTGCGCGCCGAGGAGTCGCCGCTGGGCCGGCGGTACGTCGTCACCGGGACCGTCGGCGACGTCGCGTACGAGCAGCGCATCACCCTCTGGCACGGACTGGACCGCATCGACTTCCGCACGCGCGTTCTGGACTTCACCGGCGCCGATCGGCTGCTGCGGGTCACGTTCCCGTGCGACGTCCCGGGTGCGCGCCCGGTCTCGGAGGTCGCCGGGGCCGTCATCGGCCGCGGCTTCGCGCTGCCGGAATCCGACGTGGCGGTGGCGCCCTGGACGCTGGACAACCCGGCGAACACCTTCTTCGCCCTGGGCAGCACCGCGACCCTGAACCTGCGCGACCTGGATGACACCGGCCTCGGCCGGGTCGCGATCTCGGTCGCCGAAGTCGTGGCCGACGACCTGGACCGGCACGCCGATCCGGTGCGCGACCTGGTGGTGGCGCTGGCCCGGGTCGGCGTCACCGCGACCACCACGAGCCCCGAGGGCGCGCGCTACGGCTGGCTGCACGTCGACTCCAACCTGCCGGACGTCCGGATCGTGATCGGCGGCCCGGACACCAACGCGCTGGCCGCCGAGGTCCTGGAGCGCTCCGGCCCCTCGGTGCGCCAGGAGTTCGACAGCCTGCTGAAAAACCGCGGCCGGATCTGCTTCTTCGTGCCGGCCGAGGTCCCGGTGGAGAAGGCGTGGGTGCCGAACGCCGACCTGCGGGACGCGCGCGCCCTGCCGGTCCTGATCATCGCCGGGGAGCAGCCGGAGGACACGGCGCAGCAGGTGCGCGAGGCCGCGGCGGCGTTCGCGGCCGACACGGTGCTGCCCGCCGTCACCGTCGACCCCGCCGACACGGCGCTGCTCGACGACCACACCGTCGGGCTGGTCAACAACGGCATCCCGGGCTTCGCCGTCGACCCCTCCGGCGCGCTGCACCTGTCGTTGATGCGCTCGTGCACCGGCTGGCCGTCGGGGGTCTGGCTCGACCCGCCGCTGCGGCGCGCGCCGGACGGCTCGGCGTTCCAGCTCCAGCACTGGACCCACGACTTCGACTACGCGCTGGTGAGCGGCGCGGGGGACTGGCGTGCGGCGGGGCTGGTCGCGTCCGGCGCGGCCTTCTCGGCCCCGATGCTGGCCCGGCAGGAGCCCGCGCACCGCGGCCCGCTGCCCGGCCGGCACGCGCTGCTGTCGGTCACGCCGGAGGGCGCCGCGCAGGTGACCGCGGTGAAGCCGGCCGGGAACCCGGAGTCGGTGGGCTCGGGGCTGGACGCGTCGCCGGAAATGGGCTTCATGGTGCGCCTGGTGGAGGCGGCGGGCACCGGCGAGACGGTCGCGCTGCGCAGCCCGCTCGGCGTGCTGTCCAGCGACCGCGCCGACCTGCTGGAGGAGTGCGGGCTGCGCTGCGACGTGCGGGCCGCGGGCTCGGTGCGGCTGGCCGGTTCGCAGATCTCGACGGCGATCATGGTGCCGCCGCAGGGCTCGGGCTCCTCGGCCTCCTCGCCGGTCCTCGGCCGCGCGACCGAGCCGGCGCAGCCGGTGTACTCGCGCTACTGGCTGCACAACCGGGGGCCGGCGCCGATGGGCTTCCTGCCGGTCTCGGTCGCCGCCACCCCGACGGTGCTCACCGGCGGCGGCGAGGTGTCGGTGGCCGTGGCGAGTCAGTACACGGACACGACGTTCGAGGGCATGCTGACCGTGCTGGCGCCCGAGGGCTGGCGCGTCGAGCCGGAGTCGCGCCCGGTGGCGCTGGAGCCCGGCGGGCACACGGTGTTCCCGCTGACGGTGGCGCCGTCGGAGGAAGCGGCCCCGGAGCCGGGGATGTACTTCGTCCGGGTGCGGCTGGCGGTGGCGGACTCGGTGGTCGAGGACGTCATCAGCGTCCTGATCGACGCCCCGGAGTACGCGCCGCCGGCGACCTCGCCGGAGACCGAGATCGAGCTCGGCGTCCAGACCCAGGGCACGAAGAGCGAGACGGCGCGCCCGACCGGCCTGGAGATCACCTCGATCACCCCGGGCCTGACACTGGCCCGCGGCACTCGCGGCACCCTGCGGGTCGGCCTGGCCAACACCACGCGCGGACTCATCGAGGGCGAGGCGATGCCGGTCAGCCCGTGGGGGACGTGGGACTTCATCGGGCCGTACGCGGCGGCGTTCAGCGTCGAGCCGGGCGCCGAGGGCTCGGTCGAGTTCGAGGTGGACGTCCCCGCCACGGCCGAGCCGGGCCACTGGTGGGCGCTGGTGAAGCTGATGTGGTTCGGCCGCGCGCAGTACACGGCGGCGGTTCCCGTGGTGGTGCAGTGACGCACTCCCACAGTCCGCAAGATCCGCACCCGCACCCGCACCCGCACCACAGCGACGCCGCCGAGGCGGCACGCGCACAACGCGAGGCGACGGTCATCGGCGCGGTCGCCGGTACTCCGATCCCGCGCGAGCGCTTGGACGCGCGGGTGCGGGAACTGCGCACCGGACGTCTCGCGGGGCGGCTGCCGGCGGTGGGGAGCAAGGAGGATCGGCAGTTCCTGCGATGGACGGCGCAGGTGCAGCTGACGGAGGAGCTGTGCCGAGTGGAGCTGGCGCGGCTCGGGCCGGAATCGGCGACCGACGCGGCACCCCGGCCGCTCACCCACGTCGAGTCGCTGCACCTCGGTTCCATCAACGCGGCGGCGTGGGCCAGGTCCGCGGCGATGTCAGCGCTCTACGACCTGGTCACCGACCCCACGCCCGCGGCAGCCCCGCAGACCGCCACCCGCACCTGGTACCGAGTCACCCATTCTGTCGCCGCGACCCCGCTGGAGGCGGCGACCGCCCCCGAGACCTCCCTGGGCTGGACGACCCTCGACGACCTCCCCGCGACCCTCGCCGCCGAACTCCGGGCCCGACCGTCCGGCACCCGCGTCGGCCCGGTGCGAACCGGCCTCGGCTGGCATTTCGCCACGGTCACGGCCACCGAGACGCGCCCCGACGAGCCGATGCCGCACGCCGAGCAAGACGCCTCCGACCCGGCCCGCCTCGCCGCTTTCAACCGGTGGCTTGATGAGCGCCGCAGTGCTCTGGTCACCAACGCGCCCGGCTTCGAGCATCCCGGTGATCCCGGGCAGCCGGACAACACCCACCGCCATTAGGAGTCAGTCCGTCGCGGCCCGCTCGACCTCCAGCAGCGAGGCCGCATGCCGCTCGGCCTCATAAGCCCGCTTCCCGCCGCGCACCCCGAACAGCCGCTTCGTCCACACCAGGTACAGCACCAGCGCCAGGTTCAGCGCGAAGGTCACCAGCTTCAGCGGGCTCACCTTGTGCGCCAGCTCGTACACCTCCAGGGGCAGGAAGATGCCCGTGGCCACGAACGCGAAGTACTCGCCCCATCGCTGGAGCAGCCACAGGCCCACGCCCTCGACCACCTCGACCGCCGCGTACAGGGCCAGGCCCATGACGATCCACACCAGCGTCGTCGGCCGCGCGTCCACCGCCTTCTGCAGGAGCTCCAGCGTCTTCGAGTTCTGCAGGTCGAAGCCGGCCCTGCCGAACACCTGCCGCACCACCGGAGCCGCCTGGTCGAAGGCCTGCCGCAGTTCGTCCTGGCGCCCCGCGAACCGGTGCACCACGTAAGCCGCCGCCCCGAACAGCAGCGCCCGTACCCACCGCTCCACCGCGAAGAACCGCAGCAGGACCGCGTCGCGCATCTCCGCCCCGCGCTTCACCAGCGGGGCGTCCTCGGCCGGGCCCGAAGGCGGCGTCTCGGCGGCCGGCACGAAATCCGCGCAGCGCAGGCACCGCCACGTCGCGCCCTCCGCCGACGATGCCGTCAACCGCGCCCGCAGCGCCGGCTCTGTCGGGGCGTACAGCACGTGTCCGCTGAAGGCGCAGCCGAGCAGGCTCCAGTCGAAGCGGTGCCGCTTGTCATCCATTCCGCCACGATACCGGGCGAAACGGATATAGCGACTCACACAGCCTGTCTCAGGCTCTCTCAGCCCACGTAGTAAGGGCCCAGATAGGCCACCAGCAGCTTCTTGCACTCCGCGATCAGCGTCGGGTCGCCCTCCGGATCGGTCCGGAACGCCAGCTGGAGTACCGCGTCCGCGGCCTCCATCGTCACCCGCAGGGCCAGCTCGATCTCCGAGGTGCCGGCGCGCGAGGAGTCCAGGAACGGTGTCAGCATCCGCAGCCGCTTGGCGACGGCCGTGTTGTTCTCGACGTTCTCGTCCAGGAGGTACAGGTCGCGCGGGTCCGCGTCCGACCACTCGCTGCCCGCCCCGAAGTCCAGGACGCCGAAGCCCGGCAGGGTCCGGCGCATGTCCACGAACTCGTCGATGGCGACGTCGACGACCTCCTCCACCGAGCGGGGGACGGCCTCGCCGTAGCGGCGTTCCAGGCGTCCCATGTAGTTCTCGAGGTTGCGGGCGGCCAAGGCGTGGACCAGGGCGCTCTTGTCGGCGAAGAACTGGTAGACGGTGCCGATCGGGACCTCGGCGCGCTTGGCGACCGCGGTGGTGGTCAGGCCGGCGAAGCCGACCTCGTCCAGCAGTTCGGCGCACACGTTGAGGATCCGCTCGTAGCGCTCGGCGCTGCGCCGCTGCATAGGGCGCCGGCGCAGTCCCGCTCCGCTCTCGGTCGTGGAGTCCATTCCCCTATTCTCCTCCGCCCGCTAACCTGAGGATGACTCATGTTAGTCCCTTCCGGAGGTGGCCCGCAGTGACCGTCCATGCCGTCCATGCCGTCCATGCCCCGCTCCCTTCGTTCCCCGCGTCCTTCTATTGGGGAACGTCCACCTCCGCCTATCAGATCGAGGGTGCCCCGGCCGAGGACGGGAAGGGCGTCTCGATCTGGGACACCTTCGTGCGCCGGCCCGACGCCGTGCGCGACGGCCAGACCGGCGACGTGGCCTGCGACCACTACCACCGCGTCGGCGAGGACGTGGCGCTGATGGCGGACCTGGGGGTCAACGCCTACCGCTTCTCGATCGCCTGGACCCGCGTCCAGCCCGACGGCTCCGGACCCGCCAACCCGGCCGGCCTGGCGTACTACGAACGGCTCGTGGACGCCTTGCTGGAAAAGGGGATCACCCCGTTCCCCACCCTCTTCCACTGGGACCTCCCGCAGGCCCTGGAGGACCGCGACGGCTGGCTGGCCCGCGACACCGCGCACCGCTTCGCCGACTACGCCGCGCTCGTGGCCGACCGCCTCGCCGACCGCGTCGAGCACTGGATCACGCTCAACGAGCCCTTCATCCACCTCGCGTACGGCTACGCCTTCGGCGTCCACGCCCCGGGCCGCACGCTGATGACCGAGGCCATCCCGGTCGCGCACCACCAGCTCCTGGCCCACGGCCTGGCGGTCGGGGCCCTGCGGTCGGCCGGCGCGGGCAAGGTGATGATCGCCAACAACTGCACCCCGGTCTGGTCCGCGAGCGACTCCGCGGAGGACAGGGCGGCCACAGAGGCCTACGACACGCTCCACAACCGCCTGTTCAACGACCCGATCCTGCTGGGCCGCTACCCGGACCTGTCGGCCTACGGCACCGGCCCGGACCTGGGCGGCGTGGTCCGCGACGGCGACCTCGCCACCATCGCCGCGCCCCTGGAGGGCCTCGGCGTCAACTACTACAACCCGACCCGCATCGCCGCCCCCGGCCCCGAGCACGGCCTGCCGTTCCAGGACGTGCCGATCGAAGGCTTCCCGCGCAGCGCGTTCGACTGGCCGGTCGTCCCCGACGGCCTGCGCGAACTCCTCGTGGGCCTGGCCGACCGCTACGGCGACGCCCTCCCGCCGGTCTACATCACCGAGAACGGCACCTCGGTCGACGACAAGGCCGTGGACGGCCGGGTCGCCGACCCCGAGCGCATCGCCTTCCTCGACGGCCACATCAGGGCCCTGTCCCAGGCGATGGCCGAGGGCGTCGACGTCCGCGGCTACCTGACCTGGACCCTGATGGACAACTTCGAGTGGGCCGAGGGCTTCCACCAGCGCTTCGGGCTGGTGCACGTCGACCACCGGACCCAGACGCGCACGCCGAAGGACTCGTACTACTGGCTGCGCGACCGGCTCGCGGAGCTGTCGTACTAGACCGGTCCCGTCCTAGGACGCCGAGATCTGCTGCAGCGTCCAGGTGTTGCCGTCGGGGTCGGCGAACCGCGCGTAGAACACGTCGGGCTTGCCCTCGGCGGACATCGCCTCGACCTCGGCGACCTCCATGCCGCGCCCGACTAATTCGGCGCGCGCGGCCTGGATGTCGTCGACCACCAGGTGCAGCATCTGCACGGACCCCGGCGCGCCGCCGGGCATCCCCTTGCCGAAGGCGATCGAGCACGCCGACCCCGGCGGCGTAAGCTGCACGATCCGGAACTCGTCGCCGAACGCGAAGTCGTGGTCGACGTGGAAGCCCGCCTGGCGCTCGTAGAAGTCCCTGGCGCGGTCCACGTCGGTCACCGGGATCGGGATCAGCTCGAGTTTGAAGTCCATGGCGCCAGCGTCGCACAGGCCGGTGTCAGATCCCGGAACGCTCGCGGGTCAGATCCCGGAACGCTCGCGCGTCAGGACCCCGAACGTCTCCTGGAACGCCGCGAGCGTCGTCTTCGCGGCCGACGTGTCGTACACCGCGAACAGCACGCGCGCGAACCGGCCCTCGAAGGCACCTCCGTCGGCGAGGTGTGCGCGGAACACCCGTGCCACGGTCGCGGGATCGTTGCGGAACACGCCGCAGCCCCACGCGCCGAGCACCAGCGTCCGCACGCCGTGCCGTGCCGCGACGGCGAGCACCCGTCCGGCGCGCTCGGTCAGCAGGCCCTCGATCTCGGTCAGCGCCGACGGCTCGTGCCTGGCCAGTGCTCCGGCGTTCGGCGCCGGCGAGGTCAGATAAGAGATCTGATACGGCGCGTCGAGCAGCCGCGTGGCGCTGTCGCGGTAGACCGGCACGCCCGGCGAGAAGATCACGCGGTGGCTGTACCGCGTGTCGCGGTCCGCACGGTGCGCGTCATAGTAGTCACGCGCTTCGAGCAGCGTCGTGTACAGCGCGGAGCTGCGGCACAGGTCTTCCTCCTGCGCCCGCGCGCCGCCCAGATAGCCGCCGCCGGGGTTGCGGGCCGAGGCGAAGCTCAGGATCGCGACGTCCGTCGCGCCTTCACTGCGCACCAGCCGCTGACCGGCGTGAGTACTGGTCTCGCCGGTGACTTCGAAGGCTGTCTCGTGCCGCGTCGCGGTGGCGTCGCAGGCCTGTTCGTCGAACAGGCTCCGCGTCTGGTCGGGGCTGTAGGACCGGGTGCCCTGACAGGCCGCAGCCACATCGGCGGCCAGATCCACACGGGTACCACGCAGATTGACGTAGTATCCGGCGTCGATGATTTTCTCGTTCTCCAGAGCGAGACTTTTGTATATCCCCATAGGTTTTGCTACTTGATGAAAGTGAATAGTTTCCCGTCGCCCGGCGACGGAGCGGGTTCCCGCTCCTGCCGATTCGCGGCGACGTAGATCACCGTCGGCAATTCCGGACCCGATTGCCACAGATCGGTGAATCCCGCTTCGGCGAACCAGCCGTGGATCCGCGGGACCACGGCCGGGTCCTGGCGGTGGCGGGTCCAGATCGCGGTGCCGCCGCGGGCGGTCAGGTGCGCGGCGTGCGCGACGGTGGTGTGGATGTCGGCCTCGGAGATGTTGCCGAAGATGCCGCACAGCAGAAGCAGGTCCGCCGGCGCGTAGTCGCCGTAGAGCGCTTGGTCGGCCGCGTCGCCGGTCACCACGTCGACTGCGCCGAGACCGACGCCATTGAGGCCGGCAGCTGCCGCGGCGTCCCGCGCGACCTGCGCGATCACCGGGTCGAACTCGATGAGGCGGGCGCGGACGTCGGCGCGGCGCGGATGCCCGGCGAGCACCGGGATCAGATCCCGGCCCTCGCCGGCACACAGAGACAGGACGTTGATGGTCCCGGCGGGGGCTTCGTCCAGCGCCCGCCGAATGCCCTGCTGCACCACGGCCAGCCGCTTGACCAGCGGTGATTCCGGGTCGTCATAGGCCGCGAACCACGTCTTCCAGTCCCGTAATTCGGGCGTGCTTTCGCTGTCGGGGGCTACGATCGCGTCCATGTCTATTGTCTACCCGCCAATGGGTCCTTACGCCACCGGATTTCTCGACGTCGGCGACGGGAATCGGATTTACTACGAAGAGCTCGGCAACCCGGACGGCAAGCCCGCGGTGAACCTGCACGGCGGTCCCGGTGCCGGCTCGATGCAAGGCCCGACGAAGGCCTGGGACCCCGAGAAGTGGCGCGTCATCCGCTTCGACCAGCGCGGCTGCGGGCGCAGCACGCCGCACGCGTCCGACCCCGCGACGGACATGTCCGTCAACACCACATGGCACCTGGTCCGCGACATCGAGCTCCTGCGCGAGCATCTGGGCATTGAGAAGTGGCTGGTGAAGGGTGCCTCATGGGGCGCCAGCCTGGCTCTGGTCTACGCGCAGACGCACCCGGAGCGGGTCACAGAGATGATCATCCCGGCGGTCACCTCGACCCGCCCGGAGGAGACCGACTGGCTCTACCACGGGGCGCGCAGGCTGTTTCCCGAGGCCTGGGACCGTTTCCGCAACCACGTGCCGGAGGGCGAGCGTGACGGGAACCTGGTCCAGGCGTACGGCCGCCTGATGGAGAACCCGGACCGCGAGGTGCGCGAAGCGGCGGCGGCCGAGTGGGTGCGGTGGGAGGACGTCCTGATCTCGGGGGAGACCAACGGCACCCCGGGTTCGTACAGCAAGCGTGTCGACGACGACCGGCTGGCCTTCGTCCGCATCTGCGCGCACTACTTCGGCAATGACGCGTGGCTGGAGCCCGGCCAGGTTCTGCGCGACATGCACAAGCTGCACGGGATCCCGGCGGTCCTGGTCCACGGCCGCCACGACCTCGGCAGCCCGGTGTACACCGCGTGGGAGCTGGCACAGGCCTGGCCGGACGCGAAGCTGGTGGTCATCGAGGACTCCGGGCACACCGGCAGCGAGGCGATGGGACAGGCGCTGAACCAGGCGACGGAGGACTTCTCGAAGCGGTGATCACGCTGCGGACGCCGGAGTGGCGGGTCCGGCCCCGTGACCGGACCCGCCATGCTTCGTAGAGCGCTACGACCTCACGCGCGCTGGAACACGCCGGCGCCGTCGTAGCCGCCCATCGCCTGCCAGCCCTGCCAGACCCCGCTGGGGTACCGGATGTCGTGATGCACACTGTCGTCCAGGCCGACCGCGACGAGCTGTGAGTCCCGTCGGACATCCCGGTGAGCGACACCGCCGTGGCGCTGAACCGCGAGGCGCCGTCGGCCCCGTCCAAAGGCTCCCAGCCGGCCAGGACCCCGTTCGCGGCCCGGATGTCGTGGTAGACCGCGCCGTCCAGGCCGATGGCCGCGACCTGGGACTGCGTCCCGCCCTGGCCGCCGATCGCCACGACCTGGCTCTGCCGCGCCGCCGCCCGCGCGCCCCACTGGCCGTAGTCCGCGGCCCAGGCCTGGTCCTGGTCGCAGTCCGCGCCGTCGACCGTGATGCCGTTCTGGACCTGGCGCAGCTGGGTCCGGGACTCCCACTGGCCGCCGGACCACGCGTAGGTCTGCCAGCCCCAGGTGATCTTCCCGGCGTCGAACAGCCGCTGGACCGGGTAGTAGCCGCCGTACGCGCCGGTGCGGCCGTAGCCCAGGACCGAGGCCGCGCCGTCGAAGTAGGCGTTGATCGCGGTCTGCTGGCCCGGGGCGGCGTCGAAGTCGACGGCGAAGTAGATCGGCCGGCCGGCGGACATGCCGCAGGCCAGCGCCATGCTTTGGGCATCGCGCGCGTGCTGGGCGCCTGCGGCGTACCCGCCGAGCGCCCCGGTCGGCGAGTCCTCCCAGACCAGGACGATGTCCAGGCCCGCCGCGATCAGCGCCCGCGCCTCCCCGGCGACGGACTCAGGGGCTTCGACGCGGCCGCCTGCGCCGGGCGCGCGGCCAGGACGGTCAGGCCCGCGAAGGCAGCCGCCGCACCCCCGAGGCCGGCCGTCAGCACCGCGCGGCGCGAGAGCCCGCCGGGCTGCTGGAGATCGGTGTCCACGAAGCTCCTCAGATGCCGCAGGTGGGAGCGGACCAGTCGTGCGTCGGCGCGTAGTCGACGTGGACGTGGTTGTCGTGGCCGGGGAATCCGGGCCCGAAGATCTGGCTGAAGCCGTGGTACCGGGCCTCGCGGGCCAGGGTGCACAGCGAGTAGGCGCTCGGCACCAGGTCGGCCGCGTCTCCGTAGAGGTGGCGGCTGTCCGCGACGCCGCCGTCGGCGGAGTTGCAGCCGTAGGAGCGGAACCCGGAGGTGACGGTGATCGGGTGGTCGCCCAGCGCGTGCCGCAGCGCTTCGAGCTTCCACATGATCTGGAACGCGTCGGCCTTGGCCGTGGCCGCCGACACCGCGCCGCCGGACCAGGTGGTGTTGCACTGGTTCATCTCGCTGTAGGCGAAGTGCAGCGGCGTGCAGTCGGACTTCTGCAGGGCGTAGATCTCGCCGAAGGTCTGCGGTCCGGCGATGCCGTCGACGCCGAGTCCGTAGGCGGCCTGGAACCGCTCGACCGCGGCTTTGGTGGCCGGGCCGAACACGCCGTCGACGGCGATGACGTTGTCGTACCCCGACCATCCGGCCACGCGGATCTGGAGCTGGGCCACGTCGGAGCCGCTGCTGCCCTGGGACAGGGTGCGGCCCCAGGTGTAGCAGGACGAAGCGCTCGCCGGAGTGCCGGCGGCGGCCGAGGCGGCGGTCACACCGAAGGTGAGCAACGCGCAGCTGAGCAGGATCCTGAGGAGTCGGTGCTTCATGGGGGCCTTCCGGCGTGAATGCGAGGACTGATAAGCGATCGAGGTCATCAAAGACCGCCGGCCAGGGCCCGACAACCCAACGAAATCGCGGTATTCGCGGCCCGCACGCGCCTTCGGGCCCGCTGCCGCGATCGGCCCATTGTTCGCCGGGGTCGGACTGAGTCAAGATGCTGGCATGGCGGTTGGTGAGCGGGCGGCCCGGCGACCGGCCTCGGCCCGACAGCTGATCCGCCGTTCGGCCACGGCCCGGCGCCTGATCCGCTGTCCAGCCGCGGCCCGGCGCTTGATCCGCCGTCCGGCCGCGGCCCCGACCTCGGCCGAGGGCGTCGCCTTCGTTGTGGCGCTGGCCATGTCAGGGGCTCGGCTGGCGACGGTGCTGCAGATGATCCCGGCGCTGCCGACCGGTCTGGCGCTCAGCCCCCGGCCGCACCTGTACGCCGTGCTGTGGGTGACCGGAGCGGTGGCCGCTGGCGGCGTCGCGGCTGTCTGCACCTTCTTGATCCGCCGCCCGCTGGGCCCACGCGCGGCGGCGGCCGACGTGGCGCTGGCCGTCGTGTTCCTGGTGCTCGGTGTGGCGGCCGTCCCCGCCGAGGACCGCGTCGGGTCGTGGGTCGGCTGGGCGCCCGGCTACACGCTGGCCGTGGTGCTGTCGCTGGGCGGTCTGCGGATCGCGGCCTGGCTGAGCGCCGTCGGCGCCCTCACCGCGGCCTACCTGTTCTTCGTCGTCGACTCCGCCACGGCCGGCAACCGGACGACCATCGCCAGCGACACGCTGAGCCTGCTGGTCTTCGGGGCGGTCGCGCGGGTGGTGCTGCGATACGTCACCAAGCTGGCCGCCGACGCCGACGAGGCCCGGGCACGGGTCGCGGAACTGGCACGGCTTGAGGAGGAACACCGCGCGCGGCTGACGATGCACGACGCCGTCACGATCATGCAGCTGCTCGCCGACGCGACGGTGCCGCCCGCGACCCGCGACCAGCTGCGGGAGCAGGCGAACGCGGAGGTGCGGCGGATGCGGGCCTACCTCGGCGGGCCGGGAGCCGGCAGAGCCGGGACGATGGAAGTCGCCGATGACAGGGTCCTGCTGTGCGATGTCCTGCGAACCGCGATGACCGGGTTCGCCGATCTCGGACTCGAGCCGGCGCTCGACCTCGCGGAGGGAGTGACGGTCGGCATCGCCGAGGGCGAAGCGGTGCGCGGGGCCGTCACAGGGGCTCTGCACAACGTCCGCAGCCATGCGCGCGCGAGCATGGTGGTCGTGCACGCCGACGCCGACGCCGACGCCGACGCCAACGCCGGTGCCGTGGCGGGACGCTGGATCGTCACGATCCGCGACGACGGCGTCGGATTCGACCCGGCGAGCGTCCGGCTCGGAACCGGGCTGCGACGCCAGGTGCTGGCCGAGACGCGGCGGCACGGCCTGGCCGCGCGGATCGCCTCGACGCCGGGGCTCGGAACGAGGATCGAGATCGAGGGGGAGTCATGGGGATGACCGGCACGACGCCGACCGCTGAATCGCCTGCCGCCGAGCCTGCCGCCGCACCCGCCGTCGCGCCGACCGCTGAATCGCCTGCCGCCGAGCCTGCCGCCGCACCCGCCGTCGCGCCGACCGCTGAATCCCCTGCCGCCGCGCCTGCCGCCGAGCCGCAGGCCGGGCCCGGCGCACCGACCGCGATCCTGGTCGAGGACGCGACCGCCATCCGCCTCGGCCTGCCCGCCATCGAGTTCGTCGCGACCTTCGCGCGCGTGGAAGACCTGTTGCGGGCCCGGCCCGGCGCCGACGTCGTCGTGCTCGACCTCCACCTGGTCAACGACCACCAGCGCGACGCGCTCCAGGGCGTCCCGGCCGTCGCCGCGCTCGCCGAATCCGGCTACCGCGTCTGCCTCTACACCCAGGAGGAACGCCGGTTCGTCCTGGCCGCCTGCCTCGCCGCCGGCGCTCGCGGCCTGATCCGCAAGTCCGCTCCGCTCCCGGAGGCCGCCGCGGCCATCGTCCAGGTCGCCGCCGGCCGGGTCGTGATCCCGCAGGCGATGATCGCCCTCACCGAGCTGCTGGTCCGGCGAGGATCGCTGACCATCCTGTCGCCCCGGCAGTGCCAGGTCCTGGCCGGCCGCGCGCGGGGTCAGACCTATGCCGAGATGAGCCGCGCCCTGCATCTGTCGGAGTCCACGCTGCGCGGCTACTGGCGCGAACTCACCGAGACCGTGGCCCGCCACCTGCGGGAGACCGCGCCCGGCGACATCGAGCGCTCGCTGGGGCTCGCGCCGGGGGACCTGGTGGAGATCTGGCCGCCCGGGCCGGGCCTCGCCTAATCTGATCACGTGCCCGACACCACAGCTCACTCCCGCGATGACGCGGAGCACCGTGACGCGACCGATCCTTTGGCTCCTCTGCGCACCCGCTTCGTGATCCCCGACGAAACGCTCGTCTACCTCGACGGCAACTCCCTCGGCCGGCTCTCCAAGGCATCCTTGGAGCGGGTCCAGGAAGTCGTGGCCGGCGAGTGGGGCGACCGGCTGATCCGGTCTTGGAACGAACGGTGGCAGACGCTGCCGCAGACCGTCGGGGACTTCCTCGGTGAGCACTTCCTCGGCGCCGCCCCCGGGCAGGTCGTCGTCTCCGACTCCACGTCGGTGAACCTCTACAAGCTCGCCTCCGCCGCGCTCGACGCTCGTCCCGGCCGCGACGTGATCATCAGCGACCTGCACAACTTCCCGACCGACCGCTATGTCCTGGAAGGGCTGGCCCAGGCCCGCGGCCTGGAGCTGAAGCTGGTCGAGTTCGACGAGCTCCTCGGCCCCACCGCCGACCAGCTCCGCGCGGTCGTGGACGAGCGCACCGCGCTGGTCTCGCTGTCGCAGGTGGATTACCGCTCCTCGGCGCTGGCCGACCTGACCGCGGTGAACCAGGTCGTGCACGAGGCCGGCGCGCTGGTGCTGTGGGACCTGTGCCACTCGGCGGGCTCGGTCCCGATCGAGCTGGACGCCAGCGGGACCGACTTCGCCGTCGGCTGCACCTACAAGTACCTGAACGGCGGACCCGGATCCCCGGCCTTCCTGTACGCCAGCGCCTCGCTCATCGACTCCGTCCGCCAGCCGATCTGGGGCTGGTACGGCCAGCGCGACCAGTTCGCGATGGGCCAGGGCTACGACCCGCAGCCCTCGGCGACCCGCTTCCTGGTCGGCACCCCGCAGGTCGTCGGCGTCTCGCTGGTGGACGCCGGAGCCCAGGTGCTCGCCGAGGTCGGCATCAAGCCGTTGCGGGACAAGGGCGTCGCGCTCACCGAGTTCGCCATCGAGCTGTTCGACGCCTGGCTGGCCCCCCTCGGCTTCACACTGGGCAGCCCGCGCGACTTCGCGGTGCGCGGCAGCCACGTCTCAGTGCGGCACCCGGAGGCCTACCGCATCTGCCGGGCGCTGATCGAGGAGCACAACGTCATCCCCGACTTCCGGAACCCGGACCGGGTGCGCCTGGGCATGGCCCCGGCCACGACGCGGTTCGTTGACGTGTGGGACGCGTTCGACGCGATGCGGCGAATCGTCGAGACCAAGGCCTACGAACAGATCGACGCGACGCGCACCGATGTGACGTGAGCCCTACAAGCTGAGCCCTACAACCCCAGCGACTTGGCGATGATGGTCTTCATCACCTCGCTGGTACCGCCGTAGATCCGGGACACGCGGGTGTCCGCGTACAACCGCGCGATCGGGAACTCGGTGATGTAGCCGTAGCCGCCGTGCAGTTGCAGGCACTTGTCGATGACGCGCCCGGCGGCCTCCGTGCAGAACAGCTTGACCTTCGCGGCGTCGGCGACCGACAGCTCGCCGGCCTCGTGCAGCTCCAGCGCCCGGTCCACCATGCACTGCGCCGCCTCGACCTCCGTCGCGCACTCGGCCAGCACGAACTTGGTGTTCTGGAACGAGGCCACCGAGGTGCCGAACACGGTGCGCTCGCGGACGTAGTCCAGCGCGAACTGCAACGCCGCCGATGCCGAGGCGTAGCCGCCGACCGCGATCGCCAGCCGTTCCTGCGGCAGGTTGTGGGTCAGGTACGAGAAGCCCTTGCCCGGCTCGCCGAGCAGATCCTCCACCGGGACCAGCACGTCGGTGAACGACAGCTCGGCGGTGTCAGAGGTCTTCAATCCGATCTTGTCCAGCTTGCGCCCGACCGCGTACCCGGCCGCCTTGGTGTCCACGCACAGGATCGACAGGCCGCCGCGCCGGTCCTCCGGCGCCGCCGGCGCGGTGCGCGCCACCACCAGCACCATGTCCGCCAGCGCGCCGCCGGTGATGAACGTCTTCGCGCCGTTCAGGACGTAGTGCCGGCCGTCCTCGGACAGCTTCGCGGTGGTCTGGATCCCGGCCAGGTCTGAACCGGTCCCGGGCTCGGTCATCGCGATGGCCGTCATCATCTCCCCGGACAGGAACCCGGGCAGCCACCGCGCCTTCTGCTCCTCGGTGGCGTAGGCCAGCAGGTAGGGCAGGATCAGCCCGACGTGCACGGTCGTGGTGCCGAACGTCACACCGGCGCGCGTGGTCTCCTCGATCACGATCGCCTGGTACTTGAAGGTACTCAGCCCCGCCCCGCCGTACTCCTCGGGCACCTCGATCCCGAACACGCCGAGCTCCCCGAGCCGGTGGTAGAACTCGCGCGGCGGGTGGCCGGCCTTCTCCCACTCGGGGTAGACCGGCACGACCTCCTTGGCGATGAAGTCGCGCAGCATGGCGCGGAAGGCTTCGTGGTCCTCGGTGTAGACGGTGCGGCGCATGGCGCCAAGTTACCGGCGGGTATGGCAAAGCGCCATGGGCCTGCGCACCCTCAGAACGCGTCGGCCGGCGGCGCGGGCGAGGGGTGCGCCTCGTCGTCCGGCACCGGCTTGGCGCCGCCCTGGAAGTCGACCAGGTCCTGGCCGCGCACCACGCGGCTCGGGAACGGGTCGGAGGCGGCGCGCCGGATGAGGCCGTCCACCGGCAGCGGGACGTCGGAGGCCAGCAGGATGAGGTTGCCGAACTTGCGGCCGCGCAGGATGCCGGGGTCGGCGATCAGCACGACGTGCGCGAAGTGCTGCTTGGCGTTGGCGACCTGGCGCCGGGTGAACATCAGGCCGCCGCTGTCGCCGTCGGCGAGGTTCACAGCGTGCACGCCGGTCGGCCGCAGCGCGCGCTTGGCCAGGCCGTAGTACTCCACGGACGTCAGGTGCCGCGGGATGCGCGCGGCGGCGAACACGTCGCTGACCGTCAGGTCGAAGGCGCCCTCCGGGACCCGGCTCAGCACGTCCCGCGCGTCGCCGGTCCGCAGCCGCACGCGGGCGTTGCGCGGCAGCGGCAGCTCGGTGCGGACGAAGTCCAGCAGCTTGCCCTCGATCTCCACCACCTGCTGGCCCGAGCCCGGACGCGTGACGGCGATGTAGCGGGGCAGCGTCAGACCGCCGCCGCCCAGGTGCAGGACCCGAAGCGGCGCACGCTCCTCGGCCGCCAGGTCCACCAGGTGCGCGATCTGCCGCACGTACTCGTACTCCAGGTACGTCGGGTCGTCGAGGTCGACGTGCGAATGCGGGGTCCCGCCGACCAGGAGCTGGAAGGCGTTGCGGCGGTCCAGATCGCGGAGCAGCTCCCAGTCGTCCTGATCGTCGGGTTCGGCAGGGGGTTCCTTCGGAGTCTTGGAGCGCGACATGCCCGAGAGTCTAAGCGCCCGGCGGCTTTTGACGGCGTTGGTGCGCCCCCGCGGCATTGCGCCACTCGATAGAGGGACTTTTCGGTACTGGCCGCCCAATTCGGCTATCACAGAAACGACAGGTCCGGCCATCGCAGTCAGCCGCGGTCAGTAGCAGTCAGCGGGGCAGGCGGGGACGGCGTCGTGGACCGCGTGCTCCGGCCGTGGTCCACGACGCCGAGGCCGGACGGGTTCGCGGGGGAGTGTCGGGGAGTGTCTGGGGAGTGTCGGGGAGCGTCGGGGGAGCGCGGGAGAGTGCGCCGCCGGCCGGGCCCTTTCGGTATCAGGACCCTGGTGGGGGAACGGAGGCGGTACAGCCGTGGTTCGCAGCAGACTCGGCGCCGGGGTCGCGGTGTCCGTCCAGGTCGCGGTGCTCGGGATCGGGGTGGGGGCGGGACTGGGGCTCGGCCTGGCCGGGATACACCCGTCCCCGAGATTCGCGAGTTCTTCGCTCGTGGGGCAGCCCGCCGACGATCCGTCACCGCCGTCGCCCCCGCTCCCCACTCCGACGGGAGGGCAGCCATCACCGCCGTCCTCCGAGCTGCCGGTGGAACCGGGCCTCCCCTTCGGGCCCTCGTTCCACCAGCACCTCCCGCTGCCGCATCCCACCACCACGCCACCGGCGCCACCGCCTTCGACTCCGGCCCCGGCTCCATCTCCGCGGCCGACACCGCCGCCGCCCCCGAAGCCCACACCGAAGCCGCCCCCGCGCCCCACGCCGCCTCCCCGGCCGGTGCCGCCGGCCCCGGTGCACCGCGCCGTGCCGCCGTCGCCGCCTCCGCGGAAGCCTGCGATCCCCGCGATCGCGCCGGCCGCCGCGGCGCCGCCGCCGGACCGGCCGGACCCGGACCCCGACTGGGGCCTGACCACACTCGTCGCCCTGATGGTCCCCGCGACCATCGCGGCGGCCGCCGCGGCCGGCGGGGCCGTCGGCGGACCCTCCGGTCCTTCGGGGCCGGCGACAGGAGGCAGACCATGATGGAGTTCTGGGCGATCGTCGCCCTCGGCGTCGGCGTGATCGTCGCGGTCGGACTGGCCCGGCTGCTCGGGCGCTCCGAGCGCGCGGTGTCCGGTTCGCACAATCCGCAGGCCCTGTCGGTCGTCGGCAGTGCCCTGCTGTCCTCGTTCATCCTGCTGACCGCGTTCCTCATCGCCAGCACCTGGTCGACCTACAACACCGACCGTCAGCACACGTACGACGAGGCCCGGTCCGTGACCACCGCGTACTGGCTGGCCGGCAAACTCCAGCCGGCCGACCGCGACCGGGTGCGCGCGGGCCTGACCATGTACGCGAACGAGGTCGTGGCCGACGACTGGCCGGCGATGGGCCGCCATCAGACCTCGGACACCGCCGCCGCCGCGCTGGACGGCCTGCGCGTTGCGGTCGGCGCGATCCGCCCGGCCACCGCCGCCGACGAGAAGGACCGGGCCGACGTCGCCGCCGCCCTGGACGACGTCTACTCCAAGCGGCTGATCCGCGCCGCCGACGTCAACTACTCCATGCCCTCGCTGCTGTACATCGCGATGGTGATCGCCGCGATCCTGCTGGTCGCCTACCCGCCGCTGGTCGGACTGACGGCCAACGGCCGTAACGTGATCGTGTTGTCCGGCCTCGGGGCGATGGTGGGTCTGGGGATCCTGATCGTCATCGGCTTGTCTCAGCCTTACTCCGAACCGTTGAGCATCGAGCCGACAGCCTTCCGACACGCGCTTCAGCAGTTCACACTGGTTGTTGGATGAATACAGATCAATGGATGAGACACGTAGCATCCGTTACCGAGTCGTTGTCAACGAGCCCCTGATCGGACGCGCGCCTTGCGATTAGATTTCGGCGCAGTTTCCCTACGTAAACGGGAGGGGTCTCGTCTCATGTCAGAGAACGAGCTGAGTACTAGAGGGCCGGTGGTGACACCGGCCCGCCTCATCGCGGCGGTCTGCGTCATCGTGCCCTTCGTCGCGGTGTTGTGGGTGCCGATCTTCGACAAGGACAAGCCGGAGGTCGCGGGCTTTCCGTTCTTCTTCTGGTGGCAGTTGCTGTGGGTCGCGGTGACGGCCGCCCTCATGGCCCTGGCATACGTCGTCGTACGCCGCGAGGAACTGGCCCGCAAGCCGGTGCCCGCCGCGGTGGTCGACCAGATCGACCAGATCGCGGCCGCTGAGATGTCCGAGAACCGGCCCGAGAGCCCGTCCGAGAACCAGCCCGAGGAAGGGGACTCGGTATGACGCCTCGCCTGACCGCCTCGAAGGTCCCGACCCCCGACGTCGGCACGCACGGCATCAACAAGACCGAACTGGCCGTCGTCGTCTTCTTCTTCCTGCTGGTCTCCGTGCTCGGCTTCCTGGCCGCGCGCTGGCGCAAGGCCCGCGAGGCCAACCACCTGGAGGAGTGGGGCCTGGGCGGCCGCAGCTTCGGCGGCTGGATCACCTGGTTCCTGCTCGGCGGCGACCTGTACACCGCGTACACGTTCGTCGCGGTGCCCGCGGCGCTCACCGCCGGCGCGTTCGGCTTCTTCGCCGTGCCGTACACGATCATCGTGTGGCCGCTGGTCTTCCTGTTCCTGCCCCGGCTGTGGTCGGTCTCGCGCAAGCGCGGCTACGTCACCCCGGCCGACTTCGCCCGCGGGCGCTACGGATCCAAGTCCCTGGGCCTGGCGGTCGCGATCGTCGGCGTGGTGGCGACGATGCCGTACATCGCGCTGCAGCTGGTCGGCATCCAGGCCTGCCTGGACGTGATCGGCATCGGCGGCAAGGGCTCCTCGACCTTCACCAAGGACCTCCCGCTGTTCATCGCCTTCGCGGTGCTGGCGGCGTTCACCTACACCTCGGGCCTGCGCGCCCCGGCGGTGATCGCGTTCGTCAAGGACTTCCTGATCTACCTGGTCATCATCGTCGCGGTCATCTACATCCCGACCCGCATCACCGGCGGCTGGCACGGCATCTTCCACCTGGCCTCCTCCGGACCCACCGGCAAGACCAAGCCCGGCTTCCTGTCCCTGAACGACGCCAATGGCAAGACCAACGCCTTCCCGTATGCCACGCTCGCGCTGGGCTCGGCGATGGCGCTGTTCATGTACCCGCACGCGCAGATCGGCGTGCTGTCCACCAAGAGCCGCAACACGGTCCGCAAGAACCTCGCGGGCCTGTCGCTGTACTCGCTGGTGCTGGGCTTCATCGCGCTGCTCGGCTACATGGCTCTGGCGGTCGGGTTCAACGGCACCGCGAAGGGCCACCTCGGCGGCAACGCGCAGCGCGCGGTCCCGGCGCTGTTCGACGCGGTCTTCCCGTCCTGGTTCGCCGGCGTCGCCTTCGCGGCGGTGGCGATCGGGGCCCTGGTCCCGGCGGCGATCATGTCGATCGCGGCGGCGAACCTGTTCACCCGCAACATCTTCGTGGACTTCATCAAGCCCGACGCGACCCCGCACCAGCAGGCGCAGGTGTCCAAGACGGTGTCGCTGCTGGTGAAGTTCGGCGCCCTGGCCTTCGTCCTGGGCCTGGACGCGACCAGCGCGATCAACTTCCAGCTGCTCGGCGGCGTGCTGATCCTGCAGACCTTCCCGGCGATCGTGATCGGCCTGTTCAACCGCTGGTTCCACCGCTGGGCGCTGGTCATCGGGCTCTGGACCGGCGTGATCTACGGCGTCGTGGTGGCCTGGCAGCAGAAGAAGTTCGCCGCCGGCAGCACGACGGTGGTGACGCAGCAGCACTTCGGCAACCAGATCGCGAAGGTCCCGGGCACGCATCTGTACGCGTACATCGCCATCACCGCACTGGTGCTGAACCTGCTCGTCGCGGTCGTGCTGACCTTCGTGTTCCGCGCCCTGAAGGTCGCCGACGGCGTCGACGAGACGCAGAGCGCCGACTACACCGCCGACGAGGGCGACGCGGACCTGCCGGACCTGATCGAGGCCGAGCCGGCACTCGCGGAGCTGCAGCAATCCGCTTAGCACCGGATACTCCGATCCCCGGGCCTTCGGGCGGCCCGGGGATTCTCGTTTTCAGGCGGCTATCCCCACGGCCCGTGCGTAACGACTTCGGTGCCAGGCAGGACTGCCGAAGAGCTGCGAGGTGACGTGCGCGCGCTTGAAGTAGAGATGGATCGGATGCTCCCACGTGATGCCGATGCCGCCGTGGAGCTGGATCGCCTCGCCGGCGATGGTCGAGAACGCCTCGGAGCAGTAGGCCTTGGCCCGCGAGGCGGCGACAGTGAGTTCGTGTCCTGACGCGGCGGCGAAAGCAGCGGCATAGGAGGCGGAACGTGCGGACTCCAGCAGGGCGAACATGTCGGCGAGACGGTGCTTCACCGCTTGGAACGAGCCGATCGGCCGTCCGAACTGCACGCGCTGCTTGGCATAGGCGAGCGTCAGATCGAAGGCACGCTGCGCCGCGCCGACCTGCTCGGCCGAGAGCGCGACGCAGGCGAGGTCGAGGATCCGGTCCCATGGAGCCTGGGTACTGAGCAGTGTCGCGGGGGAGTGCTCGAACTCGACGCGTGCCTGCGGGCGCCCCGGATCAACGGTCTCGACCACATCGACCGCCGCATCGGCGGCCGCGACGACGAACAAGCCGGTCGCGGCCGGCTGTCGGCCGGCCTCGCCATGGCCGGGTACCCGTGCCCGAACCACGAACAGGTCCGAATCCCCGGCATCCAGCACATGTTCTCCCGCTCCGGTCAGCCGCCAACCGCCGCCGCTGCCCGGAGTCCCGGCTGAGATCTCGGCCGATGCCGCGACCGTGGTCTCGCCCGGAGTCCCGACCGCGCCGCCCCACACGACCGTCGCGCGCGTCTGACCGCAGGCGATCCCCGGCAGCAGCTCCGCCTTGGCCGCGAGTTCCACGTCCGGCGCCGCCGAGTCCCCGGCCAGGATCGCCTGCGCGGCCAGCGTGGTGCTCAAGAACCCGGGCGCCGCCAGGGCCGCCCCGAGCTCCTCGAGCACCACGTGCGTCTCCAGCACCGAGAAGCCGGCGCCGCCGTACTCCTCGGGGACCGCGAGGCCGAGCGCTCCGACCTGCTCGGCGAGCAACCGCCACACGTCGCCGCCGGCGGCCCGCTCCAGCAGCGTCCGCACCGTCCGCCGGAGTTCTTCCTGTTCGGGGTCGAAGCGCATGCCGCGGACCGTAGCCCGCTTCGTGCCAACCCGCCAGAGCGGCCTGACCATAGCCGTTCGGCCGGCGAGGTCTACCTCGCCAGAGCCGCCTACTGCGAAGCGCGCAGCGTCTCCACCGGCACCGCCGGCAGCCCGTCGATGCTCGTCGCGTTCTTGCGCGCCACGTAGTCGACGTGGAACCCCTCGTCGCGCCGCCCGAAGTACTCGGCGAGCAGCCGCCGCTCGCCCTGGTACTCCATGAACGGCACCGCGTAGCCGCACGAGTCGCTGACCCGCTTGGCCCGGACCAGGACGATGGCCCGCGCGCCGGGGTCGGACGCGGCCGGGAACAGCCCGACGTACTCCGCCCAGCGCGGGTCGTCGCGCCACAGCACCTCGCCGGTGCCGTGCACGCGCACGATGTTCGGCGGCCCCTCGAACGCCGCCCACATGACCGTGATGCGGCCGTTCTCCCGCAGGTGCGCCAGGCTCTCCGCGCCGCTGCCGGTGAGGTCCAGGTACGCCAGCCGGTCCGGGCCGAGGACCGCCAGCGAGCCGCGGGTGCCCTTCGGCGAGAGGTTGACGTGGCCGTCGGCGGCCAGCGGCGCGGTCGCCACGAAGAACAGCGGCTGTGCCTCGATGAACTTGCGGAGCTTGTCGTCGATCACCTCGTGCACGTTGACCATGCTCCGAGTGTCCACCCGTGCCCGCATACTGAGCAACGATGTCTCAGATCATGGACAGATCACGGACGCTGTTCGGTTCTCACCGGTTTCGTGGCACGCCCGGAGGCCTCCAGTTCGTCGAGGTCGCGCAGCATCTGCTCGGCCAGATCCCGCTCCGCCGCGTGATACCGCTGGGCCCACTTCAACGCGATCTCGGGATACGCCCACGCCGTCTCGTCGTGCGCGGCTTCGACGTCCACCGCGGCCTCGGCCCGCCGCCGCTCGGAGTTGTCGCGGTGCTCCGCCACGATCTCGCGCAGCCGCTCGGGCTCCGTCAGATGCCCCAGCCAGACTCGGAGAAGCACCCCGTGCTTCAGCACCGGCACTTCGACCGGCGCGGTCTGGGCCCAGGTCTGTACTGCCTCGCGCCCGGAGTCCGTGATCGAGTACACGCGCTTGCCGCGCACCTCGTCCTGCATCACGGTCCGCGACGTCACATACCCGTGCTTCTCCAACCGCTTGAGCTCGCTGTAGATCTGGCTGAACGACGGCGACCAGTAGAAGAGCCGCAGCGAGGAGTCGGCCCACTTCTTGATGTCGTAGCCGGACAGCTCCTGCTCGAACGACAGCATGCCGAGCACCGCCCAGCTGGTCGCCGGCAGCCGGGGATCGGCGGTGTCGGTCCCGGTCTCCACCGGTTCGTCCTGTGATTGAGGGGCCACGACGGCAACAGTAGCCGTTCCCGACCGCCCTTGACTCCTCGCGCGCGCCGGGCTTCCATGCGATACGCAGCATGTTTCTAATAGGAATAAGGACACTGGGAGGCGCTGTGCGGTTCTCCGTGATCTTCGAGGCCCAGCTCGCCGACCCCACCCCCGAGCGCGAACGCGTCACCCTGGCCGACTGCGTCGAACAGGCCGTGGCCGCCGAGGCCGCAGGCTTCGACCGGGTCTGGGCCGTCGAGCACCACTCCCTGCTGCGCTACGCCCACATGTCAGCACCCGATGTCTTCCTGGCCCACGTCGCGGCCAAGACCAGCCGCATCCGCCTCGGCCACGGCGTCGTCTGCCTCCCCTTCGGCTACGGCCATCCGATCCGCGTGGCCGAGCGCGCCGCGATGCTCGACGTGCTCTCCGGCGGCCGGCTGGACCTCGGCGCGGGCCGGGGCGCGACCCGGCAGGAGATGGCGATGTGCGGCGTGGACCCCGACTCGACCTCCACACAGGTCGAGGAAGCCTTGCGGATCATAGGGAACTGCTGGACCACCGAGCAGTTCCAGTGGCACGGACTGCTCGACATCGGCCCGGGTCAGGTGCTGCCCCGGCCGGTCCAGACGCCGCATCCGCCGCTGTTCATGGCGTGCTCGAAGGCTGCGACCCTGAGCACCGCGGCCGACTACGGCATCGGCGCGCTCGTCCTGGGCTTCGCCGGCGCACAGGAGATCGCCGCGATGCGGAAGGTCTACGACGCGGCGATCGCCGAGCGCACCGGCGAGAGGTTCGTCTCGGCGGTCCGCAACGACCACTTCGCCGCGCTGTGCCCGACGATCGTGGCCGACGACGGCGATCTGGCCTTCCGGATCGGCGCGCGGGGCCAGCGGTTCTTCGCCGAGTCGATCCTGCACTGGTACGGCGGCGGCCCCGAACCGTCGGAGGACACCGAGGACGACGACAACGCGGCCGTACTCCGCTCGGAGAAGGAAGCCGCCGTCGCCAAGCTGCACGAGGCGAACATCCCGGTCCGCCCGAGCTCCACCGGCACCTACAACGTGGACCACGCCTACGGCACGGCGGCGCGGGCCGTCGAATACGTGGAGCACCTGGCGGACATCGGCGTCGACGAGGTGATCTGCCTGATCCAGATGGGTACCGTCCCGCATGGCGCCGCGATGGAGACCATCCGCCAGTGGGGCGCCCACGTGATCCCCCGCTTCCGGAAGGACGAGAGCCGATGACGCTCGATCCGTATGCCCGTGCCATCGTGGACGCGCTCACCATGGTCTTCCCGGACCTCGGCGGCAGCGTCACGGACCCGGTCGAGGCGCGCGAGATCCTCGCTCTGGCCCCGGATCTGCCGGTCGTGGTGGAACTGCCGTCGGTCGTGGACAGGGCCATCCCCGGTCCCGAGGGCGCGCCGGAGATCCCCGTCCGGATATATCGGCCGGTCGCGGATCAGGACATTGTGACGCCGGTCGTCGTGTTCTTCCACGGCGGCGGCTTCACCATCTGCAACGTCGCTCTGTACGACAACTTCTGCCGCGAACTCGCCCAGACCGCCGGCGCGACGGTGGTCTCGGTGGAGTACCGGCTCGCGCCGGAGACGCCGTACCCCGGCGGGCTTCAAGACGCCTACGCGGCCACCACGTGGGTCTCGGCGCACGCCGCGGAGCTCGGTGTGGACCCCGCACGCCTGGCCGTCGCCGGGGACAGCGCCGGCGGCAACTTCGCGGCGGTGGTGTCGCTGATGGCCCGGGACCGCGCGGCCCAGGGACATCCGAGCCCTGCGATCGCCTACCAGCTGCTCGTCTATCCCTCGGTCGACCTCGCCGAGGACGGCTATCCCTCGCGGGAGGAGAACGGCATCGGTTTCTTCCTCACCACGCAGCACATGACGTGGTTCCACGAGCAGTACGTGCGGGGCGCCGACGTCTCCGATCCGCACATGTCGCCGATCAACGCGCCGGACCACAGCGGCCTGCCGCGTGCGTGCGTCGTCACCGCGGAGCACGACCCCCTGCGGGACGAGGGCGACGCCTACGCCGCCAAGCTCGCCGCGGCCGGCGTCACCGTGGACCACATCCAGGTCGAGGGCATGTTCCACGGCTTCCTGAACATGCCGCACCCGACCGCCGAGCAGACCCGCGCCACGGTGTTCGCCGCGGTGCGGGCCGGACTCGGGCGGGATTTAGGGCGCTCCTGACCTAGTGTGGGTGAGTTCTTCGTGTGGGTGTGGCTGGGGTGGGTGGCTTGCAGGCGTTTCTTGACGGCTTCGCGCATGGTTGGCGGGATCCGCTGGCGGCGCGGTTCGAGGGTGGAGCTGGTTTCGCGGGGCGGCGGTGGTGTGGGCAGGTGGGCGAGCCTAAAGCCACAGTCAAGAGCAAAAGCGACAGTCAAGGTCAAAAGCGCCTCCGGCGGCGCCTGCGCGGCGAGCGGCCTCGCTCCGGGGAGTGGGGGCCGCGTAGTCGGGCGGCGGTTGTTGCTTGTGGTCGCCTCTGTCCCGGATTCCCCGTCGCTTCGTTGCCTTACGGAAGCAGACCGGTCCGGTGGTATCAAGTCGGATCGCAGAGCTGTTGGTCCAGTATCAGCGACTTGACACCACCGGCCCGGCCTGCTTGGCTTCGCCCGCCGAAGCAACGGGGAATCCGGGACAAACCCACCTGTGGGAAGAGTTCCCGCACCTTGTGCACACACCGCCTCGCCGCCGCTGTGCCTCACCGAGTGGACCGAGTCCACACCACAGGCCGGGGTTGTCCCGGATTCCCCGTCGCTTCGGCGGTGCTTGCACAACCATCCCGGACTGGGCGGTGTCAAGCCGCTGATACAAGACCACAGCAGCGTGTGATCCGGCTTGACACCGCCCAGGCCGGGATGGTTCCCTCCGGGCGACGAAGCGGCGGGGAATCCGGGACAGAGGCGACCACAAGCAACGACCGGCAGCCAGCAGCGCGGCCCCCACTCCCCGGAGCGAGGCCGCTCGCCGCGCAGGCGCCGCCGGAGGCGCTCTTCAGCTCTTGCCCTTGACCTTGCCTGTCGCAGTTGCCCTTGCCTGTCGCAGTAGAGCCGACCACCTACCCACACCACCGCCGCCCCGCGAAACCAGCACCACCCCCAACTCGCGCCACCAACGGATCCCGCCAACCCTGCGCGAAGCCGTCAAGAAACGCCTGTGCCTGTCAGCCCACGAACAATCCGCGCACCCTCTTAAGCGCTACTTGACGGTGATGGGCGCGTTGCTGGTCTGCGCGTCGATCTCGTTGTCCGAGCGGCGGTCCTGGTTCGAGTTGTCAGGGTGGGTGTCGGCGTTCGAGGTCTGGAGCTTGTCGTAGTACGTCGTGCGGCCGTCGGTGGTGATGGAGATCGGCGCATTGCTCGTGTGCGCGAAGATGTTCTTCGGCCCGCCGGCGAACGTGGCGCTGATCGGGGCGTTGGAGGTCTCCATCCACGCGTCCCCGGCGCCGAGCTGCTTCGCCGTGATGGAGGCGTTCGCGTCGTGCAGTTCCACACCGCCGGAGACGTTGCTGACGGAGACGCCGGCGTTGCTCGTGGTCACCAGGACCGACACGGTCGGCGGCACCTGGATGTCGATGTCCGCGTGGCAGTCGGTGCGGGCGCAGTCCTTGGTCAGCGTCAGCACGCCGTCCGCGTACTGCTGGACGACCTTGGCGTTGGTGGCGCTGCTGCCGAAGGCGTGCCAGTTCACAGTGGCGTGGCCGGTCACGCCGAACAGCGCCGCGTTGCCGGTGATCCGGACGGAGCTGTCCTGGTCGACGATCACGACCCTGGTGACGCGGTCGGCCTGGCTGAGATCCTGCTGCTTCTGCTGGCTGTCGAGGCTGCCGGACAGGACGACCGAGGCGGCCGCGGCGGGCACCGCGACGGCGGCGACGACGCCGATCAGCGCGACCGTGCTGACTCGCAGGGCCGCGATCGGGCGGCGGGACGGAGTGGGTTCAGAGCTCATGTCGGGGCCTCTGCATCTAACTGACGGTCACGTCGCCGTTGGTGGTGGTCACGTCGATCTCGCCGGCTGCGTCACGGTCCTGCACGTTCGTCAGGTACCGGTTGCCGTTGGTGGTTCGCACTGAGTCGTAGTACTTGGTCCGGCCGTCGGTGGCGACCGTCACGGCGGCGTTGCTGGTGACCGCGGTGATCCGGGCCGGCGCGCCGGTGAAGGAGGCGTCGATGCTGCCGTCCGACGTGTGGAAGGAGGCGTCGCCGGATCCGAGGCCGACGGCGTCGATGCCGCCGTTGGACGTCCTCAGGTCCACCGCGCCGGTGACGCCGGAGACGCTGATCCCGCCGTCGGAGGTGGCGGCCTGGACGGCGATGTCCCGCGGCACCAACAGCGTGATGTCGACCGGCCCGCATCCGCCGCCGGAGCAGTCCTTGGCCAGGGTCAGGACCCCGTCCGCGACGCTCTGCCGCAGCTCGGCCCGCTTGCCGTTCTTGCCCTTCCACTGCACCACGGCCTGCCCGCTCACCCCGCCGGCCGTGTCGGTCGCGGAGATGTGCACGTCGCTCTCCGAATCGGCGATCACGACCCGGGTGATCGGGCCCGCCGCGCTGATCCCGACCAGCTGCTGCTGGTCGATCACCTGCGAGGACATCGCGAACGCCGCGGTGGCGGCCGGAACGCCCACCGCCACGATCACGCCGGCCATGGCGATGGTGCTGATCCGCAGGGCGCCGATCGGGGCGCGGGGCGGGGTGGCGTCGAAGGTCATGAGTAGATGGTGGCTCGGCGACGGGGGTCGGGACGATGGGGGTAGCCCCACTCTTGCCTGGACCTCACCCTACCCGTGGGGATCTTGCTATGTGGTGGAGCAGCCGCTCACGGTGGAAGGAAGGGCTTCCCCAGGCGGAGTGGAGTGCCCTGATCTTCTTGAAGAAGACGGACAGGTCGTACTCGTCGGTGTAGCCGATGGCGCCGTGGAGCTGGAGCGCGGCACGGGCCGCGCGGTAGGCGGCGTCGCTCGCGGCGGCCTTCGCCGCGGAGATGTCGCCCGAGTCGGAGTTCAGGGCGGCGGCGAAGAGGAGGGGACGCGCGAACTCCAGGCCGGTGTGCGCGTCGGCGAGGCGGTGCTTGACCGCCTGGTATTCGCCGATGACGCGGCCGTACTGCACGCGCTGTTTGGCGTAGGCGACGGTCATGTCGAGCGCGGCCCGGCCGAGGCCGAGCAGCTGCGCGGCCGTGAGCAGCGCGGCGGTGTCGAGCAGGAGCTCGTTCGGCGACGCGCCCTCGACGGCGAACAGCGACCGGGTCGGATCCAGCGAGGCGGCCGGCCCCGCGACGGTCACCGACAGGCAAAGACTCGCGACGTCGGCGTTCGGCGCCCAGGGCGCGACCGGCGGCATGGCGGCGGTGGCGATCGCGCCGGCGGCGATGCGCTCGCGCCAGTCGGGCCGTACCGTCGCCACCGCCAGGGATTCCGGATACGGCCCGGGCGCCGCGTGGTAGCCGACCCGTTCCATCGCCGCGCACAGTTCCACCGGGTACTCGCCCGCCAGCGAGTGCATCCCGATCCCGGCCAGGCCGCGCCAGATCTCCAGTCCCGGCTTGGTGTCGCCGGCGGCCCAGGCGCGGGCCGCGGCGATGCCGTCCGCGTCGCGCAACAAAGAGTCGACAGCATCGCGGAAGTCGCGCTGCTCCCCGGTCAGAGCGAATCTCACCGCGCCCCCCTCGGCAGGCCGAGCACCCGCTCGGCGACCACATTGCGCTGCACTTCGTTGGTTCCCGCGTAGATCGGCCCGGCGAGGGCGAACAGGTAGCCGTCCATCCAGGCCGAGTCCAGGCGCTCGGCGTGCGGGCCGAGCAGGTCCAGCGCCGTCTCGTGCATCGCCAGGTCGAGCTCCGACCAGAACAGCTTGTTCACGCTCGTCTCCGCGCCGAGCGTTCCGCCGTCCGCGATCCGCGCAGCGGTCTCGAACGTCGCCAGCCGGTACGCGCGCGCCCCGATCCAGGCCTCGGCGACCCGGTCCCGGAACTCGGCCGGTCTGCCGGCCTGCTTCCACAACGCGATCAGCCGTTCGGCCGTGGCCAGGTACCGTCCCGGCGAGCGCAGGTACAGGCCGCGCTCCTTGCCGGCCGTGGCCATCGTGACCTTCCAGCCGTCGCCGGCCGCGCCGAGCACGTCTGTGTCCGGGACGTACACGTCGTCGAAGAAGAGCTCTGCGAAGCCGGGTTCGCCGTCGAACTGCGGGATCGGGCGCACCGTGATCCCCGGCGCGGTCAAGGGGAACAGGAAGTACGTCAGCCCCCGATGACGCTCGGCGGCCGCGTCGCTGCGGAACAGGCCGAAGCCCCAGTCCGCGAACGTCGCCCGGGAGGACCACGTCTTCTGCCCCGACAGCAGCCACCCGTCGTCCGACGGCGCCCGCACCGCTGTCGAGCGCAGCGCCGCGAGGTCCGATCCGGCCTCCGGCTCGGACCACACCTGCGCCCAGATCTGCTCGCCGGAGGCCATCGCGGGCAGGAACCGCTCTTTCTGCGCCTCGGTCCCATGGTCCAGCAACGAGGGCGCCAGCAGGTTGATGCCGTTCTGCGACACCCGGCCCGGGCTGCCCGCGGCCCAGTACTCCTCTTCGAAGATCAGCCACTCGGTGATCGAGGCGCCGCGGCCGCCGTACTCGGTCGGCCACGACACCACCGAATACCGCTCCTGGAACAGGTCCAGCTCCCAGCGGCGATGCGCCTCGAAGCCCTCGGCGGTGTCCATCGACGGCAGCGGCTCGGGCGGCACATGGGCGGCCAGCCAGGAGCGCACCTCCGCCCGGAACGCGTCCTCGGCCGCGCTGAAGCTCAGGTCCACGCGGCCTACCGTACCAAGCAAACGATTGGTAGGGTAGAGTCCGTGGAGCTCACCGACACCGCCGAGGACGAGGCGTTCCGTGCGGAGATTTTCCGGACCGAGCTCCGGGCCTGGCTCCACGAGCACCTCACCGGCGAGTTCGCCGCGGCCCGAGGTCTTGGCGGCCCGGGACGCGAGCACGAGGCCTTCGACGTCCGCCTCGCCTGGGACCGCCATCTCGCCGCGCACGGCTGGACCTGCCTGGACTGGCCGAAGGAGTACGGCGGCCGGGAGATCGGCGTCACGCAGCAGGTCATCTTCCACGAAGAGTACGCGCGCGCCGACGCGCCGATCCGCGTCAGCCACATCGGCGAACAGCTGCTGGGACCCACGCTCATCGCCTTCGGCACCGAAGAACAGAAGCAGCGCTTCCTGCCGGGCATCCGCGACGTGACAGAGCTCTGGTGCCAGGGGTACTCCGAACCCGATGCCGGCTCGGACCTCGCCAACGTCAAGACCACCGCCGTGCTCTCGGAGGACGGCAGCGAGTGGATCCTCAACGGCCAGAAGGTGTGGACCTCGCTGGCGCACCTGGCCGACTGGTGCTTCGTCGTGGCGCGCACCGACGCCGCCGCGGCCAAACATCGAGGCCTGTCATACCTGCTGGTGCCGATGCGGCAGCCCGGCGTCGAGGTCCGCCCGATCCTGCAGCTCACCAGGACCTCGGAGTTCAACGAGGTCTACTTCACCGACGCGCGCACCCCGGCGGGCAATGTCGTCGGCGCGGTGAACGACGGCTGGCGGGTCGCGATGGCCACCCTCGGTTTCGAGCGCGGCGTCTCCACGCTCGGTCAGCAGATCGGCTTCCGACGCGAGCTCGACGGCGTCATCGCGCTCGCCAAGCGGACCGGGGCGGCCCAGGACCCGCTGATCCAGGACCGGCTCGTCCGCGCCGCGATCGGTCTGGACGTGCTGCGGCTCAATGCCCTGCGATCGATGACCGGCCTGACCGGCCCGACCGCCCCGACCGACAACGCCGGGGCCCGGGGCACACCCGGCCCCGAGGCCTCGATCGCCAAGCTGGCCTGGGCCCGCTGGCACCGCGACCTCGGCGAGCTGGCGATGGACGTGCTCGGCCCGGCCGGCACCGTCACCGGGCCGGCTTACGACCTCGACGAGTGGCAGCGGCTGTGGCTGTTCAGCCGCGCCGACACCATCTACGGCGGATCCGACGAGATCCAGCGGAACGTCATCGCCGAGCGCGTCCTCGGCCTGCCGAAGGAGCCGCGAGCGTGAGTGTGCCGACCGGGCCCGCTGGGTCTTTCGCGCCGACCGTGCCGTCATACGTTCCCGGCCACAATCTGCTCGCCGGCAAGAACGTCGCGATCACCGCCGCCGCCGGGACCGGCATCGGCGCCGCCGCCGCGCGCCGCTGCCTGGAGGAGGGTGCCCGCGTCGTGGTCAGCGACCACCACGAGCGCCGGCTGGAGGAGACCCGGGCCGTGCTCGCCAAGGACTTCGGCGCGGAGAACGTCCACGCGCTCGTCTGCGACGTCACCCGTGAGGAGCATGTCCAAGCCCTGATGGACGGCACCGCCGAGCGGTTCGGCAGCCTCGACGTCCTCATCAACAACGCCGGCCTCGGGGGCACTGCGTCCGTGCTGGAGATGACCGACGAGCAGTGGCTGCGCGTCCTGGACGTCACCCTGAACGGCACCTTCCGCTGCACCCGCGCGGCCCTGCGGCGCATGCGCGACCAGGGGACGGGAGGGGCCGTGGTGAACAACGCCTCGGTCATCGGCTGGCGGGCCCAGGAGGGCCAGGCGCACTACGCCGCCGCGAAAGCCGGGGTGATGGCGCTGACCCGGTGCTCGGCCCTGGACGCCGCCGTTTACGGTGTCCGGGTGAACGCCGTCGCGCCCTCGCTGGCCATGCACCCGTTCCTCGCCAAGGTCACGACCGACGAACTGCTCGCCGAGCTGACCGCCCGCGAGGCGTTCGGGCGCGCCGCCGAGCCCTGGGAGGTCGCGAATGTCATGGTGTTCCTGGCAAGCGACTATGCCTCCTACCTGACCGGTGAAGTCCTCTCCGTTTCGAGCCAACATGCCTAAGACACCGCCTGCACTCCCCCCTCATCGGGACCGCCGCACCGAGCTGCTGACCCTGGCCGCCGGCCTGTTCGCCGAGCGCGGCTACAAGAACACGACGGTGCGCGACATCGCCGACGCCGCGGGGATCCTGTCCGGGAGCCTGTACCACCACTTCGACTCGAAAGAGACGATGGCGGACGAGATCCTGCGGACGTTCCTGGACGAGCTGTTCCGCGACTACCGCGCGATCGTCGAGCGCGAGAGCGATCCGCGCCGCGCCTTCGAGCAACTCGTAGACGCCTCGTTCCAGGCCATCGACCGCAGCCACGCGGCGATCGCGCTGTACCAGAACGAGGCCAAGCAACTGCGCCAGTCGCCGCGCTTCGCCTACCTGGACGACACCGACCGCGAGTTCCGCGAGATCTGGCTGGGCACGCTGGAGAAGGGCATCGCCTCGGGGGCGTTCCGCGCCGATCTGGACGCCACGATGGCCTACCGCTTCGTGCGCGACACGGTGTGGGTCGCGGTGCGGTGGTACGTGCCCGGCGGCAAGCTCACGGCCGAGGCCGTCTCGGCCCAGTACCTCTCCATGATCCTCGAAGGATTCCAGAGCCGGGACTAGCAGGGAGTGATGCGCCAATGGGTGAGGCCTACATAGTCGGTGCCCTGCGAACAGCGGTCGGGCGCAAGAAGGGCGCGCTGTCCCCGGCGCATCCCGCCGACATGGGCGCGCACGTCATCAAGGCGGTCGTGGACGCCGCCGGGGTCGACCCGGCGGCCGTGGACGACGTCGTGTTCGGCTGCGTCGACACCATCGGGCACCAGGCCGGCGACATCGCGCGCACCGCGTGGCTGGCCGCCGGGCTGCCCGAGGAGGTGCCGGGGGTGACGGTGGACCGGCAGTGCGGGTCCTCGCAGCAGGCCGTGCACTTCGCGGCGCAGGCGGTGATGAGCGGGACGGCGGACCTCGTGGTGGCCGGCGGCGTGCAGAACATGTCGCAGATCCCGATCGCGGCGGCCATGACGGTCGCGGGGCAGTTCGGGATCACGGACCCGTTCTCCGGCTCGAAGGGGTGGCGGGCGCGGTACGGCGACCAGCCGGTGTCGCAGTTCCACGCGGCCGAGCTGATCGCGGGCAAGTGGGACGTCTCCCGGGACGCGATGGAGGACTTCGCGCTGGAATCGCATCGCCGGGCGCTGCGAGCGATCGACGAGGGACGGTTCGAGCGCGAGATCGTGCCGTACGAGGGGTTCGCGGTGGACGAGGGGCCGCGGCGCGACACGTCCAAGGAGGCGATGGCCGGGCTGCGGACGCTGGTCGAGGGTGGCCGGCTGACCGCGGCCGTATCGTCGCAGATCTCTGATGCCTCGGCCGCTCTGCTCATCGCCTCCGAGGACGCGGTGCGCACGCACGGCCTCACCCCGCGCGCCCGGATCCACCACATGTCGGTACGGGGCGCCGATCCCATCTTCATGCTCACCGCGCCGATCCCCGCCACCGAGCACGCATTGCGCAAGAGCGGGATGAGCCTGGACGACATCGACCTGGTCGAGATCAACGAGGCCTTCGCGCCGGTGGTGCTGGCGTGGGCCAAGGAGACCGGCGCGGACCCGGCGCGGGTCAACGTCAACGGAGGCGCCATCGCGCTCGGCCACCCGCTCGGCGCGACCGGCGCGCGGCTGATGACCACGCTCCTGCACGAGTTGGAGCGCACCGGCGCCCGCTACGGTCTGCAGACGATGTGCGAGGGCGGCGGGCAGGCGAACGTGACCATCATCGAAAGGCTCTGATCTGCGGCTATTCGCGACGGTGGGCGGGCGCCCGCCCGGAGGCGGGGATTGTTCGCCGAAACGTGTGCGATCTGTGATGCTAATCAGTTCCTGAAGCCCGTGACCGCGCTGATCCTCGGCAGTACTCTGAATGACGATGAGCACGAATACGAAAGCCGGTGCCGCCGTCGCCGCCGTGGTGCTGCTGCTGTTCCTCATCGTGCGGCCGACCAGCTCGGGGCATCACTTCAAGGTGACCGCCACCGAGTACGACTGCAACGTCAAAATCGCCGACGACCCCAGGCCCCTGAACAAGGAGATCCTGTCGACGGTCGCCATCAAGTGCGCCACCCCGCCGAAGCAGACCTCGCTGGTCCTGCAGCTGCAGTACCACGCCAGCGGCTCCAGCGTGTGGACGAACAGCGGCGACGCCCGCGCCTTCAACGGCGTCCCCGGGCCGGACTACACGGACATCAACATCACGCTGCCGTGCAAGGCCGGAAGCTGGCGGATCGAGTACCAGCTGCAAGGGGTCGCCGCGGCGCTGGGGACGAACTTCCAGGCGACGCCGCAGTACGGGAGCAGCAAGGACATCAGCCAGTCGCAGTGCGACAACTCCTGAGCTGACTCGCCCGCTCCGACCAGGTCTTCCGCCGCGAAGATCACCCGAGCGGGGGCATCGGGGCGCCCTCGCCGCCGATGATCATGTGAGGCTTCCAGTGAGGGCACGCTTAGTCGCCCTCGAACCCCGTAAGGAGCCCTCTCATGAGGAAGCTTGCCATGCTCGCCGTCGGTGCCACTCTCGCGGCCGGCGTCGTACTGGTCCCGGCTGCCGGGTCTGCCACCGCGGCCACTTCCAGCTCTCCGGTCACTCAGGTTCAGCCGCAGGTCTCCCTATACGACTGCATATCTTCAGGCGGTCAGGTTCGTGTGATCGAGCCCGGCTACGGCATCTGCGTCGGTGGCGCCCTCGATGGTCAGCCCGTCTGGTGGTAGCGCCGGCGCCTCGACCGGTATCACAGGCCTGACATTGTCACAGCGCTCAGCGGCCCCCGCGTCCTCCGGGCGCGGGGGCCTTCGTCTGTGCGGCGCGCGCCTCCTGGCGGTTCTTCTCCAGCGGATCGCCGTGCCACAGCATCGACAGGCCGATGAACAGGCTCAGGAAGACTCCCACGATCGCGTAGTTCCAGCCGCCGAGGGCGTGTTGTCCGGGGAGCGGGGAGAGGGTGTATGTCAGGATCCATACGGTGGCCACCGCGAGGCAGCCGAGGATCACTCCTCCGAACCACGGGGGCGACGGCTTGTCATTCATGGCTCTCCTGTCAACTTGAACCCTTGCTCTGCAGTGTGATGCGTGCCACTCTCATTGTGCAAGGGGTCCAATAAGGGATTCCCCCGAAAGCGTGCGCACCAGCGGGAGGCTGTGACATGTCGGCGTCGACCCTCAGCTCCACCGGCCTGCGACCGGAGGCGCGGACCTGGCAGGACGGCAAACGGTACCTGTGGCCGCTGGCCCTGGTCGTGCCGGTCCTGCCCTACGTCGGCTTCGGCCTGTGGCACCGCTTCGACAACGCGCTGGCGTGGTACCTGACCCCGTTCCTGGTGTACGTGATCGTGCCGGTCGGGGACTGGCTGATCGGGGAGGACGCCGGCAATCCGCCGGCGGAGCGCGAGGCACAGTTGCAGTCGGCCTGGTACTACCGCGTGCTCACCTTCCTGTACCTGCCGCTGCAATTCGGCTCGCTGGTGCTGGGGGCGTGGTGCTGGAGCCGGCCGCACGTGAACCTGGCGTCCAGGGTCGGCATGGTGGTCACGATCGGCATCGTCACCGGCATCGCCATCAACACCGCGCACGAACTCGGGCACAAGCGCGAGGACGTGGAGCGCTGGCTGTCGAAGATCGCGCTCGCGCCGTCCGGGTACGGGCACTTCTACGTCGAGCACAACCGGGGGCACCACGTGCGGGTGGCGACGCCCGAGGACCCGGCGTCGTCGCGGCTGGGGGAGTCGTTCTACCGCTTCTGGCCGCGGACGGTGTGGGGCTCGCTGAAGTCGGCGTGGGCGCTGGAGACGAAGAAGCACCGGCTGCGGAACCGCTCGCCCTGGACGGTCCGCAACGACCTGCTGAACGCGTGGCTGATGACCGTCGTCGTGTTCGCGGGTCTGACGGCTTGGCTCGGGGTCGGTGTCCTGCCGTTCCTGTTGCTGCAGATGGTCTTCGGGTTCTCGCTGCTGGAGATCGTGAACTACCTGGAGCACTACGGCCTGCTGCGCCAGCGGACCGAGAGCGGCCGCTACGAGAAGGTCGAGCCGGTCCACAGCTGGAACAGCGACCGGCTGTCGACGAACGTCTTCCTCTACCAACTCCAGCGGCACAGCGACCACCACGCCTACCCGAACCGCCGCTACCAGGTGCTGCGCTCCTTCGACGAGGCGCCGCAGCTGCCCGGCGGCTACGCCACGATGATCGTGGTCGCGTTGTTCCCGCCGGTGTGGCGCAGGGTGATGGACCAGCGGGTGCTCGACCACTACGACGGCGACCCGCTGCTGGCCAACCTGACGCCGAAGCTGCGGGCGAAGTACGAGGCGCAGGCCGCGGCCGGGGCGTCGGGCAGCTGAGGGAGCGCCTGTCCGGCTGTCGGCGGCGGCGGGAACGTCGCGCGGTGCCGGCTGCCGGCCTGCTCCCTGGTTCTTGATTCCTGTCCGTGTTCCGAGCTGTTCCGAGCCCGGCACCGGTCACCGACCGGTCCCGGGCCGCCTCATGCGATGCCGCCGTACATCCGGGCCAGCCCCGCGGCCGTCTCGGCGATCCGCTCCCGCAACGCCTCCGGGGCCACCACCTCGACGCCGGCGCCCAACGCCAGGAACTGGCCGTGCGCATGGGTCAGCGACTCGATCGGCACCGTCGCCTTGACCCAGCCGGCGCGCTCGTGGTCGTCCTCGGCGGTGGCGTTGACCGCGTTCACCACGTCGGCCGCCATCACCTCCTCCAGCCGCTGCCTCCCGGCCGGCGACAAGCGGATCAGCGCGTCGCCCTGGACCAGGCGCGCCCGGAACTCCGCGACCTGCTGGGCCCAGTAGGCGTTCAGGTCGAAGTCGGCGGGGCGCTCGAAGCGGGAGTCGTCGTCCTCCAGCGCGGTCAGTTCCAGGATCTGGTTCACGCGGAAGGTGTTGATCCGTCCGGCGGATTCGGCGACGGTGTACCACTTGCCGGTCTTCAGGACGATCCCGTACGGCGCCAGCGTGCGCACGACCTCCGGCGGCTCGGTCCAGCGGCGATACAGGATCCTGATACGCCGCTGGTTCCAGACCGCCTCGGCGACGGCCGGCAGGAACGGGCTGGTGTCGCCGTCGTCGTACCAGCCGGGCGCGTCGAGCAGGAAGCGCTCCTGGATGCGGCCGCTGCGGTCGGCCAGCTCCGGCGGCAGGGCCGCCTTCACCTTCAGCTGCGCCGCGGCCATGACCGAGCCCAGTCCGAGTTCGGCGGCCGGGCCCGGGAGCGCGGCCAGGAACATGGCCTCGGCCTCGTTGGCCGACAGGCCGGTCAGGCGGGTGCGGTAGCCGGCCAGGAGCTGGTAGCCGCCGGCCGGGCCGGCGTCGCCGTAGAGCGGGATGCCGGCCTCGTGCAGCGACTCGACGTCGCGGTAGATGGTGCGGACCGAGACCTCCAGTTCGTCGGCGAGCTGTTGGGCCGTCATACGTCCCCGCGTCTGCAGGAGCAGGAGCAGGGATACGAGTCGGCTGGCGCGCATGGCTGGATTATCCGTCTCGGCGCCGACAGATTTGCTTCGCCTCGCCTCAGGCGGTGAAGCCGGTGCGGACCTTGGTGCCGGCGGCGGACGCGCGTTCGGCGTCGAAGTCGGCCCGGAGGGTGGCGAAGACGACCAGGTCGCGGTACTCCCCGGCCCGGAAGTGGCAGCCGCGGCAGACGCCCTCGCGGACCAGGCCGGCCTTCTCCAGCGAGCGCTGCTCGGCGAAGTTCTCCACGTCCGTCGAGGCCTCGACGCGGTTCACCGTGGTGTTGGCGAACAGGTAGGCGATGAGCTGGCGCTGCGCCTCGGTGCCGTAGCCCTTGCCGCGTGCGGCGGGGATCAGCTGGATGCCGAAGTTGATCGCCGGCGCCGGGATCGGGCCGTAGTGCTCCGGGTGCCAGCTGACGGTGCCGATGAACTCGCCCTCGGCCTCGATCGCGAGCCGGCCGTTCAGGTCGCCCCACTTCTGGAACACCTCGCCCGACTCCACGCTCTTGCGCATGCGGGCCGGGTCGTTGAAGCCGTAGAAGCTATACGGATCAGTCTCCGGGGTCGCCAGGTTGGCCTCTTCGATGGCGCAGTCCTCGAGCGTGATCGTACGAAGGCGCACCGTGCTCGCGGGGGTGTCGTAAGTCATATCCGCCAAGTTAGCCCACTACAGTCGCGGACGTCCTCGCCATTGCCGCCACCGCCTCGGCGATGATCCGGTCGATGAGGTCCTCGCAGCTCGGCAGGTCCTCGATGAGGCCGACCACCTGGCCCGCCGACAGCACCCCGGCGGCCGGATCGCCGCGCACCAGCCCGGCTTTCAGCAGCATCGGGGTGTTCGCGGCCATCACGACCTGTCCCAGGCGCAGGCCGTGGTGCCTGCGCATGGCCAGGCCGTCCTTGGCCATCGCGCGCAGCGACATGCCGGTCATCTTCTTGAAGGCCAGGCCGTTGCGCGCCGAGCGCAGCAGCGAGCTCACCGTGCCCGAGCGCTCGATCTGCTCCACGAGCCCGGTGCGCAGCACGCGGTGCGGGACGCCGTCGATCTTCGGGGTCGCGACGGTCCCGTTGACGTCGGCCGCCAGATAGAGCGCCTTCACGGCGTCCGGGACGCGGGAGTCGGAGGTCAGCAGGAAACGCGTGCCCATCGCGATGCCCTCGGCACCGTAGGCCAGGGCCGCGGCCAGGCCCCGGCCGTCGAAGAACCCGCCGGCGGCCAGGACCGGGATGTCCACGGCCGCGGTGATCTGCGGCAGCAGCAGGCTGGTGGCCACGCCGCCGGTGTGTCCGCCGCCTTCGCCGCCCTGGACGACGACCGCGTCCACGCCCCAGGCCGCGACCTTCTCGGCGTGCCGTTTGGCGCCGATGGAGGGGACCACGACGGTTCCGGCGTCCTTCAGCTTCGCGATCAGCTCCTGTTTCGGGGCCAGGGCGAAGGACGCGACCCGCACGCCCTCCTTGATGAGCAGGTCCACCCGCTCGGCGGCGTCGGCCGCGTCAGCCCGCAGATTCACCCCGAAGGGAGCATCAGTGCGCTCTTTCACTTCGCGGATCGCCGTGGCCAGTTCGTCGTAGGACATGGTCGCCGACGCCAGGATCCCCAGCGCCCCGGCCTTCGCCGTCGCGGTCACCAGATGCGGACCGGCGACCCAGCCCATGCCGGTCTGCACGATCGGGTGCCGGACGCCCACGAGCTCCGTCCACCGGGTGCGGATCCGCTGTTCCGGCATGCGCGCTCATCGCCTTCCGGCGGACGGGACCTCGCGTTCGCGGGTGTTCCGCGGGTCCAGGACCTCGCGGATCAGTCGCAGCGCTTCGGCGTCCGGCTCGGGGGTGGTCCGGACCGTCCCCCGGTCCGTGCCGATCAGGACGAAGCCCGTCGCGTCGACCACCTCGTCGATCGTGACTCCGGGATGGACCGACCGGACGCGCATCCGGTGGTCCTTGGTCTGGAAGTCGAAGACCGCCAGGTTCGTCACCACGCGGCGCAGTTCGTGGAAGCGCGCCGCGTGCCCGGTGCCGCGGGCCCGGTCGTATCCGAGCCCTGAGACCACGTCGACCTTCTCCACGAACACCTTGGGGGAGTGGTTGGCGATCCAGTAGCTGGTCGGGTGGTTGATGGTGTTCCCGGGCGCGCCGCGGACGCCGATCAGCTGCGCCTTCGGCCGGGCGTGATCGGCGCCGATGGCGGAGATGTTCTGGTTGCCGAACCTGTCGAGCTGGCTGGCGCCCATCATCACGTGGCGCGAGCCGTGCCAGACGAAGTCGAACAGCTGGCGGTAGGGGATGTGCGCCTCGACGTGGGAATCGGCGCCGGTGGGGTCCGTCAGGTAGTTCGCGTCCCCGTCGGAGAGCATCAGGCCCGGGGCGAAGGTCAGCTTGGCCAGCCGGGCGCCGAGCGCCGGGATCAGACCCATCGGCGAGGCGATGACCTCGCCGTCGCCGCGCCAGGCCTCGGCGCACGCGGCCACACAGATTTCGGAGCGAGTACAGGTTTCGGAGCGGGTACCGACCTCGGCGCGTGTCACGTCGCTCATTCGCCGTGCTCCTTGTCCCCGGCGAACAGCTCGCCGGCCGCGTATGCCTTCTGCGCCGCCTCGTCGCGGCCGTAGTCCGGGACGCAGCTGGTGAAGCCGGCGCCGCCGGGGGCCTCGACGACGCCGTCGACCATCATCCGGTTGATCTTCAGGGACTGCGGCGGCCCGCCGGCCAGCAGGTCGGCGGTCTCCACGATCCGCTCGCAGGAGACGTAGCGCTTTTCGGCCGCCAGGCAGTAGAGGTCGTCGAAGTAGATGTCAGGGCCCAGATACTGGGTGTTGCCGAACATGTCGGCGCGGTTCATGTGGACCAGCGCGGCGTCCAGGTGGATCGCGGGCATCGCCAGGAGTTTCTCGCCGTCGTCGTAGGGCGAGTCGACGGTCCGCAGGTCCGGGTTGGTGCGCATGACGTCGGTGCCCAGGCCCGCGCGGGTCGGCAGGAACGGCAGGCGCAGCGCGGCGGCGTACAGGCCCCACTGCAAGGCGCCTTCATCGAACTCTGACACCTCGATCTCGCCTTCCTGGCGGGCCTTGCGGAAGTACGGGTCCAGGGGGATCGAGTCCAGGGACACGAAGCCGTAGACCGCTTTGCGCACCTTGCCGGTCGCGCACAGCATGCCGACGTCCGGTCCGCCGTAGGACACCACGGTCAGGTCCTTCAGGCTGGACTTGGCGATCGCGGTCACCAGCGCCATCGGCTTGCGCCGCGATCCCCAGCCGCCGATGCCGACGGTCATGCCGTCGCGCAGTTCGGCGACCACGTCCTCGGCGCTCATCCGCTTGTCGCGCATGCTCAGGCCCCGCCTTCCTTGTCCGCCGCGAGCTTGTCCGCCACGAACTTGTCCCGTTCCTCGTCGGCGACCCCGGCCAGGTTGATCTCGAAGGTGAAGCCCTGCTCGTACCGGTAGGAGCGCTTGACGTCGACCGGGTCGATGCCGTTCAGCGCGGCCTTGGCGGCCCGGATCACCGCCGGGTGCTTGGCGGCGATCTCGGCGGCCAGCTCCAGGGCGCGCTCGTGCAGCTTCTCGCGGGGCACGACGTCCCAGACCGAGCCGAACTCCAGGAGCCGCTGCGCCGACACGGTGCGCGCCGTGTAGTACATGGTCCGCAGGTAGTGCTGCGGGACCAGCCGCCCCAGATGCGTGGCCGCGCCGAGCGCACCCCGGTCCACCTCCGGCAGCCCGAAGTAGGCGTCGTCGCTGGCGATGATGCTGTCCGCGTTGCCCACCAGGCCGATCCCGCCCCCGACGCAGAACCCCGCGACCTCGGCGATGACCGGGACCGGGCAGTCGTAGACCGCGGCGAAGGCGGCGGCGCACCCGGCGTTGGCCCCGAGCAGGGCGTCGAAGCCGGGGGTGTTCTGCATCTCCTTGATGTCCACGCCGGCATTGAATCCGCGGCCCTCGGCGCGCAGGATGACTACCCGGGTATCAGGGTCGTGACCCGCGGCCCGCAGCGCGTCGGCGAGGGCGAACCAGCCCGCCACCGGCAGCGCGTTCACCGGGGGCTGGTCGACGCTGACCGTGACGACGCCGCGATGCGCCGCCCCCGGCTCGCTGGTGCTGGTGACGGCCAAGGCGGCCTCCTCGGGTCCACGGTGCGCTGCTGGGCAACCTAGCATTTGCTTGGGAGATCCTAGCGGTCGCTCGGAGGGGTGACCAGAGCGGCGGGAAACGCGAAAGTGACGGACAGTGGTCTGCAGGGAACAAGATTGCGACCGATCGGAGCGCGCAGATGTCCCAGGACGACCAGCGCAACCAGCCGAACGAGGAGCCCGAGCAGACCGCGCGGCGGGCGGAGGCGGACGCCGCCGGGGACGCTGGTGCGGAGCGGGAGCGGGAGCCGGGTTCGTCGCCGGTGTCGGGGCCGGGCCCGGCAGCCGGTGGCACGGAGCCGACTGTGGTCGGTACTCCGGAGCCGACTGTCGTCGGCGCGCCGAGCCCCGCGAGTGAGGTCGGTCCCGCCACGACCGGGACCGGGGCCGCGGCCGAACCCCCGACCGGAGCTACGACCGATCCCTCGACCGGAGCTACAACCGGAGCTACAACCGAGACCGGCTCGCCAGCCGCAGCCCCAGCCGCAGCTACAACCGGAGCTACAACCGAGACCGGCTCGCCAGCCGCAACCGCAGCCGCAGGCGCGACCGCCGCCGCCGGCGCGCCGGCCGCGAGCCCCGCCGCCAAGCCCCGCCGCGTGTTCCAGGAAGCCGGCGAGGGTGCGGCCCGCTACGCCGAGGTCCCCGAGGAGGTGCCGCGCAGCGGCTCGGAGCAGTCGTGGAGCGCGCAGCCGCACCCCGGCTACCAGCCCGATCCGGCGCGCCACGTCACCACCCGGCGCCTCATGGCCAGCTCCCTGGTCGGCCTGGTGGTGCTGGGCGCCGGCGCCTTCTTCGGCTTCAACCTCCTCACCCTCAAGTCCAGCAACGGAAACGGCCCGGCGGTGTGGACCGGCGCGGTGACGCAGCAGGGCGCGGTCATCGGCGGCATCAACGCCCAGAACAACGACTCGGCCGCGCCGGTCTCCCTGCCCGTGGGCGCCACCTTCGGCAACAGCGGGACCGCCGAGGGCGCGGCGGTCAACCAGGCCATCACCGCCTGCCAGAGGGCGTCGACCACCTCGGTCCCGGTGACCGCGGCCACCGGCACGCCCGCCGAGATCAGCGCCTGGGGGAACAAGGCCACGCCGACCGTGGACGATCTGCACTCCGGCGCGGCCTCGTTGCAGCGCACCCTGAACGGCACCGACGCCGTCACGGTGGCGAACGCGGCCTACAGCCTGTGCCTGGGCTACCCGGCGGTCTCCACGGTGCCCCCGATGCCCGACGCCGCCGGTTCGCAGGCCTGGTCGGCCGCGGTCAGGGCCTACGCCCAGGCCGCGAGCCAGGCGCTGCAGGGCATCAGTGGGAAGCCGGCCCAGCTGACCGCCGCGAACGCCAGCATCAACACCGGCAACGCCGAGGTCGCCAAGCTGTCGGCGCTGGTCAACAACACTCTCTGACGACTCCTGCGCCCTGCCGACCTGCCCCCGAGCGCTCCTCGACAGCCGCTGGCCGCCCCCCGTCAGCGGCTGTCAGCCTCTGTCAGGCTCTGTCAGCGCCGTGTGCGCGGCCTATCAGCGGCACCCCCGATGCTCGTACTCGTAACCACACGACGAGTGCAGACGACAGAGGGGACCAGGTCGATGACCTCCTATGCGATCGAGGCCGAGGGCCTGCAGAAGTCCTTCGGCCAGACCAAGGCGCTCAAGGGCGTCGACCTGTACGCCAAGCCGGGAACCGTGCACGCGGTGCTGGGCCCGAACGGCGCCGGCAAGACCACCAGCGTCCGGATCCTGGCCACGCTGATCAAGGCCGACGCCGGCCGGGCCCGCATCGGCGGCTACGACGTGGCCAAGCAGGCCGAGAAGGTCCGGGCCACGATCGGCCTGACCGGCCAGTACGCCTCGGTCGACGAGGATCTGACCGGCCTGGAGAACATGGAGCTGATCGGCCGGCTGCTGGACCTGTCCAAGCGTGACGCCAGGGCCCGCGCCGCCGAGCTGCTGGAGTGGTTCGACCTGGCCGAGGCCGCAAAGCGTCCGGCGAAGACCTACTCCGGCGGGATGCGCCGGCGCCTGGACCTGGCCGCCTCGCTGGTCGGCCGGCCCTCGGTGATCTTCCTGGACGAGCCCACCACCGGCCTGGACCCGGCCAAGCGCGAGGACATGTGGGGCGTGGTGCGCCGGCTGGTCGGCGAGGGCTCGACGGTCATGCTCACCACGCAGTACCTGGAGGAGGCCGACGCGCTGGCCGACGAGGTGACGGTGATCGACCGCGGCCAGGTGATCGCGCACGACACCCCGCTGGGCCTCAAGCGCGTCGTCGGCGGGCAGAGGCTGACCGTGCAGCCGCTGGACCCGGCCCGGCTGGCCGAGACCGCCGCGCTGCTCCAGCAGGTGGCCGGGGCCAAGGCCGAGTCGCCGCGCACCGGCGTGGTGTCGGCGCCGGTTAAGGACGACTCGGCGCTGACCGAGGTCGTGGCCCGGCTGTCGGCGGCCGGGATCGGCGTGAGCGAGCTCTCGCTGCACCTGCCGAGCCTGGACGAGGTGTTCTTCTCGCTGGTCGGCCGCCGGGCCGGGGACGACCGCGCGGTGCCGACAGCCCGCGAGGAGAACGCGGCCGAGCCGTCCACCCCGGTCGCGGTCTGACCCCGCCGCATCAGAACCCATACATACTTCGCAGAGGGGAACCCGCCATGACCACCGCCACCATGCCCGTCGCCGCAGCGACCACCAGCTCCAAGCCGTTCAAGACCATCCGCCACAGCGCCGCGCTGGCAAAGCGCAGCCTGATCAAGACCATGCGCACCCCGGAGGCGCTGCTGGACGTGACGCTCCAGCCGGTGATCTTCCTGCTGCTGTTCACCTACGTCTTCGGCGGCGCGATCGCCGGATCGCAGAGCGTGTATCTGCAGTACCTGCTGCCCGGCATCCTCGCGCAGACCATCGCGATGAGCGCCACGGCGATCGGCGTGAACATGAACACCGACATCTCCAAGGGGGTGTTCGACCGCTTCCGATCACTGCCGATCGCCAGGTCCGCACCACTGGTCGGCGCGGTGCTCGCGGACTTCGTCCGGTACGCGCTGGTCGCCGTCATCACCCTGACCGTCGGGTACGCCATGGGCTTCCGCATCCACACCAACCCGCTGGAGGCCGGCGCGGCACTGCTCGTGGCCGTGGCCTTCGCGCTGGCGATGAGCTGGGTCTCGGTGTTCCTGGGCATGGTGGCCCGGACCCCGGGCGCGGTGCAGGGCATGATGATCCTGCTGGTGCTGCCGCTGAGCTTCGGCAGCAACACCTTCGTGCAGACCAAGACGCTGCCGGGCTGGATGCAGGGCTTCGTCAACGTCAACCCGATCACGCACTTGGCCGGCGTCTCCCGCAGTCTGTTCCTCGGCGGGCCGGTCGCCAACCACATGCTGTGGACGTTCGGCTGGATCGTCGGGCTGACCGCGGTCTTCATGCCGCTGGCGCTGCGGGCCTACGGCCGCAAGGTGTGAAGCCCGGCCTTGGGGTCGGACAGGACGTCCTCCGACAGGCCCAGCGTGCGCGCGACGAGAATCTGGTTCTCGTCGCGCGTCGCGCTTTTCCCGACCGCGTAGCAGGACGCGTAGTCGGGTCGTTCCACGAGCTTCTTCACCAGCGCCGCGCGCTCGTCGTCGCTGCGGTCCGCCGCGCCGAGCATGTTCTCGGACGCGCCGAGCAGCCGCATCGCCAGCTCGCTGTCGCCGACGGTCTCGGCGTAGCGCGCGGTGCCGACCGCCATGCGGGCCTGGATCGGCATGTCGCGGGCGATCAGGGCGAAGCGGAAGGCCTGTCCCAGCGCTTCGCGGGCCGGCTCGGCCTCGCCGGCGTCCAGGTGCAGCATCGCGGCGATCGACTCGCGGAAGGCCAGCAGCTGCGGCGGCCCGTTCCAGTTGTCGATGAACTCCGCGGTGGCCATCCGCAGGAAGTGCCACGCGCTGTCGGGCTCGCCGGCGGCCCGGTGGTGCTCGGTCAGACCGATCAAGGCCACGAAGCAGCTCATCTGCGACCCGGAGCGCTGCGCGGACTCCAGGACCTCCAGCAGCAGCCGCCGCGCCTCGTCGGTCTGGCCGAGCCGGGTGAGCAACTGGGCCCGGTTGATCTGGATCTGCGCGGCGTTGGTGAAGGCGTTGATCTCGCGGATCAGCTCCAGCGCCTCGTTCTGGAGCCGCAGGGCCGTGGTGTCGTCGCCCTCGGTGACGGACAGCGAGGCCAGGCCGTTGAGGGCGGCCGACAGCCCCCAGCGGTCGCCGAGCTCTTCGAAGGCCTCGCGGGCCCGCTCCAGGTCCGCACGGACCGGGGCGCGGACCCCGGCGTTCTCCGCGGACATCCCGCGCAGCAGGTACAGCATGGCGCCGACCCACGGGTCCGGATGGCCGGCGTACTTCTCGACCGCGGCCTCCAACTGCTCCCGGTCGTCGCTGAGCATCGGCGCCACCACCGCGCCGAGCGCCAGCAGCGGATGGTCGCAGCTGCCGGTCGCGGCGACCGTCTCGGCGATCTCCTCGGTCAGCCGCGGGATCTCCTCCCACAGGTAGTCCTCGAACACCGACGTGATGCGCTCCATCACGTACACGATCGCGTGGGCCTCCCTCGGCGAGGGACCCAGCACCGACAACGCCAGCCGGGTCCACGCGCGGCCCTCGTGGTTCTGGTCGCCGAGCGTCCAGTACCAGGTCATCGCGGCGCAGATGCGCACGGCGGTGTCGGCGTCCTCGTCGGCTGCCGCGAACCGCAGCGCGGCCAGGATGTTGTCCCGCTCGGCGTTCAGGCGCTTGAGCCACACCATCTGCGCGGCCCGCCGCAACTGCGGCTCGGCGGTCTCGGCCAGCGCCAGGAAGAAGGCGGCGTGGGCACGCCGGGTCTCGGCGAGCCGGTCGGCCTCGCCCAGCCGGTCGGCGCCGTACTCCCGCAGCGTCTCCAGCATGCGGAACCGCGGATCCTGCCCGGCCTCGGTCGGCACCGCCTGCACCAGCGACTTGTCGACGAGCGCGGAGAGCAGATCGAAGGCGGAATCCGGGTCCAGCCCCGGCGTCACCGCCGCCGCGGCCTCGGCGGTGACCCCGCCGGGGAAGACCGCCAGGCGCTCGGCGAGATCCCGCTCGTCGTCGGAGAGCAGCTCCCAGCTCCAGGCCACGACGGCGCGCAGCGTCTGATGCCGCGGCATCGCGGTCCGGCTCCCGCCGGTGAGCAGCCGGAAACGGTCGCCGAGCCGGCCGGCGATCTGGTGCAGCGGCAGCGTCCGAAGCCGCGCGGCGGCCAGCTCGATCGCCAGCGGCAGACCGTCCAGGCTGCGGCAGATGCGGATCACGTCGGGCAGCGTGTCGGCGTCGACCGCGAAGTCCGGCACGACGGCGGCGGCCCGGTCGGCGAACAGCCGGACGGCGGGGTAGGCCAGGACCGTGTCGGCGACAGTGAGGGCGGGCTCGGGGCCGGCGCCGGGAAGACCGCCGGGGAGGCTGGTGTTCGGTCCCGAGGCGGATCCGGAGGTACGGCCGGAGCCGGGACCGGTGTTCGCTTCGGAACCAAGACCAGAGCCACCACCGGAGGTCGACACAGCCTCGGATTCCGTTGCGGCGCCTCGGAACTCATCGAGTCCGTCACCCTCCGGCAGTGCCAGCGGCGGCACCGGGAACAGGCTCTCGCCGTCGATGGTCAGCGGCTCCCGGCTGGTGGCCAGGACGCGCAGGCCCGGCGCGTGCCCCAGCAGCGTCTCGGCGAGGTCCGCGGCCGCGCCGACCAGGTGCTCGCAGTTGTCGAGGATGAGCAGGATCCGCTTCTCGGCCAGCGTCTCGATCAGGTGGCCCTGCGCGCTGCGCAGCATCGCGGCGGTGGCGGCGGGGTTCGCGTTGCCGGCCATCATGCGGCTCTCGCGCGGGCCCAGGGCCGACAGCACCGCCTGCGGCACCTCGCCGGGATCGGTGACCGGGGCGAGCTCGGCGAGCCAGGCGCCGTCCGGGAACCGCTCCAGGACCCGCTGCGCGGCCTCGCCGGCCAGCCGGGTCTTGCCCGCGCCGCCCGGGCCGACGAGCGTCACCAGGCGGGAGGCGTCCAGCATCCTGCCGATCCGCGCCACTTCCTCGTCGCGGCCGACGAAGCTGGTCAGCCGGGTCTTCAGGTTCGTGCGCGGGGCCTGCTCCAGGGCGGCCGGGGCCAGGGCGGGGTCGCTTCGCAGCACCGCGAGATGGACCTCGGCCAGCTCCTTGGACGGGTCGATGCCGAGCTGGTCGGCCAGCGCGCGCCGCACCTGTTCGTAGACGGCCAGCGCGTCGGCCTGCCGCCCCACCGCGTACAGGGCCCTGACATGCAGCGCGGCGACGTTCTCGCGCAGCGGGTGCTCGGCACTGAGCGCCTCGAGTTCGGCCAGCGCCTCGGCGGCCTGCCCCAGCCGCAGCTCGGCGTCGAGCCGGTCGGTCAGGGCGGCCAGCCGCAACTCGTCCAGCCGGGCGGCCGGCGCCACCGCGAACGCCGCGTCGGCGACGTCCGCCAGTGCCGGACCCCGCCACAGGGCCAGTGCCTCGCGCAGAGTGGCGCGCGCCGCCGAGGGGTCGTCGGCGCGCAACGCCTCGCGCCCCGACCGGGACAGCGATTCGAACCGCACCGCGTCCACCGACTCCGGCGCGATCGCCAGCCGGTAACCGCCCGGCGCGGCGGCGAGCAGCGCGGGATCCCCGAGGACCTTGCGGACGCGGGAGATCAGGGACTGCAACGCGTTCGCGGCGCCCTCGGGCGGCTCGTCCGCCCAGAGCGCGTCCACGAGCGCCCCGATGGTGACCGCGCGCCCCGGGTCCAAGGCGAGCCGGGACATCAGGGTGCGCAGACGTGCGCCGCCGAGCGCCACCGGCGCGCCGTCGACGCGGATCTCGAGCGGGCCCAGGATCGATACGGTCAGCGGCACCGTCCCAGTCTGGCACGCGGGCCGCCGCTGGGTCGGCGAGCAGCCGGTGGGCGGTCGCCGGGCATCCGATGGACATCCGGTGAGCAGCCCGCGGTCATCCGGCTCCCCGGCGTTCGACGGGTTCCCAACCTAACACTTGCTTGGTAGCCTGCGGAGGTGTCCCTCACCCTCGACCTGACCGGCCGCGTCGCCCTGGTCACCGGCGGCGGCCGGGGCGTGGGCCGCGGCGTCACCCGCCGGCTGCTGGCGGCCGGGGCGACGGTCGTCAGCTGCGGCCGCGGCGAGCCCGACGCGCCGCTGCCGTCCGGCGCGGAACACCGCACCGCCGACGTCCGCGACGCCGAGCAGGTGCGCGCTCTGGTCGAGGGCATCGCCGCCGACCACGGCCGCCTGGACCTGGTCGTCAACAACGCCGGCGGCGCCCCCTACGCGCTGGCCGCCGAGGCCAGCCCGCGGTTCGCCGCCGCGATCGTCGGCCTGAACCTGCTGGCCCCGCTGACCGTGGCGCAGGAGGCGAACCGCGTCATGCGGCGGCAAGACGACGGCGGGCACATCATCAACATCTCCAGCGAGAGCGCGCGCCGGGCCAGCCCCGGCACGGCGGCGTACGGCGCGGCCAAGGCCGGGCTGGAGAACCTGACGCGCACGCTGGCGGTCGAGTGGGCGCCGCTAGTGCGGGTGAACGCGATTACCGTCGGACCGGTGCGCACCGAGCAGGCGTATCTGCACTACGGCGACGAGGCCGGCGTCGCCGCGGTCGCGAAGACCATCGCCTTGGGCCGATTGGCCGAGCCGGATGACGTCGGGGACATGTGCGTCCTGTTGGCCTCGCCGCTGGCGTCGTACGTCAACGGCACCGCGATACTGCTGGACGGCGGCGGCACGCGTCCGGCGTTCCTCGACGCCGCCAACGCCGACCATCCGTGAGCACCACCTAGAACGATCTAGAACCACCTCAGAACCACCCGAAGGAGCAGCCGTCCATGGCAGGGATCTGCGAAGGCCGCGTCGCCGTCGTCACCGGGGCCGGCCGCGGCCTGGGCCGCGCGCACGCCCTGGAGTTCGCCCGGCAGGGCGCCAAGGTCGTGGTCAACGACCTCGGCGTGGGGCCCGACGGCCGGGACGGCAGCGACGCCCCGGCGCAGGAGGTCGTCGCCGAGATCGTGAAGGCCGGCGGCCAGGCCGTCGCCGACCACCACGACATCGCCACCTGGGACGGCGCCGCGGCGCTGGTGCGGACCGCGGTGGACGCCTTCGGCAAGCTCGACGTCCTGGTCAACAACGCCGGCTTCCTGCGCGACCGGATGCTGGTGAACCTCTCCGAGCAGGACTGGGACGACGTGGTCCGGGTCCACCTCAAGGGCCATTTCCTCACCCTGCGCCACGCCGGCGCGCACTGGCGCGACCAGTACAAGTTCGGCAACCTCAACGACGCCCGCGTCATCAACACCAGCTCCGGCGCCGGCCTGCTCGGCTCGGTCGGCCAGGGCAACTACGCCGCGGCCAAGGCCGGCATCGCCGCCCTGACCATCCAGGCCGCCGCCGAGCTCGGCCGCTACGGCGTCACCGTCAACGCCATCGCCCCGGCCGCCCGCACCCGCATGACCGAGGGCCCCTTCAGCTCGATGATGGCCCCGCCGGACACCGGCTTCGACGCGATGGCCCCGGAGAACGTCTCCCCACTGGTGGTCTGGCTCGGCTCGGACCGCTCGCGGGCGGTCAGCGGCCGCGTCTTCGAGGTCGAGGGCGGCCGCATCGGCGTCGCGGACGGCTGGCAGCACGGGCCGACCGCCGACAAGGGCGCGCGCTGGGATCCCGCGGAGCTGGACGCGGTGGTCGCGGGACTGATCGAGCAGGCGCCGGCGCCGGGTCCGGTCTACGGGGCGTAGCCGTCCACATGGGATAGCCTCGCCTGTCGGGCCATCGAAAGCGGATCTGGACAGGAGCGGCGAGCATGCGGGTGACACTGCGGCACGGTCGATGGGCGGTGCTGGCGGCGGTCGGCGCCCTGGCGCTGGCGGGCTGCAGCTCGTCCGGGAGCTCGAAGGCGTCCGGCAGCACCGGCGGGGCCGGCTCGTCTCAGACCTCCGCGGCCTCCGGGTCGTCGGGCAAGAGCTGGCCCAAGGAGCCGGCGATGACCATCGACCCGAGCAAGAAGTACACGATGGTGCTGCACACCTCCCAGGGCGACATCACCATCGCGATGGACGCGGCCAAGGCGCCGCACACCGTGAACTCCTTCAACTTCCTGGCCGCCCAGCACTTCTTCGACGGCAGCTACTGCCACCGGCTGTCCACCTCGCCCGGCCTGCAGATGCTGCAGTGCGGCGACCCGACGGCCGGCGCCACGCCGAAGGACACCGACGGCTCCAACGGCCCCGGCTACCAGTTCCAGGACGAGAACCTGGCCGGCGCCACCTACCCGGCCGGCACCGTGGCCATGGCCAACGCCGGCCCGAACACCAACGGCTCGCAGTTCTTCCTGGTCTTCGGCGACAGCCAGCTGCCCCCGTCCTACACGCCGTTCGGCACCATCACCGACGGCATGGGCACCCTGGTCCACGTCCAGTCCGGCGGCATCTCCAACCCCGGCCAGGACGGCACCGGCCGTCCGACGATCCCGGTCGAGCTGAAGTCGGTCACGGTCTCCGCCGGCTGATCCGGCGCGAGCCGGGTAAGCCGTGCAAGCCGTGCAAGCCGTGTAACCCGTCCGCCCGTCGGCCGGTGTGTCCAGAGGTGTACTGGCCACCGACCGACGAGGGGCGGGCATGGAAGGGACGATCGCCGAACGGCGATTGCGGGCACAAGGCGGGGGATCGGCGGTGGACGCCGCGCGGGAGGACTCGTTCCGGGAGTTCGTCGAGGGCTCCTGGAGCCGTCTGCTCCGCACCGCGTACCTGCTCACCGGCGACCACGGAGCCGCCGAGGACCTGGTCCAGATCGCGCTGATGCGCACCTACCGGCACTGGGCCCGCATCGAGGCCTACGAAGCGCCCGAGGCCTACGTCCGCCGGGCGATGGTCAACGCCAACATCTCGGCCTGGCGGCGCCGCAAGCCGGTGGTCCACGTGATGGCCGAGCCGCCCGAGCCGCGGGCCGGGACGCAGGACCATCAGGACGCGTACGCGCTGCGCGACGAGCTGTGGCGCGTGGTCTGCGCGATGTCGCCGCGCATGCGCACGGCCTTCGTCCTGCGTTACTTCGAGGACCTGACCGAGGCCGAGGCGGCCGCGGTGATGGGCTGCGCGGTCGGCACGGTCAAGAGCCAGATCGCCCGCGGACTGGCGAAGCTGCGCACCGAGCTGCAAGCCGAGGGGAGTGCCCGATGAGCGCCGACAAGCGGGCCGCCGCGCAGCGGGATGACGCCGCCGGACGCGAGGCTTTGGAGAACCAGTTCCGCACGATGTTCGCCGAACGCTCGGAGACGGTGCGGGTGACGACGGCGCCGTACGCGAACCTCCGGCGGCGCATCGTCACGGCCCGCCGCCGACGCCGGATGCGGATCGGCAGTGCCGGCGTCGCGTTCGCGGTGGCGGTCGTCGGGGTCGGCGTGTGGGCGACGGTGCCGGGCGGGCATCACGCGGCCGTCGCACCGACCACGCCCGGCGTGGTGACCGGCGTCCCAGCGAAGGTCGTCTACGCCGACGGCCACACCGAGGTCTCCAACACCCTGGTGCGTGACGCCGCGCTGGACTGGCTGCGCACGAACTACACCGGGGATCTGAGCGGCACCACCGTGGTGACGACGTTCGACCAGCAAGCCCAGGCGGCGGCGGACGCCGTGCCGGACAGCAGCGCCGTCATCGTCGACGCGGACGACGGTGCCGTTCTGGCCCTCGGCGACGGCTGGAACCGGCCGCTGCCGATCGCCGACCTGATGAAGCCGATCCTGCTGGCGGCGGCGTTCCAGACCGGGAAGTACGGACCGGACTCGATGGTGCCGCTCGACACCGCGAAGCACCCGCTGTACTGGCCGCCGGGGGCACACCAGCCGATGACCTACCAGTCGGGGGACAACTCGGCCGACTGGCCGCCGGAATCACCCAACACGAGCATCGTCGACTATGACGTCTCGCTCCGTTCGGCCGCCCAACTCGGTGCCAACGGTCCGTTCGCCCAAGTGGAACTGGGTTCGGGCATGTCACCGTCGGTGTTGCGCGACATGGGCGTCAGTCTCGGCCTGCCGAGCGCCACCGAGAACCTGGTGCCCGTGCCGAGCCTGGTGCTGGGGCCGGTGAAGGCGACTCCGCTGACGATGGCGACCGTCAACGCGACCTTCGCCGACGGCGGCGTCTGGCGGGAATCCCGGATGGTCGGCAAGCTGCTCGGCAAGAACGGCCGGGTCCTCTGGACTCCGCAGGACAAAGCCTCCCGAGTCCTGTCGCAGGCCGCCGCGGCACAGGTCACCGATGTGCTGCACTCGGCGCTGGCCGGCGGCACCACCGGAGTTGGCCTCGACTACAGGGCGATCGCCGGTGCCCGGACCTGGGCCATGGCCGCGGCCTCCAGCTCGCAGAACGCGGCCTGGATGGTCGGTGCCGACTCGCGTTATGTGATCTCGGTGGGGATGTCCAGGGAGGACGAGAACGGGAACCTTCTCCCACTCGCCCAAGACAACCGCTACGGTCCCGGGATCGGCAGCCAGTTCGTGGGCAAGACGTGGGCGGGCCTGGTGCAGGCCGTGAGGAAGCTCGGCTGATCGCGCGCCGCGGATGACGGATCCGCCGGGCGGCCTGAGCGCCGCCCGGCGGATCCGGGTCTTCGGCTCAGCGCAGCGCCACCCGCCGCGCCAGCCCCAGCGGCAACCCGCCAGACCCGGCGATCGTGTCGTGGAACTGCTTCAGCGTTCCCTTGCCCTGCTCCAAATACTGCGCCCGGATCGCCTCGATCTCCAGGCATCCGGTCAGATACGAAGGCGCCTGCGTCGGCCACGCGCAGTACCGGTTCACCTCGCCCTTGGCGGTCTCCGGCGTCAGCGAGGCCTTCGAGGCCATGAACGCCTCGGCCTCCTCCACGCTCATCTCCCCGGTGTGCAGCGCGGTGTCCACCACGATCCGCGCCGCCCGGAAGATGCGCGCGTCCAGGTGCCCGAGCTCGTGCCGGGGGTCGGCGAAGTAGCCCTGCTCGCGCATCGCGGTCTCGATGTACAGCGCCCAGCCCTCGGTGAAGTACGGGGTGGTGAACGCGCTGCGCACCGGCCGGCCCTGCTCGGCAACCCACGACAGGTGCCAGTGGTGCCCGGGGTAGGCCTCGTGCACGGCGATCGTCGGCATCGAGACCCGCGCGTTGGTCTTCAGCCGGCCGAGCACCGCCTCCGGCGAGGAGCCGGTCGGCGTGAACGGGACGTTGAACACCCCGGTCCGCGACGGGGTCAGCGCCGGCGGCCGGTTGTAGGAAGCCACCGACAGCACCGCGCGCAGGAACTCCGGGCCCGGCTGCACCAGGCACTCCTCGCCCGGCGCGAAGGACACCAGGCCGTGCTCCCTCGTGAACCGCCGGGCCCGCTCGGTCTCGGCGGTGTACTCCGCGAGCATCGCCTCCTCGGTCGGCGGGAAGTCCTCGCAGAGCATCTCCATCGTCGCGCGCCAGTCGCGGGACCCGCCGGGGATCCGCGCCGCCAGCTCCCGCATCTCGCCGTCGAGCCGGTCGTACGCGGCCTCGCCGCGCCGGTGCAGCTCGGCCGTGTCGTAGCCGAGCATCTCGACGTCCTGGAGCAGCCGCGAGTAGGTCTGCTCGCCGAGCCGCCAGTCGCCTTCGCAGCGCTCTGCGAAGTCCGTCAGGAACGCCGCCAGCTCGTCGAACGCCTCCGCGGCCGGCTCGGCGGCCTCGGCCACCCGGGCCCGCAGGGTCTCGTCCTGGAACATCGCCGGCAGCGACCCGGTCAGGAACGACCGCCCGGTGCGCGCCTGCCCCAGGGACCGGTTCACCAACAGCTTCGGGGCCAGGCCCGGGTCGAGGTTGCGGCGGCAGGCCGCCAGTACCTCAGGGACCTGCTTCAGCTTCTCCAGCGACTCCTCGGCCAGACGCTCCTCCGGCCGGGTCCGCTGCTGGAGCGGGATGTAGAGGCCGTACAGCGCGACGCTCACGTAGTCGGCGGGGTCGCGGAGCCACACCTGCCGTCCGGACATGATGGCGTGCTTGCGCAGCTGGGCCCGGATCAGGTCGCGGTCGACCCCGTCCTCGAAGGCTCCGTCCCCGGCGTCGTCTCCGGCATCGTTCCCGGCGTCGTCCCCGCCCCCGGCCCCGGCCAGCGCGTCCAGCTTCGCCAGGTGGGCCGCCGCCTCGCGGGCCCGGCGCTCGTAGCCCTCGGCCGAGAGATCGCCGAGGGTCCTCGTGCGCTCCGGATCGTCGGAGCCCATGATCGTGGCCGAGACCGGATTCGAGTCCAGGTGCCAGCCGACCGCCGCGGCGACCGCCGACGCCACCGGGCTCTGGGAGTCTTCAGTGGTCATGGGCCGACCGTAGCGCTCCAAGAGCATCAACGGCGATGAAGATCCCCCCTTGACCGACCCTCGTCGCCGGTCTGGACCAGTGCCGACGGTGCGGCACCGGCCCAGGCCGGCATGCTCGGAACCCCGCGCACCGGGCTCAGAACGAGGCGTTCCTCACCCAGTGGTCCAACAGGGTGTGGTCGCCCAGGGCCTCGATCTCCTTGGCCCCCGGCGCGCGCCGTCCCCAGACGAACAGGTACAGCTCGCCGACCGGTCCGCGGACGGCCGCGGCGCCCTTGGCGTGCGCCCGGCGCCAGCGGAAGCCGTGCGGCTCCAGGGTGATCAGCCACTCCGCGCGCTCCTCGCCGACCGCCGCGGGGTCGCCGTCGGTGGCGTGCAGGTGCAGGGTCTCGCCGTCGCCGGTCAGGGCTCTGATCTTCGGGGCGAACGCGGCCGCGGCGGGCAGCACGGTCAGGAACTCGTCGATGCCGTCGGCCGCCACCGCCGGGTCGAACTGCGGCGTCTGGCCGAGGGCCAGGAGCATGTCGCCGCGGTGCATGGCGGTCTCGTGCAGCATCCGCCGCGCCCAGAACCGGGCGTGCTGGTCCGGCCCCCAGGACCACACCGGCTTGTCCGGGCCGGCCTCGCGGACGGCGTACGCCAGCTCCGCCGCGCCCGCGCGGACCCAGTCGCCGTAGCCCGCGTAGGACTCCGGGAAGCCCAGGTCCAGGCTGCGCGGGTTCACGGCTTCCTGGCCCGGCGAGCGCACGATGGCCGCGGCCCAGCGGTGCGCCGTGCCGATGTGCCGCGCGACCTTGCGCACGTTCCAGCCCGGGCAGGAGGGGGCCGGACGGCCCCAGTCGTCGGTGCCGAGGGACTCGAGCAGCGTCGCCACGCGCTCGGCCTCAGCAGTGAATCGTTCCGTGTGGACGAGGTGCGGGTTGGCCGTCTCGCTCATCATCGGCTTGCCTTCCATCGGTGGTCTCGGGCGCCGCCGGGCCTTGCGGACGAGGGTGCGCGCGGCGGGACGACGGCGTGAGGGGACGAGTCATCGGTGGTGAACGGTTATGGAATTTGTTGTGGACGACGGTGCGTCCAGGAGGAACATTGGACCACCGCGCGGCGGCCCGCCACCCCCAGACGTGTGATCATCGTCTCTTGCGTCCGCGTGGTTCCCGACCACCTTCCCCGGCGGGTCGGTTTTCATACCTGAGCCGCAGGTCGAAGCTGACGGAAGGGCGCGGTTTCCGCCAGGTCGCGCCGGTGCGTAACAATCGGGCAAAGGACTCGGGGCTCACCGAGCACGAGCACGGTGGCGGACGGGACGATCGGGAGGCAGGCGCGTGGGACTGGCATGGGGCTTGGTGGCGGCCGTCGTCTGCGCGCTGGCCTACGGGTCGGCGACGGTGTTCCAGGCGATCGGCGCCGGGCGCACCGAGGACACCGCCGGCGCCGGGGTGGACCCGCGGGTGCTGATCAGGGCCCTGTCCCAGCTGCCGTTCCTGGCCGGCATGGCCCTGGACACCGTGGGCCTGGTGGCGGACCTGGTGGCGCTGGAGAAGCTGCCGCTGTTCGCGGTGCAGGCCATCATGAACTGCTCGCTGGCGGTCACCGCGCTGCTGTCGGTGCCGCTGCTGAAGGCCAGGCTGAGCCGCAACGACTGGATCGCCGTCGGCGCGGTGGTGCTGGGCCTGATCCTGGTCGGCATCTCGGCCGGCGCCGAGTCGCCGGTGCACGTGGGCCGCGCTTTCCACTGGGGCATGCTGGTCGCGGTCGTGGTGCTGATCGCCGGGTCGTCGCTGGCGATCTGGAAACTCGGCGGCAACTCGGTGGTGCTCGCGGCGTTCGCCGGATCACTGTTCGGCGCGTTCGCGATCTGTGTGCGGATCCTGCCGGATCTCCATCTCACGGCGCTGTTGACCGACCCGGCGACCTACGCGGGGGTGATCGCCTCGATCACCGGGTTCCTGTTCCTCACCACGGCCCTGCAGCGCGGTTCGGCGACGATCGCCACGGCGACGCTGGTGGTGGGGGAGACCGGACTGCCGGCGCTGCTGGGGTTCACGTTGTTCCACGACCACACGCGGCACGGGTTCGTGCCGGTGGCCGTGGTCGGCTTCCTGTGCGCGGTCGGCGGTGCGGTCTCGCTGTCGCGCTTCGGGGAGGCCGGCGATCAAGGCGCCGGCGCGGCCTCGGGGGAGTCGTCGGCGGCCGGCTGACGGCCGCCGACCCGCTCCACCCCGTGGTCGAAGGCGTCCTCGAAGGCGTCCTCGACGGCGGCGATGGCGTGCTTCACGTCGTCGACGAGGTCGTCTCCTCGGTCTTCCCGGTCTGCTCGGTCTGCTCGGCCTGCTCGGCCTTCTCCTTTGGCCGGCTCAGCCGCTCCTTTGCGCCGCTTCACCACGAACAGCGCCGCGGCGCCGACCACGACCAGGCCCAGCAGCACCCAGCTGACCACCGAGGCGTAGTGCTCGACCTTGTGCCAGGCGTTGCCGGCCGCGTAGCCCAGAAGGGTGAACCCGGTGGCCCAGACGATGCCGCCGAGCGCGTTCCAGAACAGGAATTTCCGGTACGGGATGCGCGAGACGCCGCACAGCCCGGGCACCAGCGCCCGCAGCGCGGCCGCGAAGCGCCCGGTGAACACCGCCTTGCCGCCGAGCCGGTTGATCAGCTGCTTGCCCTGCTCGATGTGCTCAGGCTTGACGAACCGGGCCGGAAGCCTGGTGAGCAGGCTGTCGCCCCACTTCTTGCCGACCTCGTAGCCCACGCTGTCGCCGATGATCGCGCCGAGGATCGCCGCGGCCAGCGCCACCCCGAGGTTGACCTTCCCGCTGAAGGCCAGGAACCCGCCGATCACCACGGCGATCTCGCCGGGGATCAGGAAGCCCAGGAAGACCGAGGCCTCCAGCGCCGGGAGCAGGAACACCAGGGCCAGCGCCGCCGGGCCGGGCAGTTTCTGCAGCGTGTCCGCGATCCAGGTCAGTAGGGCTCCCATGGCGGTCAAGCTTAGGCGGTCCGCATTTTCCGCGGGACGTGCGAAGGTCGCCGATCGGCGTCATACCTTCGGATGACCTCTCACGCGTGCGACGGCACCCGGGTCCACGCGCGGACTATGTCGCGCACCGAGATCATCCCGACCACCTCGTCCCCGTCGACCACGATCAGGTGCCGGAACCCGCCCCGGGTCATGGCCTCGGCGGCCTGCTCCAGCGTCCAGCGCGGGGTGGCGAACACGACGTCCGAGGTCAGGTGCCCCTCCACGCACTCGGTGTCGGCGTCCCGGCCGCCGCCGAGGGCGTGCAGGATGTCCCGCTCGGTGATGATGCCGATGCCGGAGGTCTCGGGGTTGTGCACCACGGCGCTGCCGACCCCGCGCTGGGTCATCCGCTGCGCCGCCTGGCGCAGTGTGTGGCGGGGGCCGATCATGAGTATCTCGGTGGACATGGCGTCGACGACGTGGGCGGCGTGGCGTGTGCTGGGGATGGACATGCTCGCTCCCTGATGATTCGCCTGGGGGTGGGGGCCGTGCCCGGGGGTGGCACGGTGGCCGACGGGCTCCTCTTCACAAATTCACATGCGAGGAAGGCGTTGGCAAGGCGAAAGGCGGGAGATCTTTTTTGTTCACCCCTCCAGCTGCTGGCCGCCCACGTAATAAAGCAATTCCTCGTGCAATAGGCCGTTGGAGACCGCCGCGGAGCCGCCGAGCACCCCGGGCACGCCGTCCACCGAGGTGAACATGCCGCCGGCCTCGGTGACGATCACCGCCAGCGCCGCCATGTCCCACAGCGACAGCTCCGGCTCGGCCGCGATGTCGCAGGCGCCCTCGGCGACCAGCATGTGCGACCAGAAGTCGCCGTAGGCGCGGGTCCGCCAGCAGGCGCGGGACAGGTCCAGGAAGGCCTCCAGCTTCCCGTACTCCTCCCAGGACGTCACAGAGCTGTACGCCAGCGAGGCGTCGGCTATGGCCGTCACCTTGGAGACGTGGCAGCGCTGCGCCGAGGACAGCGAGCGGCCGGTGAACGCCCCGCCCCCCTTGGCCGCCCACCAGCGCCGGCCCAGAGCCGGGGCCGAAACCACGCCGGCCACCACCTCCTCGCCCTCCATCAGGCCGATGAGCGTGGCCCAGACCGGGACCCCGCGCACGTAGTTCTTGGTGCCGTCGATCGGGTCGATGATCCATTTGCGGCCGGTCGCGCCGGCCGCGGTCTCGCCGAACTCCTCGCCGAGCATCGCGTCGCGCGGACGCGCGCGGGACAGCGCGGAGCGGATCGCCTCCTCGGCCGCCTTGTCGGCATCGGAGACCGGGGTCATGTCGGGCTTGGCCTCCACCACCAGATCCCGGGCCTTGTAGCGGCCCATGGAGATGGCGTCGGCGGAGTCAGCGAGGACGTGGGCCAGCCGAAGGTCGTCGTCGAAGGCGGTCATGGGTCACACGATAGGGCGAATCCGCGACCCGCCGCGCCTGTCCTCCCAGGATGTGACCCCCGTCCTCACTAGGCTGGCCGTATCTTCCGACGAACATCGCCCCCAGGCCTGACGCCGCCGCGACGGACACCGATCCCCTCGCCGCGGCGGCTGAGGTCGTGGCTGGGTTTCGGCGAGGAGTCGTCGGCGGAGTCGCCGGCGCCTGCGCCGCGCCCGAAACCGCTGCCGACACTGCCCTCGCTGCCGTCACTGCCCTCGCTGCCACCCGAGCCGACTCGGGCGCCGGCGCCGTCCTTCACCGCCCGGCGGACCAGGGAGCGCGTGGACCGGCTACCGGCCGACCTGCTTGAGCCGGTCGTCGAGCCCCGGTGCGGCATCGACGGCTGGACCTATCAGGGCACCACGCTCGAGGAGTGCTTCCCGCCGCACGTCGAGGCCGAGCTGGCGCAGACCGTCCACATGATCTGCGCCCGGCTGGCCACCGCGTGGAACTACCGGCGCGCGGCGCAGCTGCTGGAAGGTCAGCGTGCTTACTCGCAGGCCTACGCCGTTCTGGAGATCTGGTCCGCCGAGGGGCCCGACCCGGATCCCACGCTGCCGAAATGGCGGGCCCGCCTGGCCCGCGCGGTGCTGTCGAACTCCGGGGCGTGAAACCGGACGCTTGACAGCAGTCGCCGCCATGTCAAGCTAGCTTCATGGGTTCCGCTCGCGAAGCACTCCTCGACGCCGCCTACGAGACCATCGTCGCCGGTGACTGGTCCACCGCCCGCATGGCCGACCTCGCGGCGCGCGCCGGCGTCTCGCGCCAGACCCTGTACAACGAGTTCGGCAACCGCGACCAGCTCGCCGCCGCCCTGGCCCTGCGCGAGGCCGAGCGCTTCCGCGAGCTGACCGGCCACGCCGCCCGCACCGCGCCCGGCGACGTGGGCGCGGCCACCGCGGCCTCGGTGACCGCCGCGCTCACCGCGGCCCGGGACAACCCGCTGATCAAGGCCACCCTCACCGACGACACCTCCGGCCTGCTCCCGTACCTGACCACCCGCTCCGAGGCGATCATGGACGTCTTCCGCGAGGACTCCATCGCCATCTTCACCGAGCGCTGGCCGGAACTGGCGCACCGCCCCGAGGCCCTGGCCGAGGTGGGCTGGATCAGCGAGACCGCGTTCCGCCTGGTGATCAGCCATCTGATCATCGCCACCGAGCCCGTGCAGACCACCAGCGCGCACATCGCCGAGGTGGTCCGGCGCCTGATGAGGGACCTCACGACGAACCATTGACGCCAACCAGCGACGGAACCATCGACGGCAGGAGTCCGCAGTGTCCACACACGACCTCTACACCCTCCCGGCCGACCACGAGACCTGGGACGTCGCGAACACCGGCTACTCCCGCTTCACCTGGGAGTACGACAACGGCCGCGACCGCCTGCTGCGCCTGTACCAGAAGGGCAAGGACAAGCAGTGGGACCAGGTCACCCGCATCGACTGGGACATCGAGGTGGACCCGGACGACATCCTGGGCTTCCCGCACGAGACCTCGCCCCTGTTCGGCTCGGAGATCTGGGACAAGATGACCCCCGAGCAGCACAACGAACTGGGGCGTCACCAAGTCGCCTGGCAGTTCTCGAACTTCCTGCACGGCGAACAGGGCGCCATGATCTGCTCGGCCCGCATCGTGGAGTCGGTCCCGAACCTGGACGCCAAGTTCTACGCGGCCACCCAGACCATGGACGAGGCCCGCCACGCCGAGATCTACAGCCGCTTCCTCAAGGAGAAGGTCGGCCTCTTCTACCCGATCAACGACCAGCTCAAGGCCCTCCTGGACGACACCCTGTCAGACTCCCGCTGGGACATGCCCTACCTGGGCATGCAGGTCCTCATCGAAGGCCTGGCCCTGGCCGCCTTCGGCGTCATGCGCGACCTGACCGACATGCCCCTGCCCAAGCAGATCCTGGCCTACGTGATGCAGGACGAAGCCCGCCACGTCGCCTTCGGCCGCCTCGCCCTCCGCGACTACTACAAGGAACTCACCCAAGCAGAACGCGACGAACGCGAAGAGTTCGTCGTCGAGGGCTGCTACCTGATGCGCGACCGCATCAACGGCCGCGACGTCTACGAGCACCTGGGCCTGCCGGTCGAGCGCTGCCTGGAACTCAACGAGCACTCCGAGTACTACACGGCCTTCCGCAACCTGCTCTTCACCCGCATCGTCCCGACGGTGAAGGACATCGGCCTGTGGGGCCCGCGCGTCCAGAAGGCATACGAGGACATGGGAGTCCTGAACTACGCCGCCTCGAACGTCGAGGACCTGATGAAGGCCGACGAGGACCTCGCCGAGCGCCTCGACCGCGAAAAGCGTTTCGCAGCCGAGGAGGCAGCGCGCGCCGCGGACGTGGACGCGACCATCGCGGCGGGGGAGCAGGGGTAGCGCTTCGCTCAATCCTTTGAGCATCCGCCTGCGTAGCGCATGTGCATCCGCCTGCCTACAACGAGGCTATTTGTACCCCGACCAAGTGGCCCGCGCCCCGGCATCCCCGACCCGCACCGTCTGCACCACCGCCGCGGCCGCGACGACGATCGCGACTATCGCGAACACGGTCGTCAGCGGCGGCCGCTCGTACTTCTCGGCCAGCACCAGCAGGATGGCGGCGACCAGCAGGCCGACGACGTACCAGATCAGCGTCATGCCGAGGTTCTTGTGGTCCACGATCTGCTTCAGCGTCTTGAAGCCAGGGTTGTGGTTGAAGAACTGCTCGCCGCTGATCCGCGCTATGTAGGTCCCGACGACCGCCAGCGCGTCGACCACGACGATCGCCAGCCCGACCCTCCCTGAGCGCCACTGGGGCCGCACGCCCATGGCGATCGTGGCCAGCGCGGCCACCGGGATGCCCACGACCACGAGATGGATCACGAGGATGTGGGTGGGCAGGTCGAAGATCTTGTAGGTCACCGATGCCTCCGTGTGATGGCTGTGCTGGAGCTAACGTACGGCACCTGTCTATGGGTTCAATGCGCGGATCAGGGCGCCTTTGAGCCCGCCCTACCGCCCCATCCGCCGCGCCCAGAACTCCGCCTGCGCGTCCGCGGTGTCGTTGAAGAACTCCAGGATCCCCTGTGAGGAGAACGCCTCGATCCCCGCCACGTCGTGGACCTCCAGCTGTGCGATACCGGGGACCTGCCGTGCGCTCTCCATAGCGCTTCCGACTCCGTCGCCCGACGCGTCCACCTCGACCCCGCGCCCCAGCAACCGCATATCGGCGACCAGACACACCACCGACCCCACCGCATCGCGCCCGATCCACACCGGGTACGACCCGTCCCCCTTGCCGCTGGGGAAGGTCAGCAGCTCCGAGTTCCCGTCACCGGGGATCGTCGCCTCAGCGGCGTCCACATCGTCGGCGTCTTGGTAAGCCGCCAAGGAATTCACAGCGGAGGCGTCCATGAACGCGGCCGTCCCGGAGTCCACCACGAACCCGAAGAACTCCGACGCGCCCAGCAACCGCTCGTCCTGCCCCGGCCGCAGCGCCAGCTCCCACGTCGCCACCGGCTCCTCGCTCACCCGCACCCTGGCAGCCGCGATCACGTCCGTACCGTGCCTCGCAACACGTATCCGCGCGGTGTCCACCGGATACTCGCCCGGAGTGAGCGTCACCGTATAAGGCGCGACTGCCTGTTCCCCCTGTAGTTCCACCGTTGCCGGATCCGCCGTCACGATCCGCCCGGTGCCCAACCGCAGACGCCCCACCGGCTTCGGCTCCCGCACCTCGAACACGTCGCCCTGTCCGTTCCGGATCCGTGCCCCGGCGACGAACAACGCCTCCAGTGCCGCCGGCCGCGCTCCCTCCGGCGCGCTCCACGGCGCCCAGAACGGCCCCTCGGCCTCCTGCTCGGGATCCGGCGCGGTGACGAACTCCAGCGGCTCGAACGCGCCCAGCAGCCACCCGTCCACGGGCCACCGGCCGAACTCCAGCAACGGGATCCGGTGCAGCGGCCCCGGAAGCTTCACATGGCTGGTGAACTGGCCGCGCCGGGTGTCGTCCAACGTCGCGCGCACCGGCTCGTCCGGCCAGAACCGGAAGGTGATCCGCAGGTCCGCGCCGAACTCCGGCTCGTCGTCTTCCATGTGCCGCCACGCTTTGAGCTCGCGCAGCATCAGATGGTCTCCGAGATCCCGGTAGGAGAACTTCAGCGAGCGCCGGCCGGCCAGGTCGAAGGCGAACACCCCGACGTACCCGGCGCCGGTGTCCACCTGGACCAGCGCTCGCGGCTCGGTGTCGATACTGAGTAACGCCGCATAGCGCCGCCCCGCGTTGTGCCGGTCTCGTGCGGTCTGTTCTCTCAGCGGCCGGAACGCCGCGTGGGCCGCCGCATCCCAGCCCTCGCAGTACGCGACCTCGACGCGCGTCGGGTCCATGGTCACCCGCGCCCTCCTTCGCTCTTGCCCGCTTCGCTTCTGTCCTCGTCGTATCCGCTCTATTCCGTTTCCCCGGGTCCCTACTCCACAGCCTTCTTCAGCACACCGATCAACAACGACAGGTCCGTGGGTCCGCTGTCCGCGTCCCGCCGGGCCCGCACGACCCGCACCTGGTCTCCGAGCTCATGCCAGTCCTGGATCCGCACAGTGGGCCGGTTCGACGGCGACGCCGAGGAATGCATCGGCACCCCGATCCCGGCGGCCTGGAACGGCACCACGGCGCCCGAGGGCAGCTTCGCCTGAGCCCGCCCCGGCAGGTACGGCCCGCCCGGCGCGGCGGTGGCCGCCCCGGCCCCGAGTACCATCCGCAGCGCCTCGGGGTTCGAGGTCTGCATCGCCACTCGCAGGTCGGCGGCCAGGCACACCGGGGCGCTCAGCGCGGCCAGGAAGGCGCGCTCGCCAGTGGCGTTGCCCGGAGCGCCGTAGCCGGCGGTCTCGATGACCGACGCGCCGAGCACTATGCGCAGCCCGAACCGGCGCCCGCGCTCGGCCAGCGCGGCCAGCGTCTCCACGAACGCCGGGTGCTCGGCGGCCAGCGCGGTCAGGTTGTCGACGGCCAGCAGTATCCGCGGCGGCGCCTTGCGCACCGCCGCGCCGCTGGAAGGGACCAGTGCCCCGGAGTGCCCGCCGCCCGAGGGGGAGGGAGATCCGGACGGCCCGCCGGGGTACCCGGCCGACTCCTCCTCCGGCGGCCACTCCCGCTGGTCGAATTCGTACTCCAGCCGCCGCACCAGACGCTCCAGCGCCTCGTCGCCGACCGCGGAGGCGTCGACGTACTCGAAGACGTGCGGCAGGTCCTCGCAGGGCGCCAGCGGCTTGCCGGGGCCGGCCGAGACCAGCGCGATGTCCAGGGTGTCCGGGTGGTTGGTCGCGGCCTGACCGGCCACCACCGCGCGCACCAGCTCCGACACCCCCGAGCGGGAGTCCCCGCCGATCAGCAGGTGCGCGGGCTCGGCGGCCAGCGGTCCGTCGGCCATTCTGCCCAGCGCTATGCGCGGCGTCGCCGGTTGCGCGCTCCAGCGCGCGGCCAGCTTGGCCGGCGTCAGCAGGTCCAGGCCGAGCAGCTCCAGCAGCCGCACCTGCTCCGGCAGGTGCGAGGTCGGGGAGACCCGGTCGATACGGGTCTGCTCCTCCGGGGAGGTCGGAGTGTCGGTGCGGTCCCGCAGCGGCGCCAGGGCCCGGGCGAACCGGTCCGCCCACGCCACCGACACCATGTCCGCCACCGCGGCCTCGACCGGCGCGGCGTGCGGCGTGTCGACGCGCAGGCGGGAGTTCACCTCGCCACCCAGTGTGACCATCGCACCGGTCTGCGGCGGCAGGTCGCCGGGCCGGTCGGCCAGGCAGATCGTGAACACCCCGGCCGCCGGCCCCTCGTCCAGCACCTCGTTCAGCTCCGCGGACCCGGTCAGCGACCGGATCGGGTCGACGACCACCACGACCGCGCGGCCGGAGTCCGGCGTCGAGGTCACCCCGGGACCCGGGGCGGGCGTGCGGCCGGTGCGCAGGCGGATCCGCTCGACCAGCTCCCCGAGCCGGGCCCGCGCCTGCTCCGGACCCAGGCCCAGCAGCCGCGCGCAGTCCTGGTCGTCCTCCGGGAGCAGGTGCGGCAGCCAGCGGGTCCAGCGCCAGTGTTCCTCGCCCGAGCTCGCGGTGTGGTCCCCGGACGGTTCCGGGGCCAGCATCACGATCTCCACGTACTTCGGGCTGTGCGCGCCGGCGACCTGCGCCAGCGCATAGCGCGCCAGCCGTGCCAGCTCCGGCCGCGGCCCCACCAGGCCCACGACGCCGCACTGCGCCAGGTCCACGGTCACCGGGACGGTCGGCACCCGCGGCTGCACCGCTTTGCCGCCGACCACGGTCACGTTCGACGGCAGCGCGCCGGTCCCCAGCCGCAGCCGCAGGAAGTCCGGCTCCCCGGGACGGCGCTCCCACAGGCGCGCGTCGGGCCGCACCGCGGACACCAGGAGGGTCGCAGGGTCCGGGGACGCTTCGCGCCGGATCCGGGCCTCGGTGGTGAGCGCGTTGGCGATGCGGCGGTCCGCGTCCGCGCGTTCCCTCTCGTACTGCTCCATAGCGATCCGGCGCTGCGCGGGACGTCCCTTGTCGGAAGGCCGCGGCGGAAGGTCGATGCGCACCTGCGGCGGATCCACCGGGCCGCGGCCCCAGCCGACCCGGCCGACCGACACGTGACCGTTGCCGTCCGGGTGCACAGGCAGATCCGGTGTACCGCCCGCCTCTACGGAAAGCGCTATAGAGGATTCCCCCATGCGCAACAGAGAACCCGGGCGCATCTCCACCGGAGCGCCGCCGACCTGTGCGCCGTCGAGCGTCATGCCGTTGGTGGAGCCGAGGTCGCGCACGTACACGCGCGCGTAATCCTGTTCATGGCGCACCAGTAGCTCAGCGTGGATGCGGGAGATGTCGGGGTCGTCCACGCGGATGTCCGCGTCCGCGCCACGCCCGATGCGGATCGGGAGTTCTCCTCCATATCCATCATCCTTGGGAGTGAGAAGATGCACGCCTCCGGCATCCGGACCGGACACCACATATAGAGCGAGATTCCCGATCAGCGTCGCGGGTGTGCCCGGCACGTCCAGCCACAGGCGCGCGCCGTCCACCAATAAGGGCCTGCCCAGCGGCGCGTCGTCCTCCAGCGGATCCAGCCCGGCGAACAGCCGTCCCGGTGCGCTGACCCCCGCAGCGGTGCGCAACTGCTGCGCCACGGAAGACAAAGTGGCGCCCGGCTCGGCGGTCACTAGAACGTCTGCGGAACTCTGCCGGGATCCTTGGGTTCGGGTGACGGTGAGCCGGATCTGCATGGGGTGCATCCTCGCATGAGGTGACAGCTACGCGACACGGATGGCCTCTCAAGCCCTAGTCTTTGCCCTGGAGGGTTCTTCTTATGCTGCCTTGGCGCGTCCACAGGGAGGGTTCTTCGGCGCGTAGTGTGCAGTGGGTCCTGGTACTGGGGGGATGAGGAGCAGCGTGGGCAGGGCGATCGGAAGCAGGTACGAGCTCGACGACGAGATCGGCCGCGGCGCGTTCGGCGCGGTCTGGCGCGGCCGTGTGCGCGCCACCGGCGAGGCCGTCGCCATCAAGGTGCTCCTCGAGGAGTTCGCCGCCGACGCCGACGTGGTGACGCGCTTCCTGCGCGAGCGCGCGGCCCTGGTCGGGCTGAACCACCGCTCCCTGGTGCGGCTGCGCGACCTGGTCGTCGAGGGCGACATCCTGGCGCTGGTGATGCAGCTGGTCGAGGGCCCGGACCTGAAGAAGTACCTGGCCGGCCGGGGCCGCCTGGAGTCGGCCGAGGCCGGGCTGCTGGTCGCCGAGGTCGCCGAGGGCATGGCCGTGGCGCACTCGGCGGGCATCGTGCACCGCGACATCAAGCCCGCCAACGTGCTGCTGGAGCAGGCCGACGGCGGGCTGCGGCCGCTGCTGACCGACTTCGGCATCGCCCGGATCGCCGACGCGCCCTCGGTCACCCGGACCCACCAGGTCGTCGGCACCCCGTACTACCTGGCGCCGGAGGTGGTGGCCGGGAAGAAGGCCACGCCGGCCGCCGACGTGTACGCCGCGGGCGTCATGCTCTACGAGCTCATCACCGGCCACCCGGTCTTCCGCGGCCCGGACGCTGTGAGCGTCTTCCGCCAGCACATGAACACCGTGCCGGAGCGGCCCGCGGAGATCCCGCAGCGGCTGTGGCCGGTCATCGCCGCGGCCCTGGTCAAGGAGCCGGAGGCGCGGCCCTCGGCGACCGTGCTGGCCGCCCAGCTGCGCGCCGCCATCGGCCGCACCGTGGAGGGCGCCGACGGCGAGCCCACGCACCACCTGCCGGTGGAGGAGCAGTACGGGACGCTGCGGCTGCCCCCGATGGCCGGAGTCGCCGGAGCCGCTGCCGCCGCGGGCGACGCCGCCAAGTCCGGCCCGGCCTCAGCGTCGGCCTCCGCCCCGACGACGGCCATGCCCGCGGTCTCCCCGTCGGCCGCCGCGGCCGCCGCCAAGGCGGCCTCCGCCGCCGCCTCCTCCATCGAGCCGACCGTCCCGGTGGCCCGCCCCGCGCCGGCCTCCGCGCCGCTCCCGCAGCGCCCGGCCCGGATCGACGGCAAGATCGCCGGCTGGGACGCGCCCTCGGAGCCGGACGCCATCGGCGCCGGCGTTTCGCGCCGCCCCGCCGGGCCCGGCAGCGTCCCCGGCTGGGACGCCCCGTCGGACCCCGACGCCATCGGCGCCGGCGTCTCCCGCCGCCAGTCCGGCCCGCCGCAGCAGATGCCCCCGCAGATGCAGCGCCAGCTCGAACAGCTGCACAAGGAGCACCAGGGCGACCCCGCGGCCTCCCAGCAGCAGCGCCTGGCCGCCTACCCGCCGCAGCCGCAGTTCGCCCCGCAGGGCTACCAGCAGCCCGGTCCCCAGGGCTACCAGCACCCGGCGCCCGGCCAGCCCTACCCGGCGCAGAACCAGGGCTACCAGCCGACCCAGTTCCAGGGCACCATCCCGGCGCCGCCGCGGCCGGTGGCCCAGGCCCCGAACCAGCCGACGCGCCAGGCGCCGCCGCGCGAACGGGAACGGGAACGCGAACGCGAGCGGGAGCGGGACCGCGACCGCGACTACGACCGCGAACCCTCCCGGCCGCCGGTCCAGAAGACGGTCGTCAAGCGCCGCCGGGGCATGCCGATGGGCTGCCTGATCAAGCTCGCGATCCTCGCGCTGGTCGGGTTCGGCATCTACACCGGCGTGAACTGGGCCATGGCCAAGATCAACGGCATCCACCACGACCTGAACAACTGGGTCTCCAAGGAGTGGCACCAGATCGCCCAGAAGATCGACCTGGAGAAGAAGAAGGCCGTCCCGAAGATCCCCGGTCCGTCGGACCTCCCGAGCTCGTTCCCGGGATCGGACAAGACGCCGTGACCCGCTGAGCTCTCCGCGGCCTCACGGCGAGCCCGCTTGCCCCAAAGGTGTTCGACGCGGGAAAGTTTCGTGTCCCCCGTAATCCCCCCGCGGGCGGACACAGCAGCGGACAGGAGCGAGAAGACCTCGTGGCGCGGAAGATCGGCAGCAGATACACCATCACCACGGTGCTGGGCCGCGGGACCTGCGGCACCGTGTGGGAGGGCGAGGGCCCGGAAGGGCCGGTCGCCGTCAAGCTGCTGCGCGAGGACCTGGCCGCCGACCAGACCCTGATCGCGCGCTTCGTGCAGGAGCGCACCGTCCTGACCTCGCTGCAGCACCCGAACGTGGTCGGGGTGCACGACCTGGTCGTCGACGGCACCGACCTGGCCCTGGTCATGGACCTGATCCGGGGCTCGGACCTGCGCCACCTGCTGGACGCCGAGCACGCGCTGCGCCCGCAGCTGGCCGTGCTGATCGTGGCCGGCGTCGCCGAGGGCCTGGCCGCCGCGCACTCGCAGGGCATCATCCACCGCGACGTCAAACCCGAGAACATCCTGCTCGACCACTCCGGCGGCGCCCTGGTCCCGCGGCTGGCCGACTTCGGCATCGCCCGCCTGGTCGACGGCCCGCGCCGGACCCGTGCCACCCGGATCATCGGAACTCCGGACTATCTGGCCCCCGAGGTCATCGAGGGCCTGCAGCCGGGCCCGGCGGTCGACATGTACGCCCTGGGCACCGTGCTGTTCGAGCTGCTGGCCGGCTGGACGCCGTTCGGCGGCGGCCACCCCGGCGCGGTGCTGCGCCGCCACGTCACCGACAAGGTCCCGCCGCTGCCCGGCGTTCCCGGCCCGCTGGCCGCGCTGGTCGCCTCCTGTCTGGCCAAGGGCCCGGCGGCCCGGCTGACCGCCGCCGAGTTCGCCGCCCGGATGCGCGACCTGGCGCCGCTGCTGGAGGACATGGCGCCGCTGAGCATCCCGGACCCGCGCGAGGGCGGCTGGGACGTGCGCTCCTCGGCCCGGGCCAGCATGCACGGCGGCCGCAACCCCACCGTCGACCCGATCCCGATGCGGCACAGCGGCATCGTCCCGCTGGTGCACAACGCCGAGGTCAAGGACGAGGACGAGGACACCCACCTCAACCTGATGCGGCCGATCCGCGAGCGGGACCAGGGAGACGTGCGGCGGCGCTCGGGCACCGGCTCGTACGACGTCTCGGAGCTGCGCGCCGAGCGGACCGGCGCCGCGGCCGCAGCCGGTTCCAAGCGGCCCCGCTGGATCGCCGCGACCGCCGCCGCGCTGCTGGTCGGGGGAGCGGCCGCGGCGATCGCCGTGGGGATGTCCGGCGGCGACGACTCCGGCAAGGACAACAAGGCGCACTCGCAGGCCCCGGCGGGATCGACGACCTCCACTGTGTCCTCGCCTCCGGGGACCAGTACGCGGTCCACCGCAGTGGGCTTGAGCTTCCAGCCTGCTCATGAGCTGCCGCCGGTGCCGGTGAGTATCCAGGGCGCTCCGCGTACAGCGGTCTTCAAGGACGCCTCCGGCACGACGACTCTCTTTGTGTTCGTCACCGGTACTGACGACACCGTGTGGTACCTGCCGGGGGAGAACAGTCACTCCTGGCTTCCGCTCCACGGACTGAAGACGGGTACAGAGCCCGCTGTAGTAGCGACGAGTGCGGGACACCTGGAGCTGTTCGCTGTGCGCAGCGACGGAGTGGTGCACCAGCGCAGCTACGCAGACGGCGGCTGGTCGGCCAAGTGGGTCCCGATCGCCAGCGGGAAGGTGCACGGAGCCCCGGGAGCGTTGGCCAACGCCGACGGGTCTGTGGTGGTCGCCGCGGTCGGCAGCGGTAAAACGCTGATGACCGCTACCGGGACTCCTAGCGGGGCGTCCGGTGCGTTCTCCTGGAGCGAATGGCAGGCCGCGTCGTCAGCGGCAGACCTCGGTCCTGGGGTGGCGTTGGCTTCTACTCCGTCGACCTCTGGCTACACCGCCTATGTGCCGCGCGCTTCGGATGACGGCGTCATGGCGATCGCATATGCGAACAAGCTGTGGGGGACGCCTGTGCAGACCCCACTGTCGGGACTGCCTACAGCGGCGACTTCCGGGGACGGTACGTCTTATGTGTTCGTGCGTTCCGCGGGCGGTGCCGTCAAGGCCATGAACGGCAACGGCCAGGCCGGTGCCGGTGGACTCCAGTCCGTGCTCCCGCCCGGGGCGACGGAGACGCCCGACGGCCGGGTCGCTGTGGTGACGGCCGCGTCTTCCACGAAGCTCCGGGTGTCGTACTCCGGATAGGCTTGTCACGTGGCTACAGATCCTTCCGAAGAGCTCAAGAACCTCCGCGCGACCATGGCCTCCATCGAGGCGGTGCTCGACCTCGACAAGCTGCGCACGCAGATCGCGGATCTGGAGGAGCAGGCCTCGGCCCCGGATTTGTGGAACGACCAGGCCAAGGCGCAGGCCGTGACCTCGAAGCTGTCGGGGCTCCAGGCCGAGCTGAACCGGTTCTCCACCCTGAACCGGCGGCTGGAGGACGTGGAGGTGCTCTTCGAGCTCGGCCAGGCCGAGAGCGACGCCGACACCCTGGCCGAGGTGCAGGGCGAGCTCATCGACGTCTCCAAGGCGGTCGGCGAGCTGGAGGTGCGCACGCTGCTGTCCGGCGAGTACGACGCGCGCGAGGCGCTGGTGTCGCTGCGGGCCGAGGCCGGCGGCGTGGACGCCGCGGACTTCGCCGAGATGCTGCTGCGCATGTACACGCGCTGGGCCGAGCGGCACGGCTATCCGACCGAGGTCTACGACACGTCGTACGCCGAAGAGGCCGGCATCAAGTCCGCGACCTTCACTGTGAAGGCGCCCTATGCGTACGGCACGCTCTCGGTCGAGCAGGGGACGCACCGCCTGGTGCGCATCTCGCCGTTCGACAACCAGGGGCGGCGCCAGACCTCGTTCGCCGCGGTCGAGGTGGTCCCGGTGATCGAGCAGACCGACCACGTCGACATCCCCGAGGACGAGCTGCGGGTCGACGTCTACCGCTCCTCCGGCCCGGGCGGCCAGGGCGTCAACACCACCGACTCCGCGGTGCGCATCACGCACCTGCCGACCGGGATCGTGGTGTCCTGCCAGAACGAGCGCTCGCAGATCCAGAACCGCGCCTCGGCCATGGCCGTGCTCCAGGCCAAGCTGCTCCAGCGGCGGCGCGAGGAGGATCAGGCGAGGATGGACGCCCTGAAGGACGACTCCTCGGGGTCCTGGGGCAACCAGATGCGCAGCTACGTCCTGCACCCGTACCAGCTGGTCAAGGACCTGCGCACGAACTACGAGACCGGCAACACCACCGCGGTGCTCGACGGGGACATCGACGAGTTCATCGAGGCCGGGATCCGCTGGCGCAAGCAGCGCGAGAACGCTTAAAAAGGACAGAAGCCGCTATATGGAGCACTAGGCTCTATATAGCGGCTTTCTTATGTATATGGGCACCACGTATAGCGATGATCCATTAATGGATTGTCGTGGTGAGAAAAGCCACAGCGATGAGCAAGGTCAACAGGACAGCGGTCATCGCCGAGGTGGACAGGCCTCCGGTCTGGCGGTGCATCTGGGCCCTCTGGCCACGGCAGACGCTGCACCTGCCCTCGGATACCGGCCCCGCGCAGTTCGCGCAAACCAGGTGCTCACAGCACATGCCGCCTCACCTCCTGTGTTCCGTACCCGCCGGCGGCCGGTGCGGATTGTGCTTCCCGGCCGAAGGGGCCATGAACCCCTACTTCCGGCGTGTACTGTCATCTCTACTGTGACACTACGACCGAGCGTACGCATAAGTGCCCGCCTGGGCTTCCTGAACGCTGCGCTTGTCGCGGAGGCGAACCCGGCATGATCAGATTCGACAGGGTCACCAAGACCTACCCGAGCCAGACCCGTCCGGCTCTGCAGGACATCTCGCTGGAGATCGAGCGCGGGGAGTTCGTCTTCGTCATCGGTTCCTCCGGGTCCGGCAAGTCGACCTTCATGCGTCTGATCCTGCGCGAGGAGCGGCCCACCGCGGGCCGGGTCCAGGTCGCGGGCAAGGACCTGGCCAAGCTGTCCAACTGGAAGATCCCGCAGCTGCGCCGCCAGATCGGCACGGTGTTCCAGGACTTCCGTCTGCTGCCGAACAAGACCGTCGAGCAGAACGTGGCCTTCGCCCTGGAGGTCATCGGCAAGTCCCGGCCCGTCATCAGCAAGGCGGTCCCCGAGGTGCTGGACCTGGTGGGCCTTGGCGGCAAGGGCGGCCGGTTCCCCAACGAGCTCTCCGGCGGTGAGCAGCAGCGCGTGGCGATCGCCCGGGCCTTCGTGAACCGCCCGATGGTGCTGATCGCCGACGAGCCCACCGGAAACCTGGACCCGGAGACCTCCGTCGGCATCATGAAGCTGCTGGACCGGATCAACCGCGCCGGCACCACCGTGGTGATGGTGACCCACGACCAGGCCATCGTGAACCAGATGCGCAAGCGCGTGCTGGAACTCGACAGCGGCAGCCTGGTGCGCGACCAGTCGCGCGGTGTGTACGGATACGTCCGCTAGAGCGCCCACGTTTCCTTAGAGCGCCCACGAAGACGCCGCACTTAAAGCAGAACTCATAGGAGTCCCCCGACTATGCGCGCACAATTCGTCCTGTCCGAGATCTTCATCGGCCTGCGCCGCAACCTGACGATGACCGTCGCGGTCGTCGTCTCCGCCGCGGTGGCCCTCGGCATGCTCGGTGTGGCGCTGCTGATGCTGTTCCAGACCAGCCACATGAAGGACTTCTGGTACAACAAGGTCGAGGTCACGGTGTTCATGTGCACCAAGGACGACGCGACCCTGCATCCCAGCACCTGCGCCGGCGGCGCCGCGACGCAGAACCAGATGGACTCCCTGCAGGCCACTCTGCAGTCCAACCAGCTGGTCCAGCAGGTCTTCCCCGAGAGCCAGGCCGACGCCTTCGCCCGGTACCAGACGCAGACCAAGGGCAGCGCCAGCGGCTCCTCGATGGCCCAGTACGTGACCCCGGACCAGATCCCGGCCTCGCTGCGGGTGAAGCTGAAGAACCCCAGCACCGAGAACATCGACGCCATGATCAGCTCCTACCAGGGGCAGCAGGGCGTGGAGACGGTGTCGGACCAGCGCACCATCCTGCAGCCGCTGTTCAAGCTGTTCAACGGACTGACAGTCTCGGCGACCACGGTCGCGATCGTGATGGTCGGCCTGGCGCTGATGCTGATCGTGAACACGGTCCGCCTGTCGGCGTTCAGCAGGCGCCGTGAGACGGGCATCATGAGGCTGGTCGGAGCCTCGAACTTCTATATCCGCCTACCGTTCCTCATGGAGGGCGCGGTGGCCGGCCTCGGCGGCGTGGCGGTCGCGACCCTGGGCGTGGCCAGCTTCAAGTTCTTCCTCATCGACCGCGTCCTGGCCCCCAACTTCACCTTCACCAGCTTCATCGGCTGGGACAAGGTGGTGGTCACCGTCCTGATCCTGATCCCGGTCGGCCTGCTGATGGCGGTCGGCGCCAGCGCCCTGTCCCTGCGGAAATACCTGAAGGTCTAGCGCCGTTCATCGGGGATAATGAACCCCATGCCGAAGGAACAAGGCCAGAAGGTCATCGCCCGCAACAAGAAGGCGCGCCACGAGTACGAGATCGAGGCCACCTACGAAGCGGGCATCTCCCTGACCGGCACCGAGGTCAAGTCCCTCCGGGCCGGCCGAGCCAGCCTGGTCGACGGCTACGCGGTCATCAAGGACGCCGAGGTCTGGCTCCAGGGCGTCCACATCGCGGAGTACGCGGAGGGCACCTGGACCAACCACGCCCCCCGCCGCAACCGCAAACTCCTGCTCCACCGCTCCGAGATCAACAAGCTCATCGGCAAGACCAAGGAGACAGGCCTGACCCTGATCCCCCTGGAGCTGTACTTCAAGGACGGCAAGGTCAAGGTCGAGATCGGCCTGGCCCGCGGCAAGAAGACCTACGACAAGCGCCAGACCCTCATGGAGCGCCAGAACAAGCGCGAAGCCGAGCGCGCCATGGCCGCCGCCTTCAAGCGCAACAACAAGCGCCGCTGACCCCCTGACCAGCACCGCACCAAACCGCGCAGCCCACACCGACGCCCAGTTCGCCCACGGCGAACCCGCTGGAGTCTGCCCGCCCGAACCGCTACTCTTGGATCACGGCCCCGGGAAACCGAAGCCGAAAGTTTGACAACTGAACAGAGACGACCAAGCGTCAGAAATCCAAACGTTTCCGACCAGAGTCGTCCGACAAGGGGCCGAACGGTTTCGACATCGGACGTTTTGGCAGGGGAAGCGGGCCGAGGAAGCAGCGATGATCTCGTTAACCACCCGCTGCACAAAAAATAACTGCCAACAAGACGCAGCTGAAGTCGCAGGCCGCTTTCGGCCTCGCCGCCTGACACTAATCAGGTAATGACTTCTGTCGACCCGGGAGCGCCTCCGGCCCGGTAAGACATCATTAGGAGGATCCACCGTCGAGCACGGCCACAGGGCCCGACGGGACACTCATGTGGCTGGGCCTGTCAGCAGCGTGCCTGTGAGACTGCCGGGGCCAAGAAAAGCGAACACAGGCTGCGCCCGGAGAAGCCTTGTCATGCCGCCGATGGACGCGGGTTCAATTCCCGCCGGCTCCACTTTTCTACGAAATGCGGCGCCATCTTTCGAGATGGCGCCGCATTTTGCTGTTCCCGGGGGATAGCCGGACTTCAAGGCGGGTCGGCATCGTACGTGGCTGCTTCGAACACATCGCTCGCGGCTGTCGGGTGCGTCAGCGGTGGGCGGTGCGGGTGACGTTGGCTAGCCCAAGGTTGGTCCAGCGATTCCGATCCTCGTCGATAACGAGCTGGTCAGGCGTGTGCAGTCTCGACGAGGGTTGTGGCGATGCCACCCATCGGGTCGATGATCAAATTGCCGGGCTTGGAATTGGCGCGATGGCGTGCGTGGCGATGGCCGGGGGTAGCGTCGCTGGCGGAAGATCGATCGGGTGCTCGATGGTGCTACACGCTACGTTGCCCGCAGATGGGCAGGTGGAGGCCCATGTGTTCGAATGATCCCGTACATGCAGTATGGCTTGCGCGTCACGGCGCACGCTTATCTCGGCCCTGCGATCCATCACTGCTCCCCCGCCTCCCCGCTCCCCGATCCACGGCGAGATTCGAGTCTACAAAAGCGATCACGGGCTCGGTAACCTGTGAGTACGAATCGGTCACTGAGTGTCTCTGCTTCGGTTGCCAGCCTCGTGATGCCGCGATCCGAGCTGTCGGGCACCAGTCACGCCGCAGCCGCGCACTTTGCCGTCGGCGGGATCGCTGACGGCAAACTGCCCGAGGCGTCGTCGTTCCAGACGACTCAGCGGCGGAGACCCCGAGGCCCAAGGCTTGTGTTGACACGAACGATCGAATATCGCGATCCTGCGGTGGTCATCGGCTGTCAACAAGGGAGATCACCGCCAGTGCCCAGTTCACGCAGTGTTTTCACGCGTCGCCGCGTCGCACTCTTCGCGGTCGGTTCGATCGCGGGCGGTATCGCCCCTTTGGCAGCGGCTCCTGCCTTCGCCGATGCTGCGGCGGGGACGGCGGCGACCGTGTACGTGGGCACGACGAGCGGCGCGACCTGTAGCGATACCGACCCTGCGGCCGGCTCGGCGACGACCCCGTTCTGCACGATTCAGACTGCTGTGGATTCGCCGCTGACAGGGCCCGGGACCACGGTGCTCGTCGCCAGTGGTACCTATCAGGAGCAGGTGAACGTCACGAAGTCGGGGATGCCGGGCGCCCCGATCACCCTTCGTTCCGCATCGCTGCTCCTCGGACAGCGGGCCGAGATCGAGGAATCCACGATGACCGCGACCGGCGCTCTTCCGGGTCTGGTCACCGTGTCCGGGCAGCACGACGTGGCGATCGACGGGCTCGACATCGCGGCCGGCCCGGTCGCCGGCGTTTCGGTGACCGGGGGGTCCTCGAACGTCGCGATCACCCGCGACTGGATCGCCTCGAACCCGGTCGGCGTCAGCGTCGAGGGCGCCGGCCCCGGGGTCACGATCGCAGCGTCCTTCATCGGGAAGGGCTCCGGCGTCGGCACCGGCGTGCACATCGACGGCACCGCCAACGCGGCGGTCACGGGCAACACCATCGAGAACAACTGTGGCTACGGCATCGAGCTCGGAGCCGGCGCGACGGCCACGACGGTCGAGAACGACGTCGTGCAGGGCAACAACCAGTCGACGTCGCCGAGATGCCCGGCGGGCGTCCAATCCTCGGGCGTCCAGATCTGGCTCGCGTCCGCCGGGTCCACGCACTTGGACTACAACATCGTGAATCCGTACCTGCCGACGACAGCCCCCGAGCCGGAGTACGCCGTCGGGGACCAGCTCTACCGGACGGCCGCGGACCTGACGGCGAGCACCGGTCTGGGCACGCACGACATCGTGGCTGATGCCCGCCTCACCAACCCCTTCCCGCAGTACACCCCGGCTGAAGGCTCCCCGGCGATCGACTCCGCGGACGAGAACGCCGTGGGTGAGTATCCGACCGACATCTATGGGAACACCGCCGTCGACGACCCGCTCGCCGCGAACACCGGGACCGGCGACGGGATCCGCGACCGCGGCGCCGTCGAACTCACCCGCGCGGCCAGGGACCCACTGAGCATGACCGTCGACAAGACGATCGGCATCACTCCCACAACGGTGACGGCGACATTGACCTCGCAGCTGTGGACCCCGGTGGCGTCCTATTCCTACGACTTCGGCGACGGAACAGTCGTCTCCTCGACGAAGACCCAGATGCAGCACACGTACACGACGCAAGGGTCGCAGGTCGTGTGGGTCACGGCCCTCGACGCGCAGGGCAACACCATCACGCGGGCGGCAAGCCCGTGGGTCAACATCTGGAACCCGGTGAACCCGGTTCTGTATCTGGATCCTGTCTACGGCAATCCGATGGCGGTCACCGCGGACGCGGGTCTGACGACCAACGCCTCCAGCGAATTCATCGACTTCGGCGACGGCAGCGGCTCGCAGCCTCTCGACCCGTCGAACGCCGCTCTGACCCATCAGTACACGAAGCCCGGCCCCTACACCGTGACCCTGTCGGCGATCGACAAGGCACGCGACCCGGCGGTCAAGACCAGCCAGAAGTTCACCGCCGTCCTGCCGCCTGCGGGGACCACGCCGCCGTCCACGCCGCCGCCGGGCGCAGCAGTGCCGATCGTCCACCGCATCGCCGGATCGGACCGCTACGCGACCTCGATCGCCGCGTCGCAGGCCCGCTGGGGCGCCGCGGCCAACCTCGACGGCGCGCCGGCCGGTGACCAGGCGCAGGCCGTCGTGCTGGCGCGCGGTGACGCGTTCCCCGACGCGCTCGCGGGCGTCCCGCTCGCCACCTACAAGCACGGCCCCCTCCTGCTCACCGACCCGAATGCGCTCCCTGACGCGACGCTGCAGGAGATCCGCCGCGTCCTTCCCGCCGACGGCAAGCACACGATCTACATCCTGGGCGGCCAGTCGGCCGTGTCCCCGACGATCGAGGCGCACCTGAAGGTGCTCGGCTACAACGTTGTCCGCTACGGCGGCACCGACCGCGCCGCCACCGCGCTGCAGATCGTCCACCTCGGCCTAGGCGACCCGGCCGACATCATCCTGGCGACCGGCGACGACTTCGCCGACGCGCTCGCCGCCGGCCCGGTCGCCTCCGACGGCGCCGAAACCGTGAACGGCAAGCCGGCGGCGATCCTGCTGTCGGGCAAGTCAGCCACTGGCGACGCCTTCACCGACCCGGCCACCGCCGCGTACATCACCGCTCGCGTCAACGCCAACGGCGGGACCTCCGGCTGCGTCAACCCGGGAACGATCATGGCTGCGGGCGGCCCGGCCCTAAACGCGTTCGAGGCCTTGCCCGCGGTGCACAACACGACGCACACCAAGTTCGCATGTATCGACGGCATCGTCGGCAAGGACCGCTACGCCACCGCGAGCCAGCTGGCCGGCCAGTTCGGCCCGGCGGTGAGCCACCCGGGCATCGCCACCGGAACCACCTTCCCCGACGCGCTCAGCGGTGGCGCCTACGAGGCGAGCATCGGACAGCCGCTATTGCTCACCGACCCGGCATCCCTGCCGGCGTCAGCGGCAGCTGTCCTCCAGGCGGTCTACAGCAACGCCTACCTTCCTTGGCCGCGTTCCGTCGCGATCTTCGGGGGGACGTCCGCGGTCAGTGACGCGGTGCGCAACCAGATTGTTGCCACGGTCCACGGACAGTTCCGCTAAAGGTGGGAATGCGCGGTGACGGCCGCGTCCTCAGGTCGAGACGCTCGGCGATTTGACGCAGTTCAAATGCGCATTCTGCTGTGCTGGGGAACGTCCTTCGCTCGGCTAGGATCGCGCCACTGTCTCGCGGTGGGGAGCCGCGTTTCTCGGGAGGGCAAGGCCAATGCGCCGCACCATCACGTCCATCGCTTTATCAACGCTCGCCGTCGGCTCGGGTTTGGCGGTGGTCCGTCCGGCTGACGCGGCGACCGCTGGCGAGCCGAGCGCGTCGCAGCTTTCGTACCGTGCGGCGCCGGGGAACGGCCTGATCTCGGCCCAGGCTGGGCTGCTCTCGTCGGTCGAGGTCAGCGGTACTGCTTCCGACCTCCACGTCTACGCCGCAGACGGAACGAACAGCTGGACGGTCAACCTGGGGGCGGCAACCGGGTCGACACTGACCGCCGGGAGCACATACACGAACGTGGGCCGGTCCCCGAGCGCTTCGTCGGCCTCGCTGGACCTGGCCTTCGACTCCAGCGAGTGTTCGACGCAGTACGCGGATTTCACCGTGTACCAGATCTCGACCGACGCCAAGGGCAACGTCACCTCGCTGGAGGTCGGCTTCGACCAGAACTGCTCGACCTCCGCTTCGGCGCCGAGCGTCAATGCCCTGATCCGGTACAACGCGACCGGGCCGCTGCCCGCGGGCGCGCCGACCGGCCTGCCGCCGGCCGCGCCGCAGGGCACGACCGGCCCGCTCGCGTTCGTGCGCAACGGGCAGATGATCCTGGACACCAACGGGGGGACCGACGGCGCCGACCTGGGTCCGTCGACCGCGAAGATGACGTTCGGCTACGCGGTCCCGGTTGGTGGGGCCGCGTGGTCCCCGTCAGTCAACCGGATCGTCTACACCCGCGACTCCCGGCTGCACTCCTACCTGCCGGACGGCAGCGGCGACATCGCGATCACCGCCGACGGTCCGTACGTCTACAACCCGGACCTGGACCCGGCGGTCGCGCCGGACGGCACCGTCGCCTTCTCCCGCGGCACCGCGATCATGCTGGCTGCCCTCGACGGCAGCTCCGCGGGCCAGGAGTACACGCTCTACACCGACAACAACGCCTACGCCCGGCACCCGACGTGGGCCGCCGACGGCTCTTTGCTGTTCGAGCGCACGGCCATGCAGAACCCCGGTAACCCGGGGCCCACACCCCAGCCCGACGTCTACCGCTTCGCAAACGGCGCTGCCAGGTTGTTCCTGGCGAACGCCGCGCAGCCCACCGTCTCGCCCGACGGGAGCCGAATCGCCTTCCTGCGCACCGACTCCCGTGGCATCAAGCAGGTCTTCACGGTCGGTGCCGACGGTGTGAGCGGCCTGACCCAGATCACCCACGGCGACACCGACGCGACCGAGCCGTCCTGGTCGCCTGACGGCTCCATCCTCGCCTACGTGATGCCGACCTGGAACGAGGTCATCGAGGTGCCGGCCGCCGGCGGCGCCCCGGTCGGCAGCATCCCGAACGCCGACGCCCCGGCCTGGCGGCCGAATCCGCTCCCGTCGCACGTCACCCGGATCGCCGGTACGGACCGGATCCACACCGCCATCGCCGCCTCCCAGCACGACTTCGCCGACCACAACAGCGCCGATCGGTCGCGCGACCAGGCCGGCGCCGTCGTCCTGGCCAGGTCCGACACCTACGCCGACGCGCTCGGTGGCTCCTCCCTCGCGGTCCGCAAGAACGCCCCGCTGCTGATCACCTCACCGACTGCACTGGCCCCGGACGTGACCCGCGAGATGCAGCGCGTGCTGGCCCCCGGCGGAACCGTGTACCTGCTCGGCGGCACCAGCGCCCTGTCCCCGGCGGTGGCCAGCGCGGTCCAGAAACTGCACTACAACGTGGTGCGGCTGGCCGGCCCCGACCGCTACGCCACGTCGGTCGCGATCGCCAAGCAGGTCGACCCGAACCCGCGGGTGCTGCTGATCGCCAGCGGCGACAACTTCCCCGACGCCCTCGCCGCCGGCGCCACCGGCCAGCCCCTGGTCCTCACCGCAGGCTCGACGATGCCCACGGCGACCCTGGCCTACCTCAACACCGTGGACCCGGTCGACCCGGGCTTCGGCGGCGTCACGCAGATCGTCACCGTCGGCGGCCCCGGCGACAAGGCCGTGATCGACGCCTACATGGCCGGCAAGCTCCACTGGGGCGAGGAGATGAGCCGCATCAAGCTGGTCGGGGCCACCCGCCAGGACACCGCCCTGCTGGTCGCCCGCTCCTTCTTCGGCGGCGTCTCCGAAGCAGCCTTCGCCACCTCAGCCACCTGGCCCGACGCCCTCTCCGGCGGCGCGATGATCGGCCACGACGGCGGACCACTGTTGTTGACCGCCCCCAGCGGCCTCTACGGCCCGGACGCCGACTACTTGCACGGCTTGGCCGGCACCGGCGGCCTCACGTCCGTGGACGTCCTCGGCGGACCGGCGGCGCTGCCGACGACGATCTCGCAGCAGATCGCAGCGCAGCTCGGGGTGGCCGGCACAGTCGTGGTCAACCAGGCGCACCGCGACCCGATCCCGCTCGGGACGCGCGCTGCCGCGGGGGCGGTGACGGCCCAGCGGTAAGGATGGCGATGCGTCGGCCCCGGCAGCAAGTGCCTGATGCTTGTGGGAATGACCGACGTTCGGCGGTGCGGAGCGCCTGGGGGTGCTCCGCATCTGCCGTCTCTATCCGTTGTTCCCCCGGGGCCACTGGCGTGCGGCGGCGGGGCAGCAGGCTCGGTGACCCCACACTAGGCCGGTCGGAGCCGGTCGGAGCCGGTCGGCAAATCCGATCTCTGTTACGGTCCCTCGATCGGACAAGCGCTCTCCGAGCGGATCGGGGTGATGATGATGCCGCAGTTCTCGGGTCGAGAGAAGCCGGTACGGCTTTACAGCGGTGGTGAGACAAGAGGACGCCGTGCGGGCATCATTACGGGGAAAGAGATACGAATCCTGAGAACCGATACCTTCACAACCACAGCAGGGTGAGCATGGTGCCCGCGGTCAGATAAGGCCCGAGCGGGATCCGGCTCTTCAGCCGACCGCGGAACAACTGCACTACGCCCCAGACGGTGGCGATCCCCCATGCGACCGTGAGCCCCTCAACCACCGACCCCCAACTCCGGGCGCTGAGTGGCGATCGTCGACTACTACCGTGCGTACACACAGACGGCGGCGTGGGTGGAGAACGACTCCCCGCTACCGACCGGCCACACGCCACCGGGTTCTTCGGCATGTTCGGCCCGGCCGTGATGGCGGCGGTCGGACCTGGCATCCGCACCGCCCACGCCCCACTGTTCGCAATGGTCTATCTCATGATGCGGCTGTCGCCCTCGCAGGTCTGGGAAGGCCAGACAGCATCCGAACGGGCTGGGATTGGGAGCAGTTCGGCCTTTTCCCGGCCCCGGGGGGCCTTCTCCAATGGGCGACCACAGAGCGAGGCCACGGCTTCTACTGGCTGACCGGCGGCCGAGATCCGAACGGGTGGCCGGTCCTGGGACACAACCGCGACGACCTTCGGTGGCACCGGTTCGACGGCTCGGCGGCCGAGTGCGTCTTCAGACTGCTGACCGACCCGGATCTGCGATTCTCCGAAGCTGCCGGGATCGATCGGCCCTGGTTCGGCAGGACCGCCCCGACGAACCTCTGCGCGGCAGCCTCATAGAAGGCCTTCCGGCCACCGTTGCCGTCCGTCGCGATGGTCGTGGCGTTGCCCTTCTCGGCCCGCAGGCGCTCATCGAGCATTCGCAAACAGGCTCCGCAAGCGCTCGTTTAGGGTTCAGCCATGAGTGCCGAAGAACTCCCCGACCGTCTGCGCCGCTTCGCCGAGTCCGAGACGGCCTCGTCGCCGCTGTACAGCGAGCTGGCCGGGCGCATCGCAGACGACACGGACCTGCGAGCTGCGGTCGCGGCACTGGCGGAGGACTTCTCACCGACATTCTTCTTCGCGGCTGTGCACTTCGTACTCACCAGCCACCCCGACGACGCCCTCGCGGCCTACTACCCCTCCCTCGGCGGCGAGCGCGAGCCCGACGCCGAGCTGTCGGCCGCCCTCATGGCATTCCTGTCGGCTCATCGGGACCGTCTGGCCGACGTGCTGGCGACCCACGACATCCAGTCGAACGACCCGTTGCGTGCCGCCCAGCTCCTTCCGGCGCTGGGCTGGGCCCAGGCGTGCTTCGGGCGCCCGCTCGGTCTGATCGAGGTCGGGGCGAGCGCCGGGCTGCTGCTGCACGCCGACCGGTACACCTACCGGTACGACTTCCAAGACGGCTCACGCCTGGAGCACGGCGACCCCTCAGGCCTGCTGCTGCCCTGCCCGGTCTTCGGCGCCGCGACGCCGAAGTCGCTGGCCCCGTTCGTGAGCAAAGGGCTGCGGGTGAGGTCCCGGGTGGGCCTGGACCTGAACCCGCTCGACCCGTCCGACCCGCAGGCCCGAGCCTGGCTGCACGCGCTGGTGTGGCCGGAGGACGCCGCGGGGCGCTCCCGGCTCGAGGCGGCCCTGGAGTCGGCCGCGCAGCGGCCGGTCCGGCTACGCAAGGGTGACGCGCTGCGGATCCTCCCCGACGCGGTCATCGGGGTCCAGGCGCCGGCGGTGCCGTGCGTGTTCGCGTCGAACTCGCTCTCGCACTTCCCGGCTGACAGCCGGACCGCCTTCGCGAGCCTCGTCCGCCAGCTCGGTGCGAGACATGACCTGGTGCTGGTATTGAAGGAACCGGCCGCGGCAGGCCTGGGACTGTTCGCCCCTGATACGCCATTCTCACCGGACGAGGAGGAGAACCTCGCCGCGGTCGTGTTCCAGTCCGGCCGCGAGCGCGTCTTCTCGCTGGGGCGGGCCGGCGCACACGGCGCCTGGCTGGACTGGGACCCTCGGCCGCTGTAGTGCCCTAGAAGGCCGGAACGTGGAAGCCGAGGTCGGCGTCGTCGATGGCGCGGAGCCGGCCAGGTAGGGCGGTGAGGTCATCTGAATTTCACCAGGTCGACCAAACCCATGTGACCACCACAGACCTGGATTTCACGGATCTGAGGTGACGACCCTCGACGGGCCCCCGGACGATCACGTCGACCCAGAACCATCGGTACTACGACGTCGCCCGTGGTGCGTTTGTCGAGGCGTCCGGCATAGCGCTCGGAGAACGCCTGCAATCAATCACCGGCCTCATGTCCCTGGCCGCCGCGCGGAACTACCAGGGCGCAACGGTTGCGTACGACCTGGTAGCGGGCAACCACGCGGAGGAGAACATCATCTACAGCCTCGCTCCTGATGAGATCATTGCGTTCGGTGGAACCTCGCTCAGCCCCTGTGAGGATCTGTGCTATCCGAAAATGATGATCGATGGCATGAAGTTCGGCGGAGGTTTCGGCGGGCGAGCTGATAAGTCACCGTACTCCTACTTCTGGTTGGAAGACTTCGATGAGGCGGTGTCGAAGCAGTGAAGCAGGTTGAAAGTGCGCAGGGGTTTTCCGTTGGTCAGACCTTGCGGATCTGGGCGGAGCCGGAGGAAGTGCACGTCGTCGGCACCCTGTACGGGGGGCTGCTGGTCGAGTGGCCCTGGCGGCAGCCGGACCCGGAGTCCAGAAACCGTTGGGCGGCGATGGGCTTCCCGCTGGATCCGGACGACCGACGCTGGAAGAACACCCCTTGGCGCCTGATGCCGGAGCCTGCGGACCTGAAGGTTGGGAGCAACTGCTACGTGGGGATTCCTTCGACCGTGGTCCGGGTCACCACGATCCTGGACCTCGAGGGCGAGGCGGACTATGGGTGGCTGCCTCGCCCGGAATGGGAGGTCGGGCTGTGTCCGGTTGAAGACCTCGATGGCGAGGACGCCGGGTACGTGATGTACGTCCAGTCGCATGAGCCAATCGAATTTGAGGTGATCGAGTCGTAGGCGCCACATTTCGCCGATTGGCAGCGGAGCCGGAACGGGGACGCCTCTCCTGCCGGCGAAGCTCTGACACCGTGTGTCCGGCGACTCTGATCTTGGACGTCGGGGTTTCGTAGGCTGAGCAGCATGCCGCACGAATCGAACGACCAGCTGCTCGGGCGGCATGGCGAGATCGAGACCCTGGATCGCCTCCTGCGTGAGGTTCGTGAGGGGCACAGCCGGGTGCTGACGCTGCGGGGCGAGGCTGGGATCGGCAAGTCCGCCCTGCTCGACCATCTGGCCGTCCGGACGGCGATCGGCATGGAGGCGTTCGCCGAACGCGCCCGGCGCGAACTGCTTGCGACCGGCGAGACCGTCGCCAAACGCAGTGGGGGAGCAGTGGTGCTCACCCCGCAGGAGGTGCAGATCGGCCGCCTCGTGGTGGCCGGGCACTCGAACGCCGAGGTCGGCGGTCAGCTGTTCCTCAGCCCGCGCACGGTCGAGTGGCACCTACGGAAGATCTTCACCAAGCTGGGAATCTCCTCGCGCCGCGAACTCGACGGCTCGCTGCTGGTCGGCTGAGCGGGTTATGGGTCCCCCCGGGGTGGTGGGTGGAGACGAGGCGTGTGGTCATGCAGGTGAGGTTCGGTGACGTGTGAGGTCGGTGAGGAGCGTGTCGATGACGTGTTCTTCTTCGACGCGGAGTGCGTGAGTCTCGATGTGATGCCGTAGGTCGGGGTCCCACGGGGTGTCACGGGTTTTGGCCTGGGGGAGAGCCGTGCCGAGCCTCCGGGCGACTGCCTCCAGGTATGCGGCGCTGTCATATCGCCAGGGGGCAGCTGGGGCACCGCTTTGTTCGGCGAGGTTGAAGACGCTCGTAGCGATGCGGATGCCGCCCCAGTCGAAGTCGCCGTGATAGCGAAGGTTCGCGCCCCGGGCGAGGAGCTGACGGAGCAGCCGGTTCGCGGCGACTGACGGGGTGCCCTCCAGGCAGACCAGGGGTGGGCATGTGGAGCCGAGTGCGGTGGCGGCTGCCGAGACGACGGCCGGGTTTTCACAGACGCTGATCGTGGTTCCGGTCAGGTCGGCGGCGATGGTGTGGTCTGTTGTCGTTGTCGTTGTCGTTGTCGTTGCCGTCGGCAGGCTGTTGAGGTCGCGGAGGGTCAGGACGAGGGGTTGACCGGCGGCGGCGCCGAGCCTCAAGAGTCGGGGCAGGAAGCCCTCGTCGCGCGGTGGCGGGACGTTGAGGGCCAGGATGCGGGAGGACAGGTCATCGGCGGCGACGCCGGCGCCGGCCCAGGCGTCGCGGCGGCCCTCCGAGGTGGCGGTGTCTGATGCCGCCAGGCCAGTGAGGGATCGGATGGCGCTCAGAACGAGGGCTGTGAGCGGCCGGCCGTCGTCTAGGGCGTGCGCGTGACCGACCGTTTGGGCGGCGAGGATCGGGCGGACGATGCCCGGGTGCGGCAGGGCGGACAGGACGCGTGCGGCCTGCTCGGCAAGCCCGGCTCCCGCTATCGGGTCTGTTGCCTGTCGTTTGAGCAGGCCCGTGGCCCGCACCTGCTGCAACCAAGGGGTCAGATCCGGACGATCGGCTGCGAGCCGGTCCAGTGGTTCCAGGGCTGACTCCCAGGCGCGGTCGGCGGCGGTCTCGACCTCACGGCGGACGGCGATCGGGCCGCGAAGGGCCTGGACGGCGGCGACCAGGCCGTCGGGACTGATCCCTGATTCTCTCAGGACGGTGTCGACGTCGGCCAGGCGCGCGGTCAGGGACTTGCCGCGCCCTGGTGGCCGGCCGAGGAGAAGCTCGAGAGCACGCCGCTGCGCGGGGGCCGGATCGGCCAGCGTGGCTGTGCCGTGGGCTGGTTCGGTTCCCGAGGCGATACGTTCGGCGACCCGGTCCACCAGCCATGCCGTGTCCGGGGAGCCGAGCAGGCGTTGCAGGCGCGGCATGTCGAGGCCTGCGGGGATACGGTCCGTCATCGGGATCCGACGTCGAACAACGCGCCGTCGGTGTCACTGGATGGGGAGTCGCTGTCGCGGGCCCGCTGGGGCGGCAGGTACGGCTCAGCCCGCTGTAGGCGGACGCGATCGCGTCCGTCCCAGCGCCACGGCGTGACCAGGACCGCGTCCACTCCCTGGCTGCGGGCCAGTTGCGCGATGCCGATGCCGGGCACGGTGGGGTAGCAGGCCCATTCCCGTTCGGAGGTCATGACGACGTCCAAGTCGAATTCGGCGACCAGTCCGAGGTATTTGGCCCGGGAGTCGTCATCGACGCCTGCGAAGGCCTCGTCCAGCGCGATCAGGCGTGGGGCGTGCCGGTTCCCGGACGAGTAGTGCGAGGAAGCGGCGGCGAACAGGGGGACGGACGCGGCCAGGACCCGCTCGCCGCCCGAGGCGGGGCCCGAGGCCGAGATCCAGGTGCCGTCCGCGCGGCGTTGGATGCCGAACTCGTGCCAGGCGCGGTAGTCGAAGGCGCGGGTGAGCTGGTCGTGCCAGGTGTCCGCGGGGTTGGCGGCGCGGTCGTCGGCGATGCGGCGCTGAAGGAAGTCGCCCACGGCGGCGCGGTCGGCGGGGCTCCAGGCGTCGACGGCCTTGCGGAGCAGCCGGGTGCGGACGGCGTCGAGGCCCTCCGGCGCGTTCTTCGCGGTGCGCCAGATCAGGCGCAGGGCCATACCGGTGGAGGTGGGCCGGGCTTCGAGGTCGTCGTTCATCGCCTTGACGGTGGCCTCGGCCTCGGTGATCAATTCCTGGAGGGCGCCGGCTACTTCGCCGACGAGGTGGTTCTCCAGCAGTTCGCGCTCCTTCGCCGACAGCAGGCGGGTGCGCTGGGCGACTTCGGTGTCCAGGGCCGCGGCCAGCGACGGCACGTCCTGGGTGCGGCCGGCGAACTGGACGTCCACGACCATCAGGCCGTCCTGCAGGGTCATGCCGACCTGGTGGCCGTGGCGGGCCAGTGCGCCGGACAGCTCCTGCTGCTCGCGCGAGACGCGCTGCTGGACGCGTTCCCACGCGCTGTCGGCGTCGTCGACGGCGGTCAGCGCGGCGTCGACGGCGCGGGCCAGGGCGACCGCCGGGGCCGGGACCCAGGCGTCGGCGGGATCGGCGTGTTCGAGGTCTGGCAGCGCGGCCGCGAGCAGGCCGGTGGCGGTGAAGCGGCGCAGGGCGGCGATGGCCTCGTCGCGGACGGCGGTCGCCTCCCCGATGTCGTCCTGGAGCTGCTGGCGGCGGCCTTCGGCGCGTTCACGGTCCTTGAGAGCCTGCTCTCGGCGGGCGCCGACGGACTTCACGGCGGCTTCGGCGGCTGTGAACGCCGAGCCGACGGCTTCGAGGCGGCGGTAGAGCTCTTCCACCGCCGCGCCGGAGGTCGCGACCAGGGTGCGGTGCCGTTCGGCCGCGGCCTCGGCGGCGGATCGGCTGGTGAGTTCGGCCTCGTCGGCTTCGGCCAGGCGGGCGGTGGCGTCGTGCCGCCGGGCTTCGGCGTCGGCGGCCTCGGCCGCGGACCGGGTGGCCGTGGTCAGCGCCGACCACAGCCCGGACAGGATGGTCCGGTATTCGTTGAGCGCTTCGGTCACGGACTCCAGTGCGCCGAGGTCCGCGGGCAGGTGGACGTCCTCGGCGAAGGCGAGCAGCGCCGCCGCGGCCTCCTGCGCTGCCTCGGCCGCGGGCTCGACGGCTGCGAGCGCCTCCTCGCGCAGGTCGGCGGCGGCCCGAGCCGCTTCGGCATGAGTCGCGGCGCGGCTGTGGGCGTCGCGCAGCACCGCGTCCGACGGCCGGGTGCCAAGCTCCTCGGCGAGGGCGTCCAAGCGCGCGGCGACGGCGCGCGAGGAGTCGGCCAGTGCTTCGATCTGTGCGTCCAGGAGCGCGGCCTGGTCGGCGAGGTCGGCCAGGCGCGCGCGGCGCGCGGCTTCCCGTGCTCCGTCGCCGATGTAGAGGGCTGATTCCTTGCGCCAGCCACCGCGCAGCGCGCCCAGGCGGAAGCGTCCGTCCGGACTGACCCAGGTGTGGTGGCCGTCGCCGTCGCCGCTGGCCGGGACGCCGCCGATCGCGGCGAGGACAGCCGCGACGGTCGGCTCGGTGAGCGCGGCGGCCTGTGGATCAGCCGTGTCGATCGCGGGGCGCAGGGCTGTGGCAAGGGTGGTGTCGGGAGCCGGGCCGGTCGGCGAGACGAGCGTGTCGCCGGCAACGTCGATCAGGCGGCCGTCGGGACTGACCCAGGCGTCCAGGAGGCCGCAGGCCTCCAGAGCGGCCTCCAGGCCCGCACGGTCCGATTCCGTGATGTGGTCGTGGAAGTCCACGACCTTCCACAGGGGCGCGCCCGGCCGGTCGAGGCGGGTATCCGCCTGGCGCGTGTGCGGGATCGGCGGGGCGCTGTGGTGCCCCTGCTCCAGGCCGGCGATCATTTCGGCGACGATGGACCGGTCCTTCTGGACACGGGCGCGTCGGGCGTCGATGTCCGCACTGCGGCGGTTCAGCACAGCGGCGTGGGAACGGCCGGTCTCGTCGGCCCGCAGCATCATCGGGTTGGGGCCGTCGAGCGTGTCGACCCAGAGCCCGAGCTCGGAAAGCGCCTCCTCGCGATCCGGCAGCACGATCTCGGAGCACTCGGCGCTCCAGGTCTGCCATGTGCCGACAAGGGATGTGCCGCACGCCGCGACGGTATCGGCGGCGGCGGCGGCCTGCTCGGCGGTCGCGGTCGCGGTCGCCGCGGCCCGCTCGGCAGCGGCTCGCGCCGCGCCGAGTCGCCGTGCGGCCGCGTCGGATGCCGTGTGCAGACCGCGCAAACCGGTGATCGCCTGTTGGCGGTCGCGGATCAGTGCCTCGGCAGACGTGCGTGCCGGCAAGGTGTCGAACGCTGCGGCGTCGAGTACTGCGATGGCGCCGCGAACGGCGGCATGATCGATGCCCGCGGTCTCGGCCGCGGTCTCGGCATCGCGGTGCTGCGCCTGGACGGTATCCGCGTCGGTGTCGGCGTTGTTTCGCGCCGTCGCGGCGCGAGTCGTCCAGGTTTCGGCGTCCCGCAGGGCGCGGTGGCGGTCGTCGGCACGACTGCGCGCAACGCCGGCCAGCGCGTCGGCTGACGCCGCCAGCCGTTCGATCTCGCGAGCGGTGTCCATCGCGGGATCGCGGTTCAGCGCGTCCTTCTGCGCGGACAACAGGGTCTTGCGTTCGTCGAGTTCGGCCAGTTCTCCCTCGGCGGCGATGAACGCGGTGTTCGCCTCCTCCTGGGCCGTCGTCGCCGCGCCCAGGTCGCGGCCCAGCTTCTCGTACTTGCTGTGGGTGTGCCGTACCCCCGCGGCTGTGCGCTTGGCGGCGACCTGGGCGTAGCGGCGGTAGTGGGAGAGGAAGGCTGAAGCCGCATTGTGCGCCTCGACCAGGGCGGCCAGCGCATCCCGCTCGTCCTGCAGACCCCGGAAGGCCTCGGCGATCTCCCCGACCAGATTGTCGGCCAGCGGTGGCAGCGCCTCGGTGAGGGCCTTCGACAGCAGTTTCTCGTCAGGCTTCTTCGACAGTTGCGGTTGCCGCAGCTGGATCAGGAGGTTGACGAGGGCTTCGTAGCGTTCGGCGCCCAGCCCGAACAGTGCCTCGTCCACCGCGCGGCGGTACGCCTTGGCGGTGGTGTACACCGCGTGCGGCCCGATTTTCTCCTCCAGCGTCTTGCGGGAGTACGACACGCGGTGTTCGTTCCGCAGCGGCAATTCCGGCCCGACGCGCAGGTCGGTGACGAAGAACCAATGGTCGGCGATGCCCCTGCCGCGCACGGCCTTCAGGCCGCAGCCGATCGTCCGGTACAGCGGCACGCCGTCGTCGCCGATCCGGCCGAACTCCAGCCAGGTGTATCCCAGGCGCTCGTCGTGCGGGTGCTTGTCGCCGAGCAGGAGGTTCCACTCCATCCGCTTGTTGCGGTCGCCGTCGGGCTCGACACGGGACGGAATCAGTTCCCCGTCCAGCAGGAATGGCAGCGTCAGTGCCAGGACCTTGGACTTGCCGGTGCCGTTGTTGCCGCGCAGCAGCAGCCGGCCGTCGTGGAAGCGGAACTCCTCGGCGTCGTAGTAGAACACGTCGATGAGGCCCGCGCGCAGCGGCTGCCAGCGGTCGCGGACCGGCTGGGGCAGCGCTTCGGCCGTGGACGTGGTCGGGGTGTTCACGAGCGGACTCCGGCCTTCTTGATCGTCGGTTCGGTCATGGCGAACCGCATCAGCGCCGAGCGCGGGTGGACCCGCGGCTCGCCGTGGTCATCGGGGACGCGGATCACCAGGTTGAGGGCTTCCAGCTTGGCGACGGCCTGCTCGGCCAGGTCGGCGGCTGCCGCGGGTTCCTGTGCGGTCTTGCGCCAATATGAGGCGTGGACCTTGGCCTGGGCTTGGATGAAGCGGGTGAGTTCCGGCAGCGACGGGGCCCTGCCGTCGGTGGCGAGCTTGGTGGCGATCAGCAGGGTGACGTGGCCGTCGGTACCCTGTTCCGGCATGCGGACATCCGTGAGCATGTCGTCCGGGTCGACCATGGCGATGCCCTCTGCGCGCATCTCGGGGATCAGGCCGGTCAGCTCCGTGATGCGGCGGGTGATGGCGACGCGCTGGTTGACCAGATAGGCGCGTTCGGCCTCAGTGAGGTCGGCGTAGTAGACGACCGGGTCATCCAACAGCCGGCGGGTCATCGCGTGCCGCAGCGAGCGTAGGCGCAGGTCGTCGGTGTCGGGCAGCGGTTCGGCGGCCAGCGCCGTCAGGCGGTCCTCGAAGGCCGGAGCGGTCACGGTGGACGCGCCGCGCGAGGTCGCGAGCAGCCCGCCGGTGACCCGGCGGTCCACGTCGTAGAGGACGTCGTTGCCGCCGTCGGAGACGAAGGCCTCCTCATCGCCTTGGACCCGGGTGAGCACGCCCCAGGACAGCAGGAGTCTGACGACGGCGACGAGGTCGGCGCGTTCTTCGCGGCGTTCCATGGCGAAGGTGATCCCCGCTTCGGTCAGCGCCGGGTCGGCCGCGCCGGTCAGCACGCCCTCGGCCAGGCGGCCCAGCGTGGTCTGCGACTCCGAGCGCTCCAGCGCCGCCAGCGCCAGGCACAGCAGCACGTAGCGGCGCCGGGTGAACGGGACTTTGGTCTTCGGCGTGCGCGCCGGACGAGTCGCGTCACCCAGGTCGGCCGGCTTCTTGAACAGGCGCGCGGTCTCGGCGTCCACGGTCAGCCGCCAGCCGGTCTGCTCGGCGAACCAGCCGGCCAGCGCCGCGGCGTGTTTGCGGACCAGGCGGAAGTCGTCGTCGCGGGCGGTCAGCAGCGGTGCGGCCAGCAGGGCCCGGGCGGCGCGGCGGCGTTCGACGTCGTGGTCGGCGGCGGCGGCCGTGGCCGGGGCGGACGGCGTGAGCGGCGTGAGTGGCGTGGTGTCCAGGACAGTCATCGGGGCGGGTCCTCCCGGCCGTGCGCGGACAGGTCGATGATCTCGATCACGTGTTCCGGGCCGGACAGCGTGCCGTCCGCGGTCGGGATCCGCACGATCCTCGCGGCGTCGACGAGCTTGAGCCGGATCTCCATCGTGCCGTCGCCGCTGGTGGCCGTCGTCGTGGAGACGCCGGGACGGCGCGCGGCCAGCGCGTCTCCCAGGACGGACAGGAACAGGCGGAACGCGCGCGGATCCAGGCCGTCCGGGCCGGCCAGCTCCGACAGGAGAACCGGGCCGTCGGTGGCCAGCAGGCGCCGGGCCTCGGCGATCTCGGCGGCCTCGCGTTCGGCCAGCTCGGCGAGTTTCCGACGTCCCGCTTCGCGGTCGATCGCCTTGTTCGCGCTGCCGCGCCGCTCGTAGGAACCGGTCTCGCGCAGCCTGGGGCTGATCAGCAGGGGAGCCGCGTCGGCCCACGGGGTTCCCGGCTGGTATTCGGCGGCCTCCCAGGCGCCCTCGGTCTGGGCGTCGACGGTCAGGTGACGGGCCGGGGCCAGGGCGAACGCCGCACGCCAGAGCCGGTGGGCCGCGCCGTCGTCCGGAGCCTGGGCGAAGAACCGCGCCAGCGCGCGGAAGTCGGCAGACCGGTCCGAGCGGCCGCCGCGTCGTTCGTTGAGGGCGGCCACGGTGTTCACCAGATTGGTGATGCCGCTGACCGCCGCGTTGCGCAGCAGGCGCGCCTGGGACGGGCGTCGGGTTCCGGTGCTGACGAACCATTCGCGAAGCCCGCGCCAGCGGTTCTCCCAGTCGCGCACCGCCGACTGGACCGCGGCGGTGTAGGCGTCGAAGCTGCCGACGTCCGCGTGGCGGTCGGGTACGGCGTCCACCGCCTCGCGGCGGGCGGCGGCCTCCAGGACCCGCGCTATCCCAGCGGTCTCGATCCGCTCGATCAACCCGGCGATTTGCGCGCCGCGGTTGGCCAGGTCGGCGATGAACTTGTCGATGTACTCGATCAGCCGGTCCTTGTAGGCCAGGAACGCGTCCTCGTCGCCGTCGGTGAAATCCACCGCGCGGCGGAGCGAGGACATGAATGCTTCAGCGTTGTCGGCCAGACCGGTGAAGCGTTCCGTGAGGGCGAACAACAGCAGCCCGACGGTCGCCTGATCCGGTGCCTCCGATGCCTCGGCGTGGACCAGGAGCGCGGTGAGCTGTTCGGCGATGTCGGCCAGGGCCACCGTCTGCAGGCGCCCGCGCAGGCCGAGGGCCTGTTCATAGTGCTCGATCGCGGACAACGCGGCTTGGCCGTGCCGGGTCAGCTGGTAGATCTTGCGGGCGCGGTTGAAGTCCTCGACCGTGGTCACCCGGCCCGTGTCGGCGTCCGAACGAAGGTTGCCCCATTCGACGAGCTTGTCGAGGGCCTGGATCAGGGCGTCCGGGTCGGGGAGCGGCGGGACATCGGCGGGCTGCGGCACGCCGGCGCCCGGGACGATCGGATCAGAGTTCCGCGGCCAGTCCGCCAGGACGTCCTCGGGCCGCAGATGCACCGTGAAACGCTGCTTGGCCAGGGAGAAGACGCCGAGCACCGCGCTGTAGAGCTGCGCGTTCGGGGTGCCGAGGTAGGCGAACGGCTGCGGCGTCGGCACGTCGGTCACGGCGTCTATTGTGGCAGCCCGGTGAGGCGGGTTGGAGCCAAACGGGTGAATCGGACAGGTGATGGCCCGTCGTCTTGTGGACCAGGCGACTTTCTTGACCGGATGCCGACGGCTGTGGTGGACCTCGTGCCGGCCGTCGTGGGAAGGTGCCGGCGTGACGCGTAGCAGTGTTCGAAGTGAGGCGTTCGACAGGCGGTTCCGTGAGGCGGCGTTCGCGTGGCTGCAAGGACGCGGGGGCCTGCCGATCGTCACGCGCGAAGAGTTGATGGCGTTCGAGTTCGAGGGCGAACGGATCGGGCTGATTGATCAAGGGCGGGGGATCCGGCGTCCGGCCGGGCTGCCCGGGGCGGTGTCGATCCTGACGACGTACTCGCCGAACCAAGCCTCCGCGCCGTATGCGGACGTGCCAGGTGAGGACGGGTTCCTGCGGTACAAATACCGCGTCGGCGCTGCCGGCGAACCGGACAATCGGGCGGTCCGAGAGGCGATGGCGGCGATGCTGCCGATGATCTGGTTCTACGGGATAGCGGCGGGCACCTATCTGGCAACTTTCCCGGTGTACGCGGTCGCGGAGGAAGCGGCAGACCAGCAGTTCGTGATCTCCGCGGACGTGCCGGTCGATCTCGCGGACGTCAACGCGGGTTCGCTCATCGAGCGTCGATACCGACAGGTACATGCCTACCAGCGCGTTCATCAGCCCGTGTTCCGTGCACGGGTCATGCGGGCCTACGACCAGCGATGCGCGATGTGTTCCCTGCGCCATGTGTCGCTGTTGGACGCGGCGCACATCCGGCGGGACGCACATCCGATGGGGATCGCGGCGGTGTCGAACGGCATGGCGCTATGCAAGATCCACCATGCGGCATACGACCAGAACATCCTGGGGATCCGTCCCGACCTGGTGGTACAGGTGCGGGCGGACATATTGGAGGAACTGGACGGGCCGATGCTGCTCCACGGTCTGCAGGAGATGGCCGGAGTTCGCCTCGCCGTTCCGCGGCACCGCGTCGAGAAGCCGAGTCAAGACGCCGTCGAGGAACGCTACGCCGAGTTCCTGGCCGCGACGCCCTGACCTGTATTCGCATGCGCGTGTCGCCCCTTGCATGTCGGCTGCGGCCAAGGAAAGTAGCTTGAATCTACATAGATTCGATCTACATGGCGCCACCTAAGCAGTGTCGCGAATGCGTGCGATGCCGTCTCACTTACTGCCGACCAGGGCCTCGTCGCGCAAGACGTCGAGGTTCATGAACCGCACGTCGCTGTCGCAGAGCTCGCGCATCTGCGCTGCGATGCGCTGGGTCTCGGGGAGTTCGCTGTTGCGCATCGCGGCTTCGTAGGACGGGAATTCGATGATGTCCACGTAGCGGCCGGTGCGGTCGCGGTCCTGGGTGTGTAGGTCGTGGGTGGCTGTGCGCTTGCCTTCGGTTGCTGTGATCCACTCGTCGAGTAGCTTGTCGAACTCCTCGGCGTGGGTCGTTTCGTATTCCATGATCTGGATGAACGCCGTCATTTTCACGCCTCCTTGCCTGCGGTGAAGTAGTTGTAGACGTTGTACACGGTCAGTGATGTGGCGGGTTCGACGCCGACCTTTGCTGTGTAGGGGAGGATGTGGCTTTCGGCGAAGGCCTCGAAGGTGGCGCGGTCCTGCCAGACGTCGATGGTGCGTGCGCCGCCTTCGATTTCGGTGACCCAGTGGAACAGGCCGCCGTCTGCGCCGCCGGTCTTTGGGGCGAAGCCCATCAGGTCCATCACTTCGTCGTATTGGCGCATCTTGCCTTGGAACTCCATGACCACTGCGATGGGCGTGATTGTGTTCGCGAGTGTCCCGGCGGTCAGGTAGTTGTAGACGTCGTCGAACGTGGTTGTCGGCGGGTCTGTGATGCCCGCCTGGCGGCTGAGGGGTGCGATCTGGTCGCGGGCGAACTCCTCGAAGCGTTCGCGGCTGGTCCAGACGTCGGTGAGTGTCATGCCGGCGCCGTCGACTCTTGCCCAGTGGAACAACAGTCCCGACGGGCCTGGCCCGCGTGGAGTGAGACCCATCAGCGCGCATGTGCGGTCGTACTGGTCGGTAGTGGTGGTGGGGAAGTTCAGCGTGACTCCGACGGACATGGCCGTACTCCTTTCCGGAGTCGGAAGCCTTCTCCTCACCCTAGGCCTGGCCGGCGTGACCAGGACCTGGGCGGAGCGGTGCGGTGCCCGGACCTGCGCGAGCTTAGGGACTTCTAGGCCATTCGGTTGACCCGGCATCCCGTCTACGATCAGTGCGCCGGCTGGCTGTCGGCGCCGATGTGCGACGAGGGCACGAGGAGACACTGATGGCACAGCAGAACGGGCCGATATCCCAGCAGCAGCAGCCGCTTCCGGATTCGGCCAGGGGGCGGCTCGCACAGTCGCAGCAGGGGCGGCCCTGCTTCACCTCGGATCTGTCGGTGAACGAGTTCGTCTTGGCCACGCAGGCCGGGTTCACGCCTGTTGGGCTGGTGATGGGGACGAGCATCTATCACATCGGGATTCAGCCGACGCGGTGGAACACCAGTCAGGAGCTGGGTGTCCTGACGCAGGCGATGTACACCGCGCGGGAGTTGGCGATGGCGCGGATGGAGGCTGAGGCCGACGTGCTGGGTGCCGACGGCATCATCGGGGTGGAGGTGCGGGCGCGGCGGTATGCGTTCTCGGCCGAGATCATGGAGTTCGTCGCTGTGGGGACGGCCATCAAGGCCGAGAACAGTGCCGCGCCGTTGCGGACGCCTGCGGGGCGGCCGTTCACCTCGCACCTGTCGGGGCAGGACTTCTGGACCCTGTGGCAGCACGGATGGGTTCCGCGTGCGCTGGTGCTGGGGACCTGCGTCTACCACGTCGCGCACCTCACCTTCCGGCAGGCGCTCCAGGCCTCGGGCCAGAACACGGAGCTGGCCACCTACACGCAAGCGGTCTACGACGCCCGCGAGATCGCGATGAGCCGCATGCAGTACGAGGGCAACCAGGTCGGCGCGGACGGCATCGTCGGGGTCACGGTGCATGAGAACGACTGGGTGTGGGGCGAGCACGCCATCGAGTTCTTCGCGATGGGTACCGCGGTCAGCAAGCTGCATCAGGACGCGTCGCCGGTGTCGCCGCAGATGACGATGCCCTTGTCAGGCTGAGGAACGCTGCAAATATTGGGCGGGCGCCTGGCAGTTCGGTGCCGGCGCCCGCGACATCGCATCGCTATCGAGCACGGACAAGCGGCGGGTTCAACCGCGCGAAGGCCTCCTGCCGCTCGTAAGGGAAGTACGGATAGGGCGCCTCCTTCCCGCTCGCCGCGTCGAGCCGCGCGACCTGCTCCGCGCTCAACTCCCACCCGACCGCGCCGAGGTTCTGCCGCAGCTGCTCCTCATTGCGCGCCCCGATGATGACGGACGAGATGGTCGGCCGCCGCAGCAGCCAGTTGATGGCGACCTGCGGCACGGCCTTCCCCGTCTCCGCCGCGATCTCGTCCAGCACGTCCACCACCGCGAACAGCCGCTCGTCCTCGACCGGCGGTCCGAATTCCGCCGTCTGGTGCAGCCTGCTCCCCGCCGGCAGCGGCTGTCCGCGCCGGATCCGTCCGGTCAGCCGGCCCCAGCCGAGCGGGCTCCACACCAGCGCGCCGACCCCCTGATCGGCGGCCAGGGGCATCAGCTCCCACTCGTAGTCGCGGCCGACGAGCGAGTAGTAGACCTGGTGCGCCACATAGCGCGGCGCGTGCAGACGGTCGGCGGCGGCGAGGGACTTCATCAGCTGCCAGCCCGAGAAGTTCGACGCGCCGACGTAGCGGATCTTGCCCGCGCGGACCAGATCATCGAGGGCTGACACGCTCTCGTCGACCGGTGTGTGCGCGTCGAATGCGTGCAGCTGGAACAGATCGATGTAGTCGGTCCCCAGGCGCCGCAACGCATTCTCGGTCGCCTTCACCAGCCGCGACCGTGACGTCCCCGCGTCCTGCGGGCCGTCGCCGACGGGCAGGCCGGCCTTGGTCGACAGGAGTACCTGGTCGCGCCGCCCCTTGATTGCCGCGCCGAGCACCTCCTCGGACGCCCCGTCGGAGTAGACGTCCGCGGTGTCGAACAGCGTCACCCCCGCGTCCAGGCTGACGTCGATCAGCCGCCGCGCCTCGCGGGCGTCGGTGTCGCCCCACGCGCTGAACAGCGCCCCCTTGCCGCCGAACGTGCCCGCGCCGAAGCTCAGAGCGGGGACGACGAGTCCCGAGTCGCCCAGCCGTCGGTATTCCATGGCGAACTCCCGCCTCCGTTTGAACTAACGGGACTACAGTCCCGTTAACTTATGAGACCAAGGTAGCACTGTCGCGGCGCTAAAGGGAACTGGGGACCTGTTAGGGCTAGAAGGCCTTATGGGTGGCTGTACCGACCAGCTGGCGGACGAGCGAGGCCGGGACGCTGCCGACGCCGAAGACGGCCACCTCGACGTAGACCTGCCCCTTGCGTATGACGATCACGTCGCCGCCGTACGTGACACCTGAGCGGAGAGCGGTCAGCTGCAGGGCGTAGCTCGCATCGCCATAGGACGAGAACGTCGTCGTCGCCAGGCGCGTCGAGTCGGTACCGGACGCCGGCGTCGCAGAACACGAACTCGCAGCCTTCTGGGCCGCCGACCAAACATCGCGAACCTGCGGATCCGGCCCCGAAGCAAGGATCTCCTGAAGGAACGGCCCGTACTCCGACTGCTGGAAATCAACCTCGGCCCGCGCGGGAAGCCGCGCTGTGGCGTCAGCCGTGATCGCCGAGCACGGAGCTGTCACCGAACTGACCGTGGACGGCGGCGAAACCGCCCAGCCGAACGGCAGATCGGACGTCGCCAGCGACGCTGTCTTGAGCTGTGGGGTGGATTGTTGGCCGCGGTGCGCTGACGAAGAGCATGAGGTGCAAGCGAAGAGCAATGTCGAAACGACCAAGAACGCCGGTGCGGTGATGCGGTTCATACGCTTCGCCTCCTGTGGGGAGGTTACCGCCGTGGCGAAGTCATGAACCTCTCACGCGGAACATTTGGGCAGCGTGGTCAACGCCGAAGCCCGCAACACATAAGCGTCGTAAGTCAGATCCGGCGACTTCACATCCCCGAGCGGGTAGTACACCGCCACCGCGTCGCCGTTCGTCAGTGCACTGCCATACTGCTTCGTCACCTGCGTGAAGGAACCGGTCTTCAAATCCGCGGCGAACGTCGCCGTCGAGTCCGTCCACGTCACCACATCGCCCGAGGCTCCGAGGGAATCCATCGCGTCGCCCTCGTCCGCGGTGTGGACCGTGACGGCGGCGGGCATCCCGGCGTGCCACGCGTACAGCGTCCGGTAGTCGGCGCTGGTCCAGGCCCACGTGGAACCGTCGCTCGCGATCGCCGCCGGAGCGGTCTGGGCCTGGGCCAGCGGCGCGGGAAGTGTCGCGGGGGCGCCGGTGGCGGTCGAGACGGCCGCCAGGGTCACCGGTCCGTCGGCCTGCAACGCCTCGGTCCAGACCAGGAGGTCGCCGGCGAACAGGGAGGAGCCCAGGTGGCCGGTGTGGACGACCTTGTCGTGGCCGGCTGCGAGGTCGTAGAGGTGGACCTGCTGCGTGCCGTCGGCCAGGCCCTGGACCCAAGTCGCCTTGCCGCCGCGGACCTGCGGCCACTCGACCGGGGCGTTCGGCGCGGTGCCGGGGTCGCTGGCGATGATGTGGGGCGCGGCAGAGCCCTGCGAATCCCAGGCGTACAGATCCCAGGCTCCGGTGAGCTGCTGCGAGTGGTCGGCCATGAAGATGAGCCAGCGGCCGTCGAAGCTGACCAGTCCGTAGCCGGCGTACGGTGCGGACAGCGTGAAGACGGTCTGTTGCTTGCTGCCGTGATCACGCGACCAGATGAGGTTCTTCAAGTTCTGGACGCCGTTGCCGTCCATGGCGAAGAACGACGATCCGTCCGGCGCGACCGCTGCCGGGACCAGCGTCTCGCCGGTCTTCGTGGCGATGGCGCCCGACGTTTCGGCCTGAGTCAATGCGGCGGGAACGGCCACGGAGCAGAAGGCCGTGCTCGACGGAGTGGGCGTCGTCGAAGGCTGAGAAGAGCGCGCCTGGACGCTGGGCTTTGCACCGCTGGAACCGGAGCACGCCGAAGCACACGCGCCTGCCGTCACGATCACAGCCACAGCGGCCAGCAGACGGTGTCTCGTTTTGGTGGCAGCCACTGTCGGCCTCCGTATCGCGGTGATGGTGATGGTGATGGTGGCGGTGATGGCAGGACGGAACCCGCGATGGCGGCCGGGATCGGCGGCCATCGCGGGTTCCGAGGTGCGGCAGGGGGACCGCACGTCCGTCGGGCCGACGTCTACCAGTAGTAGCCGCGGCCGCCCAAAATGCGGACCAGCAGGGAGGAGCTGATGTTCGAGTACGCCGGGACGGTGCTCCAGACCGTGGTGGCGGGGTCCGCGTAGTGCGTGGTCGCGCCGCTGTCGAAGTACCCGTCGATGGCGATGTAGTGGTAGATCAGTTCATTGGGATGCCCGGCCAGGTGGGGGCCGCCGGGGACCTCGTAGGCGTTGCCGACCACGCCGTTGCCGGAGTTGATGTCGGACACCAGGTGGCTCTCGTAGCCGGAGACGTAGCTGGACCACGCGCCGGACTCGAAGACCTCGTCGTACTTGAAGCCGCCGGAATAGGCGTTCAGGGCGCTGAGCATGCTGCCCATGTCGGTGCCGTTGGTGGTGGTGTTGAGCACGCCGGCGGCCCAGGTCTGGGTGCGGGTGCCGTGGCCGCTCTCCTTCAGCGTGGATACCAGGGCGGCCGGGCCGCACCAGTAGTTGCGCTGCTCGCCCTGCTGCGAGGGGGTGAGCTCGGCCCAGCCGGAGCCCTTGCTCACGGGACCGGCGTCCGGGGTCACGGTGGCGGAGGCCTGCGCGCCGGCGCTCGCCGGGGTGGCGGGGGCGGCCGCGGCGGCGGTGCTGACTCCGGCTCCGAGGGCGAGCAGGACGGCCGCGCCGCCGATCAGCGGGCGGCGCACGGCCGCGGCGGTGGGTTTGGTTCTCATCGGGTCCTCCTTGGACGAGAAGAGAGGTGACGGTGGCGTCATGGGGCGGCGGGCCGGGCCGGGCTCGTCGTCGGGCCCGACGGGCCGGGGGCCCGGCTCGCCGCCGAGAACGACCATGGGCTACCGGACGAGCCGACCGGAAGTCCTCGGCAGTGTCCGGAAGCAGCCCTGTCGGGGTTCGGACACTCACTACACAGTGTCAGGCTCCTGTCACGACAGGTGGTGGACGGGCGGCTTCGGGATCATGCGTGAAGGGTTGCCTGCGCAGGGTACTGATATTTACTGTGGCCGACTCCTTGCTCGCTGTATGTCAGCCACCGCATACTGGCGTTCGCGCGAATCTTCTATCGCACGGGGGAAGGGATGCTCGAAGCCTTCGGGGTCTCGCCGGCCGCAGAGAAGCTCTACCTGCATCTGTTGCGCGAGCCGGATCTCCGGATCGAGGCCATCAGCGCGGAGCTGGGATGGCCCGAGGGTGACGTGCGCACCGCCCTCGACGAGTTGTCGGGCCTGGCATTGCTCCGGACGTCGCCCGCGCATCCGCGGATGCTGCGTCCGGTGGCTCCCGACGTCGGTCTGGAATCGCTTCTGGCCCGGCTCCAGGCCGAGCTCGTGGCTCGGCAGCACCAGTTGGAGAGCGGCCGTGCGGCCGTGGCCATGCTCACCGCCGAGTACACGGAGGGCCGTCCTCGCCGCGAGCGGACCGTCACTGAAGAGCTGATCGGCATCGACGAGGTGCGGCTTCGGCTGAAGACGCTGACCGCGCAGACCCGGAACGAACTGCTCGCGCTCGTCCCGGAACCGGTGCAGCGTCCCGACACGCTGGCGGCCAGCAAGCCGCTCGACGCGGCGCTGCTGGAGCGTGGCGTCGCGATGCGCACGGTGTATCTGAACAGCATCCGCAACGATCCGCCGAGCATCGCCTACACCGACTGGCTGGCCGGTATCGGCGGCCAGATCCGCACGGCGCCCACCGTCCCCCTGCGCCTGATCGTCTTCGACCGCAACGCCGCCCTGGTCCCCATCGATCCCCACGACAGCTCCGCCGGCGCCACCGTGCTGACCGGAGCCGGCGTGGTGTCCGCGATGTGCGCGCTCTTCGAGCAGATCTGGGCCGCCGCCCACCCGCTGGGCCTGCCGAACGCGCCGGACGCCCAGGGCCTCGGCGTCGAGGAGCGCGAGGTCCTGCGGATGCTGGCCAACGGCGAGACCGACGAGCACATCGCCCGCCGCCTGGGGGTGTCCACGCGGACGGTCGGGCGCAAGGCCTCGGAGCTCATGCGGCGCCTCGGGACGCGGAGCCGTTTCCAGATGGGGGTGCGGGCCAGCGAGCTCGGGTGGCTGCGGCCGCCGCCGGAGGCTTGTTGTGAAGACGAGCTCCTTGGCAGTGCCTGCCTATGACCGGTGCTGTTCACTGTTGAATCAAGGTACTGCGATCAACCTCTCGGACTGCGACACTACCGACTGTGTCAGTCACCCCACGAGAGGAAGACATGACAATCCCTCTGTATAAGAGAGCTGCTGTTGGCGCGGCGGCTGTGCTTGCCGTGACGAGTGTTGCCACGGGTGCGATGGCCGGTACGGCGCAGGCGGCGTCAGGGCAGTCGGCGTCGAGTGGGGCTCGCTGGAGCGAGAACCTGGCGCTGGTGCAGGCTTCCGACTTCAACGTCGCGTGGACCGGCAAGGCGCTCACGGTCAAGGACGGCCGGGTGCATGCGTCGACGTCCCAGGACACGCGGGGCTACGGGCAGGATGTGTTGCCCGAGCACGCGCTGGCCCAGCCGGCGAACGAGGTGGCCGTGACGCTCACCGCCGCGCGGCCTGCGGGGTCGGAGGCGCAGGTCGACGTCCGGGGTCTCGGGGTCAATGGGAAGTGGACGCAGTGGATTCCCGCCGCGGCCGCCGGTTCTACGTCCCTGGCGGAGTCGGTGACGAAGGTCCAGGCGCGAATCACCTTGCGGGACGCCGCGAACGGCGCCGCTCCGACCGTCAGCGGCCTGGTCCTGAGCGCCGACTACGGCGTGGCTCCCGCCGCCGCGCCGCAACTGGCTCCCGCGTCCGTCTCCTACCAGGTGTACGCCACGCGCGAGGGCCTGGTCGGCGGGACCACCGCGAACGGTCACGTCATCCAGCCCAGCGACCACTTCGTGGCGCTGCCGTCGGGTTCGGCCTTGTCGCCGAACGGCAGCGGCTCCTACTCGGTCCAGGTCTGCGGTCCGAGCAGGTGTGAGACGGCGCCGGTGTGGGACATAGGCCCGTGGAACACGCACGACGACTACTGGGACGCCAACCGCGCCGAGTTCACGAACCTGCCGCAGGGCGAGCCCGAGGCGCAGGCGGCGTATCAGAGCGGATACAACGGCGGCCACGACGAGTTCGGCCGGACCGTGTCCAACCCGGCGGGCATCGACCTGGCCGACGGCACCTTCTACAACGTCGGGCTGAACGACAACGGCTGGGTCACCGTGACCTACCTGTGGACCGGCGGCGGTGGCGGCAGCGGGCCGTCGGTCACCGGGATCGGCCAGTGCAGCACGTCGTCGAACGCCGACTGCTCGAGCCCCGCGGCCGGCAACGGGTCGGACTGCCACAGCGGCCACTTCTGCATCTACACCGGGACCAACTACAGCGGCACGGTGTTCTCCTTCTACCACTGCAAATACAACGGCGGTGACTGGGCGCTGCAGAACTGGCTGTCGGCCGGGTCCTACATCAACGACAACTCCGGTGGGACGGACGCCTACACCAAGGACCAGAACCACAACGTCATTACCGCATCCGCACCGGGGAGCAGGAGCACGAACTACAACTTCGACCCGGTCTACTTCGTTCAGGCGTGCTGAGCTGAGGCGGTGACGGGAGCGTGCGCGGCGTCCCTCAGGCCGCGACCAGCGCACGCTCCCAATGCTGCGTGTCGGCGTACTCCCGCATCGTGACGATCCTGCCGTCCCGGACGACGAACACAGCGATGTTCTTCTCGTGGTAGGGCCGGCCGGTCTTCCCGGTCGCCCACGAATCCCACTCGACCAGCACCTGGTCGCCCTCCCCGAAGACGTTGGTAACCTTCACCCCGATCTCCCGCTCCGGATCCAGGTGCGCGAAGGCGGTCGCCAGAAAGCCGTCGATGACCTGGTCGCGGCCCTGCCAGGTGCCCGAGATCGGCAGGTCGCCGCCGTACCAGACGGAGCCGTCCTCGGCCCAGCACTCGCGGATCGCCGCCTGGTCGCCCTCGGCGAGGGCGGCGAAGTAGCGCAGGACGAGCTGCTGGGCGGGGGAGGCGGCTGCGATCGCGGTCATGGCTGTTTCTCCTTGATGCTCAACCGGATTCCGGTTTGTCGGCTGCTTGCCGGCGCATCTTTAGTTCATCGCGATCGGCTCCGGTGACCAATGGGCACTCGGCTCTCGGAGCCATCATGGATCGTGATGATGGCGGGTTACGGCCGCCCCGATGCCGAGGGCTGACATGCGCGCGCCGCAGCCCTCACCCTCGCCAAGGCGTCAGCAGATCCCCCGGCCCGAACACCGCGTCGAGCCCCTTAGTCGCGCCGGTCCGTGCGCCGGTTCGCGACACCGCGAGCAGCGGCACCGGATCGGCGGTGACGCGGTCGCGGTGTCGTTGCAGGGCCACGAGATCGTGGGTGTCGAAGGGGGTGTGGTCCAGCCACTTGACCGAGCCGAGGAACAGTAGGCGGCGGGCGACGGGGGCGCGGTCGGCGCCGACGATGTCGATTTCGACGTCGTTGCTGCGGGTCCAGTAGCCGCCGACGGCTGGGGCCGCGGGGAGGCCGGCGGCGGGGAGGAGGCGGGCCAGGCTTTCGCGGACCAGGGGTTCCACGGCGCGGCCGCGCCAGCTGGGCCAGCCGGTGCGGATGCGGTCGAGGGTGAGGTCGGAGCGCATGCGGTCGATCTCGGGCAGGTGGGGGGCCAGGAAGCGGAACCAGAAGCGCAGGTAGGAGTCCGTGATGCGGTAGCGGCGTTCCTTCGACGGGGCCAGTGATACCGGGAGTTCGGCGGCGACCACGCGCTTGTCCGTCAGTAGCTCGGCGGCTCGGGTCAGGGTCGAGTGGGCGATGCCGCCGGCGGTGCGCGCGATGTTCGTGAAGGTGCGCTCGCCGGAGCCGATCGCGGCCAGGACGGCGCGGGCCTGGGCCTGGTCGGGGAACTCGGCGGCCAGCGACAACTGGGCCGAGGCGGTGAGGGGGCTGAAGGGATCGGCCAGCTCGCGGGTGAGGAAGGACCACATGTCCTCGCCGGCCCGCCAGCGCGCGCAGATCACGGGGAGGCCGCCGGTTATCAACGCGGCGTCGAAGGCGTCGGCGTCGGCCAGGCCGGTCATGGCGGAGACGTCGGCGGGGTTCAGCGGGCCGATCGGCAGTTCGGTGCCGCGTTGGTGGAAGGGGCGGCCGTAGGAGGTGAGGGCTTCCATCATCGACAGGTCCGAGCCGATGAGCAGGAGCAGCACCGGTTTGCGCGACAGCTCGCGGTCCCACGCGCGTTGCAGCACGCTCTCGAAGGCGCCCTGCTCGTCCATCAGGTACGGCACCTCGTCGAGCACCACCACCGACGGCCGGTCGTCGGGCAGGATCCCGGCCAGTTGGCGGAACGCGGCGGCCCAGTTGCCGGGAATGGAGTCGCCGAAGACGTCGGCGTCCGGGAGGTCGGAGGCGGTGACGGCGCGCACGAACTCGGCCAGGGGTTCCTCGCCGATGCCGATTTCCGCGGTGTAGTAGACGTGCGGGACCCCGGCGGTGCCGGCGAATTCCTCGACCAGCGCCGATTTGCCGATCCGGCGGCGGCCGCGCAGGACCAGGCAGCGTCCCGCGGGTCCGGCGCTGTCACCGGCGCTGACCTGGGCGAGGATCTGATGGAGCGCGGCCAGTTCGCGCCTTCTGCCGACGAAACGGGTCATCACGGCTCCCGGTGGGCGAGGTGGGCACGGTGGGTGACAACCCAGCGATCCGGATACTTTCGATCAGGATACTATCGCCCGCGCAACTATTGGGGGAGCCCTTCAGGGGAGGCTTACGCGTGTCCGATCGCCCGCACCGCGTCGATCGTGTCGGCGTCCTGAGCCTTCTTGTCCTCGCGATACCGAACCACCCGCGCGAACCGCAGCGTCACGCCCCCGGGATAGCGGGAACTGCGCTGTACGCCGTCGAAAGCCACCTCGACGACCAGCTCGGGCCGCACCCGCACCGTCCAGTCGTCGGCCGAGGTCTGCAAAGCGCGCAGCCGTTCGGTCTGCCACCCGAGCAGTTCGTCGGTCATGCCCTTGAACGTCTTGCCGAGCATGACGAATCCGCCGGTCTCCGGGTCGCGCGCGGCCAGATGAAGGTTGCTCAGCCAGCCCTTGCGCCGGCCGTGGCCCCACTCGGCGGCGACCACCACCAGGTCGAGGGTGTGGACCGGCTTGACCTTCAGCCAGGCCGAGCCGCGCCGGCCGGCGTTGTAGGGCGCGTCGAGGGATTTCACGACCACGCCTTCGTGCCCGCGGTCCAGCGCGTCCTGGGCGAAAGCCTGCGCGGCGTCGGGGTCGTCGGTGACCAGGCGCGGGGCCAGGGCGGCCGGCGGCGCGATCGAGGCCAGCAGGTCGGAGCGCTCCCGGGAGGGCAGCTCGGTCACATCGCGGCCGTCGAGGTAAAGCAGGTCGAACAGGAACACGGTAAGCGGGATCTGCTCCTGCATCCGCCCAACATCGCGGCGGCTGCCGGTCCGGCTGGAAGTCTCCTGGAACGGCCGCGGACGGCTGTCGGGGGCCAGGGCGAGGGCCTCGCCGTCCAGGACCGCCGAGGACACCGGCAGCGCCCGGGCCAGCGCGACCGCCTCCGGCAGCCGGTCGGTGATGTCGTCCAGGCTGCGGGTGAAGACCTGGACGTGGTCGCCGTCGCGGTGGATCTGGACCCTGATCCCATCGAGCTTCCACTCCAGTGCTGCCGGGGCTGCCTTGGCCAGCGCCGCGGGCACGTCGTCGGCGGTCCCGGCCAGCATCGGCTGGACCGGACGCCCGACCACCAGCCCGACCGCGCGCAGTCCCGGGACGCCGTCGCGCAACGCGGTCTGCGCGGCCGCCGCCAGGTCGCCGCCGAACATCGCCGCCCGCCGCACCTCGACCGCCGGCACCTCGGCGGCCTTCGCGACCGCGTCGGCCATCACGCCGTCCAGCGCGCCCTGGCGCAGCTCGCCGGTCAGGAGCCGGCGCAGGAAGTCCTGCTCCTCGGCGGTGGCGCGGGCGAACAGCGCGGCCAGCAGGTCGCGGCGGCGGGCCTGGGACCCGGCGCCGGAGGTCTGGCCGACCTCCTCCAGGATCCGGTCGACCTCGGCCACTTCCAGCGCGCGGGCCTCGGCCACGTCCGCAGTCCCGTCCGCAACCCCGGCCGCCGGCGCGGGCAGGTCGCGCAGCGTGGCCCAGCCGACGCCGATCTGCCGCTGCGGCAGTTCCCCGGACAGGTAGTGGACGGCGACCCGGATCTCCTCGGGCCCGGCCGTCCGCAGCCGCTCGGCCAGCAGGGCGATCTTGGCCGAGCGGGCCGAGGTCCCGGAGACCGCAGCGGACGTGGTGGCCAGATCGAGCAAGCGCATGAGGAAATGGTCCGCCACGGCACTGACAAGGGCGAGCCGGGTGACCCACACGATCCGCCCCCGCCCCGCGGCAGTGATTTCAGGGCTTCGCCTCGTGTAGTAGGGCGAGGAGGGCAACGGACATTGGACATCGAGGATGAACAGCGGTTCCGCGAGTTCGTCGGCGCCCGGTCGAAAGCGCTGCTGCAGACCGCCTATCTGTTGACCGGCGACTGGGAGCACGGCCGGGACCTGGTGCAGAGCGCGCTGGCCGGGCTGGCGCGCAAGTGGGGCCGGTTGGCCGACCCGAGCCAGGCCGAGGCCTATGCGCGCAAAGCGGTCTACAACGCGCACGTCGACCGGACCCGGCGGTTGTCGTGGCACCGCGAGCGGACGACGGCGACGGTGCCGGACACGGCCGCCGAACGCTCGGACCCGGCGGACCAGGTCGCCGTACGCCGGGACGTGATGGCGGCGCTGCGGCGGCTGCCGCCGGGGCAGCGCGCGGTGGTCGTGCTGCGGTACTTCGAGGACCGGACCGACGAGGACATCGCCGCGGTACTCGGGATCTCGCCCGGGACCGTGCGCAGCCAGCATCACAAGGCGCTGAAGGCATTGCGGGTGAGTGCGGACATCACCGTGAAGGACGGCTTGACGGAGGAGGCGGCGTGTTGACGGAGCAGGACTTCACGGAGCAGGACTTCACGGAGCAGGAACTGCAGGAGGCGTTGGCGGACGCCGCCGACGACCCGGCGGTCGAGAAGTTCATGCTGGGGCTGTCGGATCGGGCGCTCGCCGAGGCCGGGCGGGGGCCGCGGTGGCGGAGGCCGATGCCGGGCAGGCGGTCACGATGGGTACCGGGCATCGCGGTCGGCACGATGTTCGCGGTGGCCGCGACCGTCGGCGTGGTGGCGCTCGACGGCCCGGACGGATCCGGCGGCGGAGCGCCGGGCTCGCTGCGGGCGCCGGGCGCGCTCGGGAACCCGCTGGGGCAGGAGGCGGTCACGGCGTTCGCGGCGCAGTGCTTCGGCGGACACGGCCCGCAGCTGGACCATGCGTACGTCTGGGACCCGGCGACGCAGCGGTATCACGGCCTCGAAGGCACCGCGCTGACCAGCTTCTACCCGTCGCCCGACGGCAAGCAGGCGCTGGTGGAAGTCGGCGAGGTGGACGTCACGCAGTCGTGGGCGGCCGGATCCTGGTCGGACGCGGTCGCGGGCCGGGTGACGCCGCACGCGATCACCGGAGTGAGCGGTGTGCACTGGACGGCCGACGGCAAGGAGATCGTCAGCGACCTGACATGGCAAACCGCCGAGAACACCGGTGGAGTCGCGCTCAAGACCAAGACCGCCGACTTCTACGACCCGGCGTCGGGTCGTCTCCTGGCGTCGGTTCCGCTTCCGCAGGAGGTGCTCAACAGGGTCGCCAGCGGCAAGTGGTCGATCCAGCAGTTCGAGGGCGACCACGATGCGGTGCTGTTCCCGATGCTGAGGGCCGACGGCAACGAGCTGGACTACCTCAACGCGCAGGGCGTGACCGTTCGTACCCTGACGCTCCAGGAAGGCGAGCCGGCGAACAACGGGATCCCGTCCGCACGGACCGAGACGGGCGAGATCTCGCCGGACGGCCGCTATCTGATGGAGATGGACGGAACCGTGCTCGCCGTCTTCGACCTCCAGGCCGGCGGCAAGCGCATCGAGTGGGCGGACGTCACGGGGCACCTGTCCACCGGCTGGATCGGCGACCACCAGATCGCGACCGTGGTGGACAAGAACGAACAGCTCAGCGGATCCCGGGGAGAACCCTTCCCGCTGACCGGCCACAGCGCGGTGTACTCCGTGCTGACCCCGGATCTGAATGTCGTGCAAGAGACGACGTTCCTGCTGCCGGCCGATCCGAACGGGACGTGCACGACGTGGCCCCTGTCGTGGGCGCCGGTCGGGCAGTTCCCGGGGGCGTTCGTGCCCTGACGAACCCCACCCGCAGCCGGCCGAGACCCGGAAAAGCCGTTGCCGCCCGGTACGAGGTGCCTGCCATCCTGACCGGATGCCCACAGACACCTCGTACCACGGCGGCCTCGCCGACTTCTTCGCCGGCGCCGGACAACAGCATCCGACCAACGCGTACCTCGACCGGCCCGCGATGCTCGGCCTGATCGGCGAGGTCGCGGGCCAAGACGTGCTCGACGTCGGGTGCGGGCCGGGGTTCTATGCCGCGGCGATGGCCGACCGGGGTGCGAAGGTCACCGCGATCGACGGCAGTGCGGAGCTGGTGCGGGTCGCCGAGCGGACGGCGGGGGAGCGTGGCACCTTCTTGCAGCACGACCTGGAGCGGCCGCTGCCGTTCGCGGATGCTTCGTTCGACCTTGCGGTGATGGCGTTGGTCTACCACCACCTGTACGCCCGGCGGCAGCTGCTGGCGGAGCTGCGGCGGGTGGTGCGGCCCGGTGGGCGGCTGCTGGTTTCGACGACGCATCCGATGAGCGAGCAGCGGTGGCTCGGCGGTTCGTACTACGAGGGCGGGCGGGTGGACGCGCCGATCGGCGGGCCCGGGAGCGGGTTCACGATCAACTTCGAGCGGATGACCGTCGAGACGTTCGTGAACGAGATGCTGGACGGCGGGTTCGTGTTGGAGCGCCTGCTGGAGCCGCGGCCGTCGGCGGAATTGCGGGATGCGGATCCGGAGAAGTTCGCGCAGTTGGACGTCAAGGCGACGGTGCTGACGGTGGCGTTGCGGCGGCCGGCGCGGGAGGCGTAGCCGTCCTGGGAGCCGGGGTCCGGGTTCGCGTCGCGCCGTCCCGCATCAGGAAGTACCCCGCGGCGAGGCCGAACGCCGCGGCGGTCTCGTGGCCGATCGTCGAGAAGTTCGGCAGCAGGCCGAACCACTGCGCGCTGACGAACGGGTATGCGAAGACCCCCGCGGCCCACGGCCACCGCACGGCGCGCGGCACCAACGGCGTCACGGACGCGGCGATCGCCAGCACGCCGTAGCTGATGCCGTAGTCGTACCCGTTCCACCACTTCGCCGGGTAGCGGCCGGAGTGGATCGCGGCGGCGGCGACGCTGGTGGCCACGGCGGTGGCGATGGTGTTGGCGAGCAGGAACACCGCGGCGGTGCGGACGGCGCCGGCGCGGCGTTCCAGCGCGGCCATGCAGACTCCCACGCCGCCTGCGATGATCAGAAGGTGGGAGAGCACCCCGCTGTCCGTCGCCGTGAAGGCCGGGCTGGCCAGCAGGACCGCGAGCGGATCGTGGGCCATGTTGTGCGGGTTGGTGCTGATCGCGATCTTGAGGTGGTCGGCGGCGGGGCCGGACAGGACCTTCGTCAGGAACAGCAGTCCGGCCAGGATGACCAGCAGGTAGGCGAACGTCAACGGGTTGCGGCGCGGGTAGGAGCGCGCGGCCCGGGCGAGCGGGGGCAGCGCGCGGGCCGCCGTGCGCGGGCCGGAGTCGATCGCCATGAGCCGAGCTTGGCAGAAACGCCCCGACCGATGCCGGATCACCGGCCACAATGGGATCTCCGAGTCGAGGATGGAGGAGCGATGGACAGTGGGGAACGCCCGGACGAAAACGCGAGCATCGAGTGGCACGAGACGTCGGTCCCGCCCGGCATGCCGGTCACGCAGGCCTACGTGTGGGCCATCGACCCCGACGACGGCAGAGTCCTGATCCAGGACCGCGGCCCCCAGCATCCGCACCGCTACACCCTTCCCGGCGGCCGCCCGGAACCGGAGGACGGCGGCGACCTCCTGAAGACCGCGGCCCGCGAGGCGATGGAGGAGTCCCAGATCCTCATCGACACCGACCGCGCGATCTACTTGGGACACCAGGTGGTGACCTGGTTCGAGAAGCACCCGGAGCCGTACGCGCAGATCCGGTACGCCGCCCCGATCATCGGCTACGAACCCATCGGCCCCGACCCCGACAACGGCCGCACCAACCGCCGCTTCATGACCAGCCTGGAGCGCGCCCCGCAGCTCATCAACTGGCACGAGACCGGCGCCGACCAGGCCAAGGCGGCGATGCGGGCCGGAGAGGAACTCGGCTTCCGTGTCGGCGACCCCTCGCCGGAGGGCTACCGCGACGGCGTGAAGGAGCGCTACCTCGTCTGCCACGACTACGGCATGGGCGCCCTGTGGTGGTGGGTCACGGCCCGCAGCGCCACGGAGATCATGGAGCGGGTCGCGGACGTCGTCGTGGTGACCGGGAGCCGCACCGTCCGCCGCGTCGCGGACTGGGACCTGGACGAGGTCGACATCGACGCGGCGGACGAGAACCCGTTGACCAGCCTCAAGGCCACCCGCGACGCGCAGCGCGGACAGCCCGGCTTCGGCGCGCTCGTCGGCCGCGGCACGGTCTACCTGCGCCAGGAATGGGACGAGGACACCGAGCACGGCGAGGCCTTCTACCTCCTGGAGATCGGCGAGGACGGCTACCGCACCCGCCAGGTCGTCGAGTACGCCGACGGCACCGCTGGCAAGACCGGCGACTGGCCCTTCAACCCGCCCTTCGACCTCTACGACCCGGTCCTGGGCCGGGCCGAGGTGGAGCGGGCCGTGTTCGAGGCGGCATGGGAGAAGGCGGAGCCGGAGGCGTACGACGAGGACTGATCCTCATCCCCCGATGCCGAGCGCGTCCACGATCCCCGCGATGTAGCCCAGCTCATGCGCGCGCCCCCGGCTGCAATAGGCCTCCGAAGACGTGTCGCCCCACGTCGCCACGTCCCCGACCAGCGCCGGGACGTGGTCGTCGATGACGAACCCGTCGAACCCGGCCTTGTGCAGCCGCCGCAGGATGCTCGGCGGATGGAAGTTGCCCTCGCCGAGGAAGCACTCCGTGAACGTCGGCACCGTCCCGCGCACGTCCCGGAAATGCACGTACGCGATGTGCCCGCTCGGCCCCAGCAGATCGATGACCTCCGTGACGTTGGCCGCCCCGGCCATCGCCGAGACCGACCCGGTGCACAGCGTCAGGCCCCAGGCGCGGCTGCCGTGCGCCCGGTCCCGCGCCTCGGCGAGCGCCGCCGGGGACGTGAAGATCCGCGCCGCGCCGCCCAACGGCTCGGCGACCGGCGGATCATCAGGATGCAGACTCAGCCGGACCCCGACCTCTTCGGCGACCGGCAGTACCGCGTCCAGGAAGTATTGGTAGTTCGCCCACATGTCCTCGGCGCTCAGCGGCGGTTCGACCGGGTCCTCCGGCGTCAGCTTGTACGCCGCCAAAGCGTTCCCCGCCGCGGTATCGGCCAGATCGAAGGACGACACGTGCGCGCTCCCGCGCCCAGCCGCCTCCATCGACGTCCGCCACACATACGTCGGCATCCAGTGGTGCCCCAGGATCGGGATGCCCGCGGCGGCCATGTTCCGGATCGTGCGCCGGTAGTTCTCGATCTGCTCGTCCCGGCCGGGTGCCCCGCGCTGGATCAGCGCGAAATGCGCGGCCGGCACGTTCTCCAGCCCTTCCAGCCGCAGCCCGTCGCCCTCGATCCGCTTCCGCAGGGCCTTGAGTTCCGCCTCCGACCAGAACCCTTCCTCGCCGCCGAGATTGCTCGGCGTATGAAGCTGCACGCTCCGCAGTCCCAGCTGATGCGCGAACATCGCCGTCCGCTCGTCGTACTCGTCGACGTGCCCCAGAGCCACCCGCATCGCGTCCCTCACTCCCCGTCTTCCGGCAGGGCGACCGCCAGCGAGGCCAGCAGGCCGCCGTCCACCCGGATGTCCGCGCCGGTCACGAATCCGGCCCGGTGCCCGGCCAGAAACGCCACCACTTCCGCGACCTCCGCCGGCTGCGCTATCCGGCCCAGAGGATGCGCGCGTCCCCATTGATCCAGCAGGGCATCGGCGCCCTCCTGCGTGCCGTCGCTGAACAGCCGCGCCGAGTGCCGCAGCATCGGGGTGTCCACCGAGCCCGGGCACACGGCGTTCACCCGCACCCCGTACGGCGCCTCGTCGATCGCCATCGCCCGCACCAGCGCGCCCAGCGCCCCCTTGCCGGCCGTGTACGCCGCGACGTTCGCCTGCGTCGCCACCGCCTGCACCGACGACACCACGACGATCGCCCCGTTCCCCGAGCGCCGCAGATGCGGCAGGGCGGCGCGCGCGGCCAGGAAGACGCCCTTGACGTTCACCGCGAACACCTCGTCCCAGGTCTTCTCCTCGGTGTCGGCCACGGTCCCGTACCGCTGGATCCCCGCCGAGGTGACCAGCACGTCCAGCCGGCCGAAGGCGTCGACGGCCGTCTCGACCGCCCGCGCGACCGCCGAGGCGTCACAGACGTCTGCGACCACCGGGACGGCCTGCCCGCCGGCCGCGGCGATCGCCTCGACGGTCTCGGCCGCGTCACCCTCCCGCAGCCCGTTGACCGCCACCGCGGCCCCGGCGGCGGCGAGCAGCTCGGCCACGGCCCGGCCGATCCCGCTCGCCCCGCCGGTGACCAGGGCGACTCGCCCCGCGTGCTCTTTCACAGCGTTCGTCCTTTCCAGGTCCCTCGAACGAGCGCCGAGGGGGATCATCAAGCCGCGGGTGTCCCGATCAACCCAGCGGCATGGCGCAGAAACCGCCGCCGACGCGGTGCAGCACCGGGTCGGACCAGTCGAAGCGCTCGATGCCGGCGACATCCGGCGCGAAGCGTTCGGCGTCGTCCTCGGGCCGGTAGCCGATGGCCGCGCCCTCGGCGAGGGAGAACCAGCCCCGGGTGTTGGCCGAGATGCCCCACAGCACGCGGAAGGCGGCCGGGGCCGGCGCGGCCAGACATGCCTCGACCAGGCGCGCGCCGTCCTCGTGCGAGATCCACACGGTGAGGTCGACGGCCGACAGCGGCTCGGCGCGATAGGCGCCGAATCGCAGACAGCTGACATCGATGCCGAACCGCGAGTGGTACAGACTCCCCAAGCCCTCCACCGCTGCCTTGCTGACGCCGTAAAGCGTGTCGGGGCGCGGAGCCACGCCTGCCGGGAGGAATCCGTCCGGCCCGAGGTCGTCCCGGGTCCAGAACCCGGCAGCGTGGATGCTGGAGGCCAGCACGATCCGCGGTACCCCCTGCCGGACCGCGGCATCCAGGACCTGCCGGGTGCCTTCGACGTTCACCTCGGCCAGTTCCTCCCAGGTGCCCTCGCCGGGCTTGCCGCCGAGATGGACCACGGCGTCGACGTCTTCGCAGGCCTCGTTGATGGCCTTCGGATCGGCGTACGAAGCCGTCACGATCTCCTCGCCATCCTCGCTGTCCTCGCCGGGCTTGACCTCGTTGATGTCCAGCAGCCGCAATACCCGGCCGGGCCGTGCCAGCAACGGACGCAGCGCACTGCCGATGCGCCCGGCCGCGCCGGTGATCAGGATCCGTTCGGTCATGACAACGCCTCCCCATAGGAATCGGGGACGATCGGGTCCGGCGTGTAGGGAGGCTGGTTGTACGTGTGCCGGCGCCGGAAGCCCTTGATAGGCGGCTCCCAGAAGCGCCAGGCGGCGGCGTCCGTGTCGATCGGCGTGGATTCCGGACCGATGCCGTTGCCGTTCTCGGCGGCGACGGCGTATTCGTAGACGCGGTCCGGGGCGGGTTCGGTGTCCCGGTACTCGAACGCCAGCCCTGAGAACACCTCCCGATAGCCGAGATCGCCCTTCAGCCGACGGTACAAGCGGTATCGCGATGCTCCAAGGACCTCACCCCAGGAAACATCCACGTGACCGCCGCCGAGACCCAGGCGCAGGCCGTCGGGAGCCGGCGGCCGCCTGTCGCTGACGTGGCAGGGGTAGTCGGGCCCGGGCTCGCTGACCTGGTCGGCGTTGGTCGCCACGATGCGCACGTGGTACTTCGTGTCGTTGGCGAGCCCGGTCAGCCGGAAGGGGCTTTGTCGAGCCGAGCCGGCGGTCTCCCAATGGTTGCCGCCGTCCCTGGACAGCTGGATCACATAGGACTCCGCCGCGTCGACATGGCCGAACTCGATGACCGCACTGGCGCTGCTGTTCACCGTCCGGAGCACCCGCGGCGCCGGCGGCCGGGGCAGCCGGTGCGTGAACTCCAGCAAATGCCGCCCGGCCGGCAGCCGGACCAGCAGCTCGGTGTGGCTCAGCCGGGTCGTCATCGGCGCGACGCCGTCCACGAACAGCGATCCGGCGCCGAGGCCGGAGGCGATGCGCAGCGTCGCGGTGGTCTCCTGGCGAGTGAAGAGGACTCCTGTGATGTGAGCCGGGTCCTCGAACTCCAGGCTGACGCCCAGATCCGGGTCGTCGGTGGTGAGCAGCACGTCGCCGGCCCCGATCGCGCTCCCATGGAACAGCGCCAGCCGGGTGCGGCCGTCGTCGCCGATCCGGATGGCGCCGACGGTGCCGGCGAAGCGCAGGCCGTCCGCGGCGTGGTCGATCGGGTGGCCGATCGGGTGGCCGATCGAGTGGTCGATCGAGCCCCGGTCGCCGCGGAACACGTGGTCCACGCCGTGCGGGCCGCGGATCCTGGCGCCCCAGGGCCGGGCGTCGGCGGCCACGTCGCCGCGGTGGCTGACCACCGCGAGCACGTCGGTGTCGGCGCCCTCCCAGCGCCGGATCTGCGAGGTGGAGGTGCGGATCTCGTCCACGAACGGCACATCGCTGAGCATGTGGACGGCCGGCATCCGGTCCGGCGGGTCGGCGAAACTGTTCGCGTCGTGGCCGGTCGCGGCGGCCAGGGTGGACCAGGTCCAGACCATGCGCTGCTTCGGCGCGAACGCGTCGTGGACCGCGATGTAGTCCGAGCCCATCAGCAGGACGCTGCGACTGAGGTACTCCCGGGCCACCGGGCCCTCGGGATGCGGCACGATCTCCGCGTACTGGGCCCAGCCCAGATCGTAGAAGGGGCGCTCCAGCACGTTCTGTCCGATCGCGCGGAAGGCGCCGTCCTTCCACACCGCGCAGGACGTGGCGAACGTGCCGTCCGGGACGCGCCGGTCGCCGGCGTCCTCGGGGCCGTGCCCGCTCCAGGCGCGGCCGTCGGCGTAGTAGTAGATGTGGCCGGAGCCGTTGTCGTCGGCGATGCCCCAGCGGTAGTTCGGGCCGTGGTCGACTTGTTGGAGGAAGACCGCGACCTCGGATGCCCCGGAGAAGTCCGCGCGCAGGGTGATGCCGTAGCCGGTGTACTTGGAGCTGCGAAGACGGGGATTGGTACCGGACTCGCCGACCGTTTCCACCAGCGGCCGCCACGGATCGGGCATGCCGGGCCGGACGTCCAGACCCTTCGCGTTGGCGTCGCTGCCCCAGATCAGGTGCTCGGCGAGCAGCGGCTCGTAGGTGCGCAGCGCGTCCGCGAGGCGGCGCAGTTCGATCGGGGAGCGGCGGGGCCAGAAGGCGTGCGCGCCCTGCGCGGGATGCATGCGCAGCGGGCCGCCGGGGCCATCAGGGCTGTCACGGCCGTCGGGGCCGTGGGGGCCGTCGGTGGTGGCGGTGGTGGCGATGGCGATTGGGGTGGTGGTGGCGATCGGGGTGGTGAGCGCGTCGACCAGCCACCGGCCGAGCGCCGCGTACTCGGGCGTGGCCAGGCGGTTGCGGCCGTCGGCGCGCCGGGCCAGGGCGTTGCCCAGGGTCATCGGGCGCAGGAAGGCCCAGGTGTACGTGGCGATGCTCTCGGTCCAGCGGCCGCCGGCCGATTCGTGGGCGGGCAACGCGGGCCGGGTGAACGTCCGCCCGAGCACCTCGGCGACCTTCTCGAACCGGTCCTTCCAGGCCGGGGCGGCCGGGTGGTCGGGGAAGGCCCAGGCCAGGCAGCCGAGCGCGGCTACGCCGTCGGCATGGAAGTTGGGGTGGCCGCCGAGCACGCGCAGGAGCGGCGTCATCTCCTCGTTGGCCGAGACGTACGCGCACAGGAGCAGCAGCGCCTCGACGCGGCGCCGGTCCTCGGGGCTCAGGGACTCGCGGTGCCGGTCGTAGGCGTCGAGGAAACGGTCGTACAGTGGGCGTTGCAGGATATTGAGATAGCCGCCGACCTCGCTCACGCCCCGGGCGATCAGTCTCGGTCCCTCGTCGCCCTCGAAGAGCGCCTTCACGAAGTCGTCGGCGGTCGCGAACTCGCCCTCGGCGGCGACCGGCCCGGGGTGGGCGCCGTCGTACTCCAGCTGCCAGTCCTTGACCCGGTCCAGGCTGAGCGTGCCCTGCCAGTGATGGAGCTCGCGCGCATACGAGGTCTGGTAAGCCCGGTCTATGGGAGCGTGGTTGTAGAACGCTATGCCGGCGACGCGGGTTCCGGAGCGCAGCGGCCAGGTCCAGTGCAGGAGGCCGCCAGCATGGCGGAAGTGGATCTGGAGCTGGTCCGAGGAGGCCCACAGGGCGTAGAGCCGGTCGTCCCACTGCGCGTGGTCGCGGATGAAGACGCCGCACGCGTCGCCCGACTGTTCATCCCAGAATGCCGCATGCGGCCGGATGTCCCAGGCGAAGCTCGGGGCGTAGGGACCGACCGTGAACATCATGTCCGCGCTCGGGTCCTCAGTGCCGCCGGGCCCGGAGAAGTTCGGGTCCTCGCCACCGCCACCGAGGACGATCGGGTCGTCGATGCGGCGCCAGGCGCGGGCCTGTTCATGGGGCCAGACAGAGGAGAAGCGGTGCGTGGGGGACAGGCCGGTCCAGGCGAGATCCCAGGCGGCGTCGAGGCCGTCCGACATCGTTTCCGACAGCTCGACGAAGTCGCAGCCCGACAGCGCGCGGACCACAGCGGTGTAGCGGGCGCCGTTCGAGAAGGAGTATGCGACTTCGCAGTCCACGAACAAAGGGCCGGCTTCCAGCACCCTGCTCTGGATGGTCTCGACCGCCCCGCCGATCACGGAGCTGCCGACCCAGCCGGAGCCGCGGTCGAAGTGCGCGATGGGGCCGGGGATGCGGCCCTTCGCAGGAACCGTGGCTGGCAGCCGGACCCGCAGCGGGCCGCTGTCGAGCAGGATCTCGTCTGCGCTCTCGGTCACCGTGACTGAGTCTGTCGGCTGCGCGACCGGTCGGCGGGTCTGCGCGGACAGCTGGAATCGATGGGTCTGGCCAGGTCCGAGCTCCGCAAAGAAGCAGACCGTGGCGGCAGCCAAGTACGCATCCGACTTGGTGACTTCCGACAGCTGGAAGGGGACCGGCGCACCGCTGCCGTCGACAAGCCGCACATCCTCAGCCCTGACCGCGGCCGTCTCCCACCGCACCGGATACCGCAGCAGCGTCCGGGGCCAGGCGAACTCCGGATGGTCGATCAGGTCGCGCAGGACGAACTCGACCTGGTCGTCCTGCGCACCCCAAACCTTGCTCACTCCGCGTCCCCCTGCTCGGTCGCCGCCTTGGCCACGCCCTGTGTGCCGAACGCCGCGCCGCCGGCGACGCCTTCGACGAGGAAGCGCTGAAGCAGGATGAACAGCAGCAGGATCGGCGCGGCGACGATGAACGTGCCGGCGGCGATCAGCGGCCAGTTCTGCGTGTTCTCGCCGAAGAACGAGTACAGGCCGCGCGTCACCGGCCACAGCGTCTTGTCCGAGAGCATCACCAGCGGCAGGATCAGGTTGTTCCAGGCGCCGACGAAGCCGAAGATGGCGAAGGTCGCCAGGGCCGGCTTCATCTGCGGGATGACGATGGTGAAGATGAAGCGGATGTAGCCGCAGCCGTCCAGGGCCGCCGCCTCGTCGATCTCGCGCGGGATGCCCTTGATGTAGCCGACGAAGAAGAAGAACCCGGCCCCCGACAGGCTCACCATCAGCAGGTAGCCGGGCATCGAGTTGTACAGGTGCAGCGCCCGGGCCTCGATGAACAGCGGGATCAGCCCGCCGGGCAGGAACCCGGAGAAGATGAAGAAGCTGTAGAGCATGTTCGAGTGCCGGAACCAGCCGCGCGAGATCGGGAACGCCAGGAACACGCCGAGCGTCAGGGTGATCGTGACCGGGATGACCGCGTAGATCAGGCTGTTGATCATCTCCCGGCCGAAGTCCCCGGCGCTCCAGGCGTCGCCGAAGTTCTGCTTGGTCCACGGATGCGGACTGCCGGTCGGATCCTGGAGGAAGCCGGTGAAGGTCTTGAACGACTGCAGGAACAGGTAGACCAGGGGAGCCGCGAACACGAGCGCCGCGATCACGAAGCACAGCAGTTGGCGTCCGCCGGCGCGGGCCAGGAGCGAGGCGCGGGACGGCGTGTGCAGGGTGCGCTTGCCGCTCACAGCTGAATCTCCCTGCGCCGCAGCCCCCAAAGCAGCCCGCCGCCGATCACGACCGTCAGCCCGAACTGCAGGATCGCGAGCATGGAGCCGTACCCGAGCTGGCTGTTGCCGCCGAAGGCCGAGTCGTACATGTAGAGCCCCAGGGTCTTGGTGCCGAAGTTGCCGCCGGTCAGGACGAGGATCAGTGCGTACTCGCCGAGCGTGCCCATCGCGGTGAGGAAGACGTTGACGGTGGTCGCCGGGGCCAGCAGCGGCCAGGTGACGTGTCGGAACACCCGCCACTTGCCGGCGCCGTCGAGGGCGGCGGCCTCGTAGACCGGCTTCGGGATGTTCCGCAGGCCGGCTATGTAGATCAGCATCGAGTAGCCGGAGAACATCCAGATGTTGACGAGCATCACCAGCGGCAGCGCCAGGCTGTTGTCGCCGAGGAAGGCCGAGGTGCTGTGGAAGACGCCGTGCCACGCGGTCTCGGCCGGGCCCATGACCGGGTCCAGGATCAGGGCGAAGATGGTGCCCACGACCGCGACCGAGAAGATCTGCGGCATGAAGATCAGCGCGCGGTAGAAGGTGTACGAGCGGCCTTTGCGGTTCAGTAGCATCGCCAGGCCGAGGCCCACCGCGTTCTGGATGATGGTGACGCCGGCGACGTAGATCAGCGTCGTCTTGATGGCCGGCCACAGCTCGCCCCACAGCGCGGTGAAGCCGGTCGTGTAGTTGCAGAATCCGCAGAAGTTCAGCGGCGTGCCGGGCAGTCCCGAGTACTGCGTGAAGGAGTACCCGATGGTGGCCAACGACGGGTAGAGCCCGAACAGCAGCCACCCGATCCCCGGGATCGAGATGCTGGCCCAGGGGATGAACCGTCGGGTGCGTGAGGTTCCGAAGGGACAGCGCGACACGCCGCCTCCTCTCAAAGAATCAGAGTGCCTACTTGCCGATGGACTTCGTGTAGGCCGCCGCCGAGCGGGCCAGAATCGTGTCCAGGCTGTCCGTGCCGATCGGCGCGAGCTTGTAGTAGTCCGGCCCCGCGGCGTCGTTGGACGCGCCCTGCGGGATCCACGGCGTGGTCAGCTGCACGAACGAGTCGGACGTGTGCTGGTTCAGCCAGTCCATCCACGGCGTGTCGGTGTTGGTGACCGCCGGCTCGGTGGACATCGATCCGGTGGCCTTGAGCCAGTTCTTGTAGTTCGCCGGGTCGGAGAACATCGCCAGCCACTGCATCGCCAGGTCCTTGTGCGGCGCCGAGGTCGGCACCACCCACGTCAGGTCCGGCTTGACCGGTACCCGGTTGTCCGCGGCGTTGTCGGTACCGGGCAGCACGAACAGGCCCGCGTTCAGCTTCGGGTTGGCCTTCAGGATGGTCGCGGAGTCCCAGGAGCCGTCCAGCAGGAACGGGTAGTCATCGGTCTTGACCGCCCAGATGCCCGGCGCGGTCTGCTGGTCCACGCCCGCGGCTGCCGGCTCGATGTACTGCATCACTTGCTGGTACTTGGCGCCGACGGTCTTGTAGACCGGGTCGGTCCAGTTCTGCGTGCCCTGCCAGAACGCGTTCGCGCGGTCGGAGGAGACCTGCGTGGAGTCGGTCGGCTGCTTGCCGGCCATCAGGGTCTGGTTCTCGATGCCCTGCCAGATGCCGCCCTGCATGCCGACCTTGCCGGCCAGGAAGATCGGCGTCTTGCCCGCCGCCTTGAGCTTCGCGCAGTCGTCCAGGAACTCCTGGAACGTGGTCGGGACCGTCATGTTGTACTTGGCGAGCAGGTCCTTCTTGTACCAGATCGCCCCGGCCCCGGCGTACTCGGCGGCCATGACGCCGTACACGCCGCCGTTGTAGCCGACCGCGGCCTGCTGCGCCGTCGGGTCGTAGTTCTTCATGAACGGCTGGTCCTTCAGGTCGACCAGCTGGCCGGCCTCGATCAGCGCGGCCGGACCGCCGGGCTTGATGTTGGTGAAGCTCGGCGGGAACGCCTTCTGCGTCGGCGCGAACTGCGCCAGCACGTCCACCGACTTGGACTGGAGCAGGCTGGTGGACAGCTGGCCCCACGCGCCGTTCGCGGTCGCGGTGTTCTGGAAGTTGATCTTGATGTTCGGGTGCGCCTTCTCGAACTGCGCGTTCAGGGCCTTGGTGAAGTCCACCGCGCCGGGGTTGGTCCACTCGGCGATGGTGAGCGTCTCGGAGGGCCCGGCGGAGCTCGAGCCGGAGGACTTGCTGGAGGAACACGCGGCCGCGGTGGTCGCGGCCACGACCGCCACCAGGGCGATCGCTGCCGGTCTGCGGATGCTCATGACGCTGTCTCCGTTTCCTGATTCCTGGACGGGAGCGAACTACGGGCGTTGCAGGGCACCGTCGCCCCGGCGCGGGGGGCGCCAGGCGCGTCCGGGCTCGGCCTTGGCGGCCGGCGGGAACTTCGCGGCCAGGGCTTCGTCGAGATCGACGCCGAGCCCCGGCGCGTCCGACGGCCACAGGTGGCCGTCCCGGATCTCCGGACAGCCCGGGAAGACCTCCCGGTGCTGCTCGGCGAACAGGTGCTGCTCCTGGATCCCGAAGTTCGGGCCGGCCAGGTCCAGGGCGAGGTTGGCGGCGTGGCCGATCGGCGAGACGTCGCCGGGGCCGTGCCACGCGGTGCGCACGCCGAAGGTCTCGGCGAGGTTCGCCAGCCGCCAGGCCGGGGTCAGGCCGCCGATCGCCGATATGTGGACCCTGATGAAGTCGCACAGGCGTTCGGTGACGACCGGCCGGTACTCGGCGGGATTGACGAACAGCTCGCCGATCGCGATCGGCGTCGCGCACTGGCTCCGGATGGCGCGGAGCCAGTCGAGGTCTTCCGGGGCGACCGGATCCTCGAGGTAGAAAAGGTCGTACTGCTCCAGATCCTTCGCGAGCCGGACGGCCTCGGTGGGGTGCACACGCTCGTGCACGTCATGGATCAGCTCGACTTCGGAGCCGACCTCGCTGCGGAGGTGCTCGAACAGTCCGCGCACCGTCCGCAGATACGCGCGGGGGTCCCACGCGTCACCGGATCCAGCGGCAGCCGGCGCACCGTAGGTACTACCTCCAGGGACGGCTACCTGACAGCGCACGTGCTTATAGCCGGCCTCGATCCATTCCAAGACTTCGTCGGCGACCTCCTCGGCGTCCACCCCGGCGGCATGGGTGTAGAGCGGGACCGCGGTGCGGCAGCGGCCACCGAGCAGCTGCCACACCGGGAGCCCGGCGACCTTGCCCTTGATGTCCCACAACGCCATGTCGACGCCCGACAGAGCGTTGTTCAGGACGGGACCGGAGCGCCAGTACCCCGAGACATGCAGGGTGCTGACGATGTCGGTGATGTCGGCCGGATCGCGGCCGATCAGCTGCGGCGCCAGGTATTCGTCGACCACGGTGGCGACGGCCTTCGCGCGCTGGGTGAAGGTCGCGCATCCGAGGCCGTAGAGACCTGGCTGGTTGGTGTCCACGCGCACCACGACCAGGGTGGTTCCCGTCGGCGCGGTGAGGATGGTCCGGACGCCGGTGATGCGGACGCCCGAGGACTCTTCCAGCCACGGAGGTTCCGGCGGCCGGGTCTCGTGCGAGCTCACTGGCCGATCCCCCAACGCGTGTCGATCCGGCCGCCGGTGAACTGCGCGCCGGTCCCCCAGAACGGGGCGAAGTTGTAGCAGCCCGAGGCGGTTCCCTCGTTCTGCGCCGTCCAGTAGGTGGTGCCGTGGCCGTTCTTGCCGCCGTCGTGGACCTGGACCGCCATGACCGTCTCGTGGACCTGGCCGGCCGGCAGCGCCTGGAGGGCCGCGTACAACTCAGGGAGCTGGTTCCAGTTGATCGCCAGCTCGTAGGTCGTCACCTTGGTGGTGTCGTCCCGGGTGACGACCACGCGGCCGTCGGCGCCGGTGCTCGCGTGCGCGTCCAGTTGGCCCAGCGGCGTCGGAAGCACAGCGTTCGTCGGATAGAAGGTCTGGTAGTTCGTGCCCGGGGCGAGCTGACGGTGCAGTTCGCCGGGGCCGAACGGCAGCGTGGCCACGAACAGGTGCGAGATCGACTTCAGGCACTTCTCGTAGTGCGGGTCGCCGGCCAGCAGGTCGTCGGGGTTGGCGACGATGTCGAACCCGATCTGGACGCTGTCGGCGCTGAACGGGAACAGGTACTGGCCCTGCGCCGAGGCCCACACCAGGTTCGAGGACTGGGTGTCGTCCTCGATGACCGCGCGCACGTACAGGCTCGTGCTGTCCCACGCGGTCTGGTAGCTGTAGGTCTTGGTGTCGCTGACGCCCGCGAGCAGAACAGTGCTCGACATCGTGACCGGCACGACCCCGTTCCACTGGGTCGCGCTGCCGCCCACGGTGATCGAGCGGTTCGGGACGTAGGCGAGCTGGACGGTCTGCGAACCCTTGAGGTGGAAGCCGTCCCGCCCCGGGATCGTGACGTCATAGCCGATCGGGTACTCGTTGCCCGGATCGACCTGGAACGCCTGCACCGGCCAGCACACGACCTGGCTCTCGCCCGGCGCCAGCATCACCGGCCGGGTCGCGGTCGGCGTGGTCCAGCCGGCCGGCGGCGTGATCGTGACGTTCGCGTGCACCGGGGCCGGGGACACGTTCTCCACGCGCAGATCGATCGTGCTGTCCGCGCCGAGCGGCTTCACGAACGACAGCGGCGTGACCTTCACGGGCTCGTCGTAGGTGAACACGGCGCCCTCGGTCAGCAGGGCCTTGAGATCGTTCGGCCGCAGGTCCGTGTCGAAGTACAGGACCTCCCACGGATTCAGCGGCAGCGTGACCGTGGACTTGCCGCCGTCGGACAACTGCGTGCCGAGGTAGTCGTAGACGCGCACGTGCCGCGCGTTGTTCAGGGTCAGCGTGCCGGTGTAGCCGGCGTTCTGGTGCTCCATCGTGCCGTCGTAGAGCTGGTCGGCGTAGATCGCGGCCCGGCCCTTGTTGTCGGTGTGCTTGAACAGGAAGCCCCAGGTCGACCGGGCGGTCGGGTAGAGCTCCTCGAGCAGCTCGCAGTCCTCCAGGACCCGCGCCATCGTGGAGTAGGCGACGATCGCCGCGCCGGGGCTCTTGGTCTTGTTGTCGTACATGTTGAACTCGGCGCCGGAGTAGGTCGCGTCGTAGCACAGCGAGAACCAGAACACCTTGACCGGCGAGTCCTCCTCGGCCCCGGCCAGCATGTGCAGCAGGTAGTTCGGCGTCAGCGTGCGCGCCACACCGTACTGCCGCATGGTCACCGGGTAGTCCGGGAACTGCAGGCTGGCGGCGGTGCCGAGCTCGGTCTGCCACTGCCCGGCCCGGCCCTGGGTCTGGCCGTACTTCTTGTCCAGCTTGATCTGCGTCTTGGTCATCGCGTACTGCGTCGCGTCCGGGAAGCCGTACGCGTGGTTCACCGAGCCGTCGATGTAGCCGACCTTGTCCGAGCCGACCGCGTAGACGATGTCCCGGTTGTAGGTGACCGAGCCGCCGCCGATCAGGTTCACGTCCGGGTAGTCCGGCTTGACCAGGTCCCAGATCAGCTTGGTCATGTCGCGGTAGTCCTGCGCCGTGCCGGTGGCCCAGGACCAGCCGTGCACCCACGGCTCGTTCCACAGCTCCCAGTTCTGCACCAGGTCCTGCAACGGCGCGATGCTGTGGTACACCATCTGCGAGTGGGCGACCATGTCCTTCGGGCGGTTCTGGTACGGCAGCGGCACCGTGCCGTTGGGCAGCGGCTGCACGTTCCAGGACATGTTGTAGTTGATGCCGCCGATCGGCGTGATCCCGAGGGCCAGCCAGTCCTGGACCTCGGCGCGCGCGGCGTCGATCGCGGTCTGGTCCCAGAACACGCCGGGCGAGGGGGCCACGGTGTCGGGCTCGACGGCGACGATGCCGCGGGTCCACTTCACGCCCATCCGCGCGGCGATCTGGCGGCTGGTCGCCCAGGTGCCCTCCGGGCGGATCCCGAGGCCGAACACCGAGTTCGGGCGCAGGCCGGCGACCGTCTGGCGGATGACCCCGAGACCGTGGACGGCGTCGCCGATCAGCACGCTGTTGTCGGACTTCGTGACCGTGACCGCCACCTGATAGTGGTCCGGGCCCAGCGCGCCGAGCGGGATGGTGACCACCCCCGGCGACCCGGCCGGGGCGCTGAACGGCGAGGTGCCGGTGCCCAGCTGTGTGGTGCCGCGCCGGGTCAGGGTCCAGGTGATGGTGCCGGTCATCGCGACCGTGCTGTTGAAGGTGACGACCAGCGCCGCCGCGGCGGTGCCGCTGTTCGGGTCGGCGATGTAGAGCCCTGTGGTGTCGCTGAAATTGACGTCCACCAAAGGGATGCGAACCGCGGCGGGGCTCGTGGTGTCGGCGGCGATCGCGTCGGCCTGGGCATCGGGGCTGCCGATCACGCCGGCCGCGACGGCGCCGGCGGTCGCGGCCGCGCCGTACCCCAGGGCGCGGCGCCGGCTTATCGAGTCGTTGGGGTGGAACATTTCTCGGGCCTCCATAACGACGGAGCAGGTATCAGGCCTATGCGACAGGTGTGATGAGGCACAGGCCGGAGGGGGGAACCGCGACGGAGACCGGCCCGAGGGCGAGGCGTGTGTTCTCCGTGCGGACAGGCCGACCGCAGGCGTCTGACACGGTCAGGCGCACGTCGGCTTGGTGCGGAAGGTCGAGGACGACGCGGCCGGTGGCGGTGGCGTTGACCACGGCGGCCTCGCGGAGCCCGCCCAGCACTTGCAGATGATGCAGATCGAGCGGGACCAGATGCTGTGCGCTGTGCAGGACCGCCACGGCGCGCTCGGCGTCGGCGGCGGTCACCACCGGATACAGCTCGTCGGGACGCCCGGCGCGCAGCCGGCCGCCGGTGAGCAGATCGCGGCGCTCCCGCCAGAAACCGAGCCAGAAGGCGATCATGGCGCGATGCTCGGCGGGCAGATCGGCGAGCCGCACCGAGATCTGCGGAACGGTGTGCAGGACGGCCAGCAGCTGCCGGGCGGCCTGCTCGGGGGTGGCGCTCGCGTCCCACATCAGCATGTCGGAGTGGATCGCGGCGTCCGGGGCGAGCAGCGCCAGGTCCAGGGACTTCACGCGGTTGGCGACGGCGTCGGCCGGACAGTCGCTGGCCCGCAGGACGTTCGCGTAGGCGAGTATCGCAGGGCCCGTGTACGGCTGGCGGAACTCGATGAGGAAGTCGGTGCCGCGGGCGGCGTGGAGCCGGTCGCGCAGAGCGGCCAGCATGACGCGCATCGCGGTGCCGACGTCCGGGATCCAGTCTTCGCTGGCCGAGCCGGAGGTGTTTCCCGCCCCGGCGTACGTCCCACTCGCGTACGCCGAGGCGGAGTCCAGGAAATCGATCTTCAGGCCGTCCAGGCCGTACGCCTCGACGAGGCGCGCACAGCTGTCGACGACGAACTCGCGGACGCGTGCGTGCCGCGGGTCCAGGACGTGGCAGCGCCATTCGGGCCGGGCGTGCGGCGCGAAACCGGCGAGCTCTTCGCGCGCCGCGCTGTCCTGGCCGAGCAACAGCGGGGCGATCCAGGCCATGTACTTCAGGCCGGTCTCGTGGACCGCGGCGACGTGCGCGCCGAAGTCCGGGAACTTCTCGGGCTCCGGTTCCCAGTCGCCGCACCCGGCGTAGCCGCCGCCGGTGCCGCCGCGCTGCCAGCCGTCGTCCAGGATGAGGAGTCCGCATCCTGATTCGGCCGCCAGCTTCGCCTCGGCCTCGATCGCCGCCGCGCTCACCTCTTGGTGGTAGGAGTACCACGTCGAGTAGGTCGCGGTCCGGCCGGCGTCCGGCACGGGCAGCGGTGTCCCGGGAGCCTGCCAGCGCGCCAGTTCGCGCAGCGCGTCGGCGTGCGACCGCCCGGGCTCGGCTATGCGGATCCGGCAGACCTCGCCGGGCTCCAGGTCCATTGCCAGCCAGACGCCGAACCGGCCGGTGCGCTCGCCGACACCGGACTTCACCAGGGTGGTGGCGACCACGCGGTCGGTGGCGAAAGCGAGCATCGCGTTGCCGTCCGCGTCGTACAGACACCCCAGCGGGGCCGAGTCGGCCAGGCCGACCGCGCGCCAGCCGGTCATCCAGTCCGCGGCGAGGTGGCGGTCCCAGCCGCAGGCCGGGTGCCAGTAGCCGACGGCGCCGCCGAGCGGGACGTCGAGACGTACCAACGTTGTCTCCGAAATCCCACCGGCGAGCTCGACGACACCGCCCTCTGATTCTCCGGCGACGATCGGTCCCGGCCCTGGGGCGAGCCGCGTCACGACGGTACCGTGCACCTCAAGAGCACTACCGTCGTTCCACAGTCGACGCGGGTCGGGAAGGGGAATCATCACCTTTCCTTTCGAGGGATTGGTGAGGACCATAGCCAGGCTGAGACAACGTTGTCCAGCGTTTCGGGCAGAGAAAGGAAAGCGCATTCCGATGGTCGATCCGGAGGTATTCGTACCCTGCGATGCTCAAGTCGGAGAGGGTCCGGTGGTCGAGGAAGCGGCCGGACGTCTGGTGTTCGTGGACATCCCGCAGGGCCGTCTCTTGCGGGCTGATCTGCGCAAACCGGGACCCGCGACCGAGATCGCGAACGTCGGCATGAGTCTCGGCGCGGTGGCACCGCGCCGAAGCGGAGGCTGGGTCGCCGCGTGTGCCGAAGGTTTCGGAACCCTGAGACCGGACGGCGCCCTCACTGTCCGGCATCCGGTGCTCGCCGATCCGGCGTTGCGGATGAACGACGCCAAGTGCGACTCAGCGGGCCGATTCTGGGCCGGCAGCACGCACGTGTCCTTCGAACCCGGCCGTGGGGCGCTGCGCTGCTGGGATACCGAGCGCGGGGTCCGAACCGTTGCCGAAGGGCTGACGCTGCCGAACGGCCTGGGCTGGAGCCCCGACGACGCGGTCTTCTACCTGGCGGACAGCATGCGGCGGGTGGTGCTGAGGGCGGCGTTCGATGTGCGCGACGGCACGATCGGGCCCTTCAGCGAACTGATTCACGTCGAAGGCGGACTGCCCGACGGCCTGTGCGTCGACGAGGACGGCTGCCTGTGGCTCGCCGTCTGGGGCGCCGGCGAGGTGCGGCGTCACGATCCGCACGGACGGCTGCTGGCCACTGTGCGCTTTCCGGTGTCGCGGCCGTCTTCCTGCGCCTTCGGCCCCGACGGCACCTTGTTCGTGACGTCCGCGCGCGAAGGAACGGAGGCCGCGCGCGAGCCCCTGGCCGGCTCGGTCTTCGCCGTGGACGCCGGTCTGCGCGGGCGGCCGGCGAGTATATTCGAGGACTGATTTAATGGGAGGGCGCGGCGTCGGTTCACACCGTGCCGGGTCAACCGGCGCTGCGCACCACCAACTCGGTCGGCACGACCACGGTCTTGGGCCGCGACCGGTCCCCGCCTATCCGGTTGAACAGCAGCTCCGCGCCGATGCGCCCGATCTCGCGCACGTCGTAGGAGACCACCGTCAGCGGCCAGGGCACGAACACGGCGGTCTCGAAGTCGTCGAAGCCCACCAGCTCCACCTGCGCCGAGCGGCCGCCCAGCGCGCTGAGCGCGCCCAGGACCAGCCGGTTGTTCAGCGCGAACACCGCCGTCGGCGGCTCGGGGCCGTCGAGCATCGCGTTCACCGCCGCGGTGGCGTCGGCCACGGTGTGCACGCCGTACTTGATCAGGTCCGGCCGGTAGGGCAGCCCGGCCTGCTCCAACGCCTTCTCCGCGGCGCCCAGCCGCTCGGCCATCGTGGAGATGCTCAGCCAGTCCGAGACCACGCCGATCCGGGTGTGCCCGGCGGCGGCCAGGTGCTCGATGGCCATCCGGGCCCCGGCCGCGTTGTCGATCAGGACCGTGTCCGCGCGCAGGTTGCGCGGCGGCCGGTCCAGGAACACGATCGGCGTGCCGCGCTCGATCTCCGGGCGCAGGTACACGTGGTCGGCGTCGGCGGCCGGGACCACCAGCAGGCCGTCCACCCGCCGCTCGCACAGCTCCAGCAGCAGTTTGCGCTCGCGGTCGGCGTCCTCCTCCGAGCTCGCCGTGATCAGCAGGGTGTCGCGGTCCAGCGCGTACTGCGCCGCCGCCGCGGCGATGCCGGCGTAGAACGGGTTCCCCAGGTCCTCGATGAGCAGGCCCACCGTCGCCGAACTGCTGCCGGCCCGCAGGTTGCGGGCCATGTCGTTGCGGCGGAAACCGAGTTCGGCGACGGCGGCGTTCACCTTGCCGACCAGCTGGGGGTCGACGGTGGGGACGTTGTTGACCACGCGCGAGACCGTCTTCAGGCTGACGCCCGCGATCCGCGCCACGTCCGCCATGGTCGGGCGGCGTATATCGCCACCGGCGCTGGGCGTGCTCATCCTGCGGTCCGGCTCCTTCCGGCGACACGGCGCCGGGACCGGTGCCTACGTTGTCTTGTGCCGCTACTGTAGCGCCTCCAGGGTGAAGGTGAAGCTCGCCTCCGTGGCTTCGAGGCGATGGCGGGGCTGCAGGGGGTGGCCGCACGACGCACTTCCGACGCCGTGGTGTGCGTGGTCCACATGGACGTGCACCTGTCCGGAGGGTTCGAGCTCGTCGGGGTGGCGCGCCGCCTCCAGCGTGCCGGTGCTCCACGGACGCACCGCGAGGTCGAAGTGCGGGGCGCCGGACAGCAGCAGGCCGCTGCCGTCGGGCCGGGTGAGCGAGGCCCTGCGGACCTGGTGCCGGTTGCCGTTCTCCTGCGGGAACAGGTAGGGCGTCTGCAGATCGGAGACAGAGCTCTGATAGCGGCCCACGCGCACCGCCGACCGGCTGTCCCGGTAGGCCTCGCCGGGCCCGAGCCCGTACCAGCTCACGGTGTCCAGATCGCCGGGCAGGCGGAAGGAGACCCCGAACCGGGGGAGCGGGCACGGCCAGGGGCGGTTCGGCGAGGTGTGGACGGTCAGGCTCAGCCGGGCGTCGGTCGCCGACCAGACGTAGACGACGTCGAGGTGGTGGTCCCGGCCGGCGGGCCCGACGCGGGTGGTGACGGTGAACGCGTCGGGCTCGGACTCCACCGCGAGCACGTTGTGCACCAACCGGTCCAGGCCCGCCTTGCGCCAGTCGTCGAGCAGCGGCGGCGCGGTGAAGGAGGACCAGCGCTCGTTGTCGATCGGGGCGCGCCACAGGTCCAGCGCGAAGCCCTCGACCGCCAGTCCGGCCAGGCCCAGCAGCTCCCCGGAGGAGGAATCGAAGGTGGCCGCGCCGAGGGTGACGGTGTCGCCGAGGCGTTGCGGCGTCAGGTAGTCGGCCGCCGCGTCGCCGCGGTCGATCGTGGTGCCGCCGGCGGAAGTGGCGTTCAGCAGCGCGTCGGCGGCCAGCGCGACGGCCTGGTCCACCAGCGGATCGGCGTCGGTGACCGGTGCGTCCTCCAGCTCGATCTGGCCCCAGGCGACGCGGTGCCCGGCCGGGGCCCAGGGCTCGTCGGCGGCCAGTCCCGCCTCCAGGGTCAGCCAGCGCTCGCCGGGGCCGGCCGCGTCGGCGGCCTTGGTCAGCTCCTCGGGGTACCGGAAGCGGAAGGCAGCGCCCGGCGGGATCGGCGGAACGGCGAGCTCGTCCTGCGCGATGAGGTCGCCGTCGATCTCCAGCCGCCAGCTCCAGCGCAGATATCCGGTGTCCCGGCTGTGGTGCAGGTTGCGGATGGTGTCGCCCTCGACGCGGACCGGTTCGCAGAGCTTTGCGTACTCCAGCAGGCCCGGCGAGGGCGTGCGGTCCGGGAACAGCAGGCCGTCGGCGACGAAGTTGCCGTCGTGCACCCGCTCGCCGAAGTCGCCGCCGTAGGCGTGGTGCGAGCCCTGCGCGATGCCGTGGTCGATCCACTCCCAGACGAAGCCGCCGGCCAGCCGCGGATGGGCCTCGAACAGGTCGCGGTACTCCAGCAGGCCGCCGGGGCCGTTGCCCATCGCGTGCGCGAACTCGCACAGGACGAAGGGCAGCGAGCGCCGGTGCGCGTCCACGGCCGGATCGGACGTCGTCGGCTCCTGATACACGCCGATGGCGGCCACGTGGTCGTAGTTCGAGTACATCCGCGAGTACAGGTCGACGTAGGAGGCGTCCCGGTCGCCCTCGTAGTGGATCAGCCGCTCGGGGTCGCGCTCCCGGATCCACGCGGCCATCGCGGCCAGGTTCTCGCCGCTGTCGCACTCGTTGCCCAGCGACCAGATCACCACGCTCGGGTGGTTCTTGTCCCGCTCGACCATGCGCTCGGCGCGGTCCAGCAGCGCCTCGCGCCACGCCGGGTCGGCGACCGGGTTGTCGCGCCAGCCGGCCAGGGCGAAGCCGTGGGTCTCCAGGTCGCACTCGTCGACGACCCAGAGCCCGTATTCGTCGCACAGGTCCAGGAAGCGGGAGTCCGGCGGGTAGTGCGAGGTGCGGACGGCGTTGATGTTGTGCCGCTTCATCAGCAGCACGTCCTCGAGCATCGTCTCGGGGCTCAGGGTGCGGCCGGTCAGCGGGTGCCACTCGTGGCGGTTCACGCCGCGGAACTTCAGCGGCTTGCCGTTGGCCAGCAGGACGCCGTCGGCGGTCTCGACGCGGCGGAAGCCGATCCGGACCGGGACGCGCTCGCCGGCGCTGACCAGCTCGCCGGTGTACAGGCGCGGCCGCTCGTCGCTCCACGGTTCCACGTGCGCGATGACGAACGGCCCGGCCGGGTCGGCGTCGGTGATGCCGAGCTCGCCGATGGTGAGGCGGGCGCTGCCGGTGACGTCGACGCGGAGCGTGCCCTGGCCGGTGGCCGGGTCGTAGTCGGCGTGGACGAAGAAGTCCGAGATCCCGTCGCGAGGCCGCTCCAGGATCGCCGCCGACCGGAAGATGCCGGACAGCCACCACATGTCCTGGTCTTCCAGGTAGGTGCCGGCCGACCACTGGTGGACCCGGACCGCGATCACGTTGCGCCGTCCCGGTTCCAGCGCGGCCGAGACGTCGAACTCGGTGGGCAGCCGCGAGCCCTTGCCGTCGCCGAGCAGCGTGCCGTTCAGCCAGACCGCGAAGCACGAGTCGACGCCCTCGAAGCGCAGCCGGGAGCCGTCGGCGGGGAAGTCGCCGGGGACGTCGAAGGCATAGCGGTACTCGCCGGTCGGGTTCTCGCGCGGGACGTGCGGCGGGTTCAGCGGGATCGGGTAGGTGACGTTCGTGTACGCCGGCGCGCCGTACCGCGGCTCGCCGGGCACGCCGTCCATCTGCCAGCACGACGGGACGGCGATCTCGTCCCAGCGCGCGTCGTCGAAGTCCGGGGCCTGGAAGTCCTGGGTGGTGTCATGCAGCCCGGCGGCCAGCCGGAACCGCCACCGTCCGTCGAGCCCGAGCACCGCGGCGTCGGAGGCGAACGCCGCACGCGGCGCTGCGCGGCCGGTGCCGGGGGAGCGGTCCTCGACGTAGGCGAACAGCTGGTTGGTGGTCTCCATGGTCAAGTTGGCACATCCTTAAGATCCGGGATCAGATGATGGCGGCCGGTGGCGGGGCCGTGGACGCGCGCACCATGAGCCGGCCGGCCATGATGGTCTCGTCGTTGTGCGTGGTGTTGCCGTCGAGCAGATCCAGCAGGATCTGCGCGGCGCGCCGTCCCAGGTCCACGCTTTGCAGCGCGACGCTGGTCAGCGGAGTCTCGCCGAGGACCGCGGCGGACGTGTCGTCGAACCCTGCGACCGAGACGTCGCCGGGCACGTTCCGGCCGTTCTCCCGCAGCCGACGCAGGACGCCCAGGGCCATGGCGTCGTTGAAGGCGAAGATCGCGGTCGGCGGATCGGGCGGTCCCATCAGGTGCTGCGCGGCGGCGTACCCGGATTCGAAGGTGAAGTCCCCGTGGACGATCAGGTTCGGGCCGGGTTCTATGCGCGCGTCGCGGAAGGCGCGGTGGACGCCGCGAAGGCGCGCGTCCATCGCCAGCCGGCTCTCCGGCGGGCCGTTGACCACGCCGATACGGCGGTGGCCGAGGGCAAGCAGGTGCTGGGTGACCGCGTAGGCGCCGCCTTCGTCGTCGGGGTGCACCATGGGGAGGTCGTCTTCGGTGTAGCCGATCACCACGACCGGGTAGCCCAGCTCCACCAGGTGCGGCAGCGCCGCCGTCCCGCCCCCGCCCTCGACGATCAGGCCGTCGACCAGACGGCGGCGGTCGAAGCGGCGGTAGGCGGAGGCCGGATCCTTGGAGGTCTCGCGGGTGGACAGCAGCATGCCGTAGCCGCGGGCGGCCAGTTCCTGCTCCGCGCCGGTCATCATGCGGATCAGGTGGTCGTTCGCGAAGGCGAAGCCCGGGTCGTGCGGGATCACCATGCCGACCACCTCGGTGCGGCCGCGGGCCATGGCGCGGCCGCCGGCGCTGGGCCGGTAGCCGAGTTCGGTCATGGCGGCGACGACGCGCTCGCGGACCGCGTCGGTGACGGTCGGATCGCCGTTCACCACGCGGGAAACCGTCTGGTGCGAGACCCCTGCGTGCTCGGCGACGCTGCGCATGGTCGGCCGTCCTGGCATCCCTCACCCTCCCCGGGAATGAACGCTCACTTTACAGACTGGCACTCGCCGGCTGTTGACAGTGTGGTTCGTCGTACCTAGCTTCCTCATTGCCCTCAAGTGAACGCTCACTTTACAGCCGTTCTAGGGAGCTTGGCATGGAGGAGACAACGGGAATGACGCGTCGGCAGCTCATTGTGAGCAGCGCCGGCGCCGTGATCGCAAGCGGGGCCGCCGCGGCTCTGCTCGGTGAGACGGCTACTGCTTCGGCTTCGATACAGGAGGCGTCTGCCACCACCTTTCCCACGCTGAACGTCACGACCTCGTGGGTGGGGAACACGTACGCCGGCGCGACCCAATGGATGCAGGACTTCCTGTTCAACATCGCCGTCACCGCCGACGGCACCGTCTACACCAACAGTTTCTGGGACGAGGGCGGCGACGAGGCGGGGATCTACAAGGACGGCAAGCTCGTCGGGAACAGCCACAGCGCGAACGGCGATGCGGTGGCGGTGAACAGCAAGAACGCGTTCCTGACGGTCGGCAACGGCTTGACGGCGTTCTCGCTTGCGGGCGTCGCGGGCACGGTGACGTTCGCGGTGGGGAGCCCGCCGGCCGCGGCCGCCGCGACGGACACGCAGGTGATCGCCACCGACCGGGTGCAGAACCGGGTCATCGTGTTCGACGCCACGACCGGCGCGATCGTCCGGACCTGGGCCGTGAACCAGCCCGGCGCCGTCACGATCGATCCGAAGAGCGGCGACGTCTGGGTGGTCTCCGGTGTCACCCGCGACACCGACGACGGGCACTTCTGGCACGTGACCGCGCCCGGGCCGGCGAAGGTCCTGGGGTTCACGAACACGGGAACCGCTTTGCCGGGCACCATTTCCGGGCCGGCCGCCACCTGGATCCCGACCTCGCTGGCCGTCGACGTCAACGGCAACCTGCTGGTCGGCGACAACGGCCCGCTGCGGCAGGTACACACCTATACCGGGCTCGCCTCGCCGAAGCCGACCCTGGCCAAGAGCCTCGGCCAGCCCGGCGGCATCGGCGCCGGGACGCCGGGGCAGCCGGCGGCGGGCAAGCTGTGGGGCATCTCGGGCGTCGGCGGCGACTCGGCGGGCAACGTGTACGTCGCGATGAACGAGTTCGGCACCTGGCTGCGCAAGTACAACCCGGCCGGGGACCTGGTGTGGCAGCTGGTCGGGCAGGAGTTCGTGACGTCAGGGGACTTCGACCCGGCGTCCAAGGCACTGGACGTCTACAGTCCGCACGCGCACTACCGCATGGACTACGGCAAGGCCCCGGGCAGCGACTCGACCTGGCTCGGCTACACCCTGGACTCGGTGAAGTACCCGCAGGACCCGCGGCTGTTCATGTTCGGGCACCACCACCACACGACCTCGGCGTTCATGCGCCGCCTGAACGGCGACCTGTACATGTACACGACCGGCATGTACAGCGGCGAGCTGGTGATCCACAAGATGGAGGGCGAGATCGCCAAGCCCTCCGCCGCGATCTTCAAGGCGCACTTCACCGACTACCCGGGCTGGCCCCCCTTCCAACCCGCCGCCGGCGAGTGGATCTGGCGCGACTCCAACGGCGACGGTGCCTTCACCGCCGACGAGTACACGGTCCCCGGCACCGGAGCGAGCTCGCCGAGCAACTGCTGGGTCTGGTTCGTCGACGACAAGGGCGACGTCTGGGAGGGCGGCGACCGCGACCTGCGCCGCTACCCGCTGCAGGGCTTCGACGGCCAGGGCAACCCGATCTACACCTACACCAGCATGGTCACGATCGCACTGCCGGCGCCGTTCAAACCGGTCCGGCGCCTGTACTACGACGTGGCCACGGACGTGATGTACGTGTCCGGATACACCGCCGCGCAGCCCTTCGAGAACGCGCACTGGAAGGAGTGCGGCAAGGTCCTGGCCCGCTACGACAAGTGGAGCACCCTCAACCCGGCCACGGCCACCCCGACCTGGCAGACCCTGCTGCCCTGGGACGAGACCGTCCAACCGGTGGCCACGACCCCGGTGAGCTGGCAGCCGGCCGGCGAGTACATCTTCGTCTGCGGCATCGCCACCCGCGGCCAGGTGTGGGTGTACAAGGCCGCCGACGGATCTGCGGTCGGCACCTGGCAGCCGAGCGCGATCGTCGGACCGCCCTCGGCGTACGGCCCGACGGGCTGGGTGGACATCCCGTACGGGCTGAACGCCGCGGTGGGGGCGGACGGGACGTATCACGTGACGGTCGAGGACGATCTGAAGAACAAGATTCTGGTGTACAGCTGGAAGCCGTGATGGCGGTGGCTGTCACCGGCACGGTGACGTTGCGTTCGGCACGGAACACAGATCCGCGCGCACCTGCCGCGCCGGCTCTACCCAAGTAGCTGCCAGCTGGCAGTTCATGTGTCGCCTGAGGCATCGGGCAGGCTCGGGACGAATTCGACGGGCACGATCGGCGACGCGGCGATGGGCGACGACATGAGGCTGAAGAAGGCTTTCGACGAACCGAGCCCGCCCACCGACCTCGGCGGGATCTCGTACGAGATCTTGCCCGCGGGCACTGATGGCACGATCACGGTTGTCGTCGCCTACCCCGATGAAGGGGGGACCCATAGCCTCGCGGATCCCGTCGGTATCCGGCCGGCGAGGACAAAGCAATAAGTGCAACGCGCGCGGCGCGGCAAGCCGTCCCCGGCCTGCCGCGCCGCGCGCGCTCGTTCCCTACAGCCCTACCGCGCGTCAGGCGCCGGCGCCCGGGCCGATCTGCTTGCGGGCCTCGCCGTCGGCGATCTCGTTGCGCAGGCGCGCCATCTCGTTCTCCACGCCGGGGCCCGCGGACAGGGCTTCCAGTTCGCGGGTGATGTCGTCCTTGCCGTAGCCGGTGGGGTCGTCCAGGACGCCGGAGGCGACCAGTTCGTCCAGGGCGGCGCCGCGGGCCTGGAGCTGCGCCGTCTTGTTCTCGGCGCGCTCGATGGCCATGTTGACGTCGCCCATCTCCTCGGAGATGCCGCTGAAGGCCTCGCCGATCTGGGTCGTCGCCTGCGCCGCGGCGTAGGTGGCCTTGATGGTCTCCTTCTTGGTGCGGAAGGCGTCGACCTTCTGCTGGAGACTCTGGGAGGCGCGGACCAGCTTGTCTTCCTCGGCCTGCAGCGCGTTGTACTGCTGCGTCATGTCCTCGATCTGCTGCTGGACCGGGGCGCGGCGGACCAGGGCCTCGCGGGCCAGGTCCTCGCGGCCGACCTCCAGGGCGCGCTTGGCCTGCTCGCCGCGCTTGTCGTAGTCGGCTTGGAGCCCCTTGAGCTGGATTTCCAGGCGCTTGCGGCTGGTCGCCACCTCCGCGACACCGCGGCGCACCTTCTGCAGCAGCTCCAGCTGCTTCTCGTAGGACAGGTCGAGTTGTTCGACCGGATTCTCGCGGCGTTCAAGGGCCGCGTTGGCCTTGGCCTCGACGACCAGCTTCATCCGCTTCATGACGCCGCTCATGGACGCACCCCGCCCCCTTCGATCCGTTTCATGGGATCAACGCTTCCGTGGTGACCGTGGTTCCCAGGATAGACCGGGCGGAATCCGCTTCGGTAACGGTGGTGTGCCCGATTCCGCGCTGGGCCAGGAAGGCTCCGGCCAGCACGATGGCGCCGCCGGTGATCTGAGTGGGCGTCAGGCGCTCGCCGAGGGTGAGCCAGGCCACGACGGTCGCCGAGGCCGGCTCGACGTACGCCAGGCCGGCCGCGACCGGGGCGTTCAGCCGCTGGACCGCTGCGGCGCCGGTGAGGTAGGACAGGATCGTGCTGATCAGCACGATGAACGCGGCCAGCGTCCAGCCCGGCAGGTGGTGCGAGCCCAGCGGCACCGAGTGCCCGAGGATGTGCCAGGGCGCGGACCACGGCGCGGCCAGCGGCGTCAGCAGCACCATGCCGACCGTCATGCCGCCGGTGGTGAGCGTCAGCGGGTCGACCGCGCCGGCGAGGCGGTCGATCAGCAGGAAGTACGTCGCGTTCCCGGCGCCGGCGCCCAGGCCCGCCGCCAGGCCGACCGCGTCCAGGTGCACGCCGGACCAGATCTGCACCACGACCGCCAGCCCGGCCATCGCCACCAAGACGCCGATCGCGGACTCCCGCGACACGTGCGCGTGCCGCACCAGCTTCTCCCACCCGACCACCAACACCGGCCCGGTGAACTCCAGCAGGATCGCGATCCCGACCGGCAGCCGCGAGGCCGCCACGAAGTACAGCGCCTGGCACGCCGCGACCGCCACCAGTCCGTAGACCACGATCGGCCACTTGTGCCGGCGCATCGTCGCCAGCTGTCCCGGCCGGCGGAGCACCAGGCACAGCGCCACCAGCACCACGACCGTCCCGACCAGGCGCACCCACACCGCCTGCATCGGACTGAACCCGGCCGCGATCAGGGCTTTGGCGAACGGGCCGCCGGCCCCGAAGGCCACCGAGGAGGTCACGCCGAACAGGACGCCGGCAGTGGTGCGGTTGACGGAAGCGGTGCTGGTCACCTCGCTGATGGTAATAGGCCCTGGTGCTATCCGTCCTTGACGTCCACGACTCGAAGCCGAGTCGTGATGAGGGCTACTCCGAGCCCAGCAGATGAACCGCCTCGGCGAACGCCCCCGGCGCCTCCTGCGGCAGGTTGTGCCCGACCCCGTCCACCTTGCGGTACTCGAACCGGCCGGTGAACAGCTCCCGGTCCCCGGACTCGGCGAACCCCGGCCCGCCGACGCCGTCCGCCCCGCTCTCCAACACCACGGTCGGCACCCCGATCTCGGTACCGAAAGCGAGCCGTTCCTCGATCGCCCGGTACCGCGGATCGCCTTCCGCCAGGCCGAACCGGTGCCGGTAGGAGTGCACGACCACCCCGACGAAGTCGGGGTTGTGCAGGCTCGGCGCGCTCGCCGCGAACTCGGCCGAGGCCGCCGTCCACGTCGGCGACCACGTCCGCCACAACAGCTCGCACAGCTCCTCGCGGTTCCGCTCAAGCCCGCGCCGCCCGCGATCGCTGTGGAAGTAGTACTGATACCAGTACGTCGCCTCCCACTCCGGCTTCGACGGCTCGCCGGAGTGCGCGATGTCCTGGATGTTGTACCCGTCGACCGTGACCAGCCCGCGCACCCGTCCCGGCCACAGCGCCGCGACGATGCACGCCGCCCGGCCGCCCCAGTCGTAGCCGCCGACGATCGGCCGGTCCAGCCCCAGCGCGTCGATGAAATCGAGCAGATCCTGGCCGATGGCGCCTTGCTGCCCGGAGCGCAGATCGGTCTCGGACTGGAAGCGCGTCTTTCCGAAGCCCCTCAGATACGGCGCGTATACGGAGTAACCGCCCACCGCCACCAATTCCGCGGCGACCTTGTCATAGGCGCGGACGTCGTAAGGGAAGCCGTGGAGCAGGACAACGGGAATCCCCGTCGGATCTCCTGCGTGCTCATAGGCGATGTCGAGGACAGGCGTCGCAATGTGATCCACCGCGGTGAAGGTCATGAAGAAATCTTGGCATATTCGTTCGCATGGACTTCGAAGAACGCAGCCTCGGCGAGCACGGAATTCCGCAGTTCAGACACCAGAAACCGCTCGTTGGGCCCGTGCAGCCGGCACCGCGTCCTCAGCGGTGAGCTGCGCGATGGCCATGCGGTCGGCAACTCACACCCGGCCCCGCCGCGCCGCCTCTTGTTGGATGACTCGCGCACGCCTACGATGAGCCTCCCGAGAACATGAAGATGCTTCACATATCTGGAGCGCGCCTTGTCCATAGAGACTTCGCACGGCCCGGGCACCACGTCCTCTCCGTTCGACGCGGAGCCCACGGAGAAGGTGCGGGCGCCCTGGATCACCGGGTTCGTGTTCGCGGGGCTCGGCTGGCAGGTGGCCAGCCAGGTGCCCAGCACGTTCACGGTGCCGCAGCAGATCAAGGACATCGACCCGGCCGGGCATGTCGCGGACTTCGCGTGGGTGAACACGATCGGCACGCTGTCGATCCTGTTCCTCGGCCCGCTGTTCGGGATGCTGTCGGACCGGACGGTCTCGCGGTTCGGGCGGCGGCGGCCGTGGATCGCGCTCGGCGGTGTCGCGGCCGCGGCGGCGTTGGTCTTCAGCGGGACGCAGAACTCGATATGGGGCGTCGGTCTGGGCTACCTGCTGCAGACGGTGTTCGTGGCCGCGCTGGCGGCCGGCATGGTCACGATCGTCCCGGACCAGGTGCCCTCCGGGCAGCGCGGCGTGGTGCTCGGCTGGGGCGGGGTGCCGCAGGCCGCCGCGCTGATCATCGGCGGGGTGCTGGTCTCGCTGTCGAAGGGGTACGTCGGGCAGTACGCGGCGCTGGCCTCGCTGATGGTGTTCGTGGTGTTGTTCGCGTGGCGCGTCGGGGATCCGAAGCTGCCGCGGGAACGGCGGGAACCCTTCAGTTTCCAGGCCTATCTGGCCAACTACCGCATCCAGGTGCGGCAGTACCCCGACTTCGGCTGGGCGTTGGCGACGCGGTTCCTGATGGTGCTCGGCTACGGCCTCGGGACGCTCTACACGCCGTACTTCCTGGACGACGTCCTCGGGTTCAAGAACACGGCGGCGGACAAGAGCAACGACAGCCACCTGCTGATCGTGGTCGCGGTGAACAGCGTCTCCACGGTCGCGCTGGTCGTGATCGCCGGCTGGCTGTCGGACCGCTGGGGGCGGCGAAAGCCCTTGGTGGCGGCCGGATCGGCGGTGATGGCGGTCGCGGCGGCGATGCTCGCGGTGCACCAGACCTGGGGGATGATGCTCGCCGCGGGCGCCGTGCTCGGGCTCGGATACGGGGTCTACCTGAGCGTGGACGGCGCGCTGGTCACGCAGACCCTGCCCTCCGGCGCCGACCGGGGACGCGACATGGGGTTCGCGAACTTGATGACCATCATCCCGTTCGCGCTGGTGCCGCCGATCGCGGCTCTGCTCATCAAGTTCGCGGGCGGGTACGCTGCACTGTTCTGGGCCTCGGCCGTCGCTTCGGTCGCCGGTGCCGTGTGTATCAACAGGATTCGCGGCGTTCGCTAGAGAAACAGGTAGATCGGTACCAATGACTTCACCTTCACGGGTCCTCGTGATCGGCATCGACGGGGTGCGTCTGGACGTGCTGCGCGCCGTCTCCACCCCGCACCTCGACGCGGTCGCGGCCGCCGGGTTCCTGGCGCCGGTGCGCATCGACGACGCCACGCCGACGTGGTCCGGGCCGTGCTGGGCGACGGTCGCGACCGGCGTGTCGGCGGCGAAGCACGGCATCATGCACAACGTGTTCACCGGGCACCGGCTCGCGGACCACCCGGACTTCCTGACGCTGTCCTCGCTGGCGGGCAAGCGGACGTACCTGTCGGTCGGGAGCTGGGAGCCGCTGGCGACGGCGGCGTGCGGCGGACCGCTGTTCGCGGCGCCGGACCGGGTGACGTTCACGTCCTACGGCCTGGACTGCGACCGCGGCGACGAGGCGGCGACGGTGGACGCGGAGCGCGAACTGCTGGCGGCGGACTACGACGTGGCCTTCGTGTACCTGGGCGACGTGGACGAGACCGGACACGAACTCGGTGTCGGGGACGAGTACCGCGCGGCGGTGGAGCGTGCCGACGCGCGGCTCGGGCGGCTGGTGGCGACGGTGCGTTCGCGGCCGGGCTATGCCCAGGAGCGGTGGACCGTCATCGTGGTGACGGACCACGGCCACGTCGACGAGGGCGGCCACGGCGGCGACAGCGAGGTGGAGCGCACGGCGTGGATCGCCGCCAGCGGGCCGGGCATCGCGGCGGGGGCCGAGATGGGGACGCTGCGGCATGTGGACGTCGCGGCCCACGTGTATGAGGCGATCGGGCTCAGCGAGGAGATGGCCGGGCTTCCCTTGGAGGGGAAGCCCTTCGCGGCGGTGTGACGCGGGCCGGGGTCAGGAGGCTGCTTCAGCCTCCTGCACTTTGGCGTCCTGAACTTCGGCCTCCTGCACCTCGGCGGCCTCCACCCGCTTCGGGAACGGGATCCGCATCAGGTCCTCGGCGATGTGGATCGGACCCTCGAACTCCTCGGCGGCCTCGGCCAGGTAGCGGGCCGGCGCCTCGTCGACCGGGTAGCGCTGCGAGAAGTGCGTCAGCACCAGCTCGCGCACGCCCGCGTCGGCCGCCAGGCGCGCGGCCTGCCGGGCGGTGAGGTGGCCGAACTGGCCGGCCTGCTCCTGCTCGGAGTCCAGGAACGTGGCCTCGACGACGAGCAGGTCCACGCCGGCGGCCAGCTGCTCGGCGCCGGGGCAGCGGCGGGTGTCCATCAGGAAGGCGAAGCTCTGGCCGGGCTTGGGGACGCTGACATCGGCCAGCGTGACGTCGCCGAGCCGGCCCACGGCCCGCAGCCGCGAGATGTCCGGGCCCTTGATCCCGGCCGCCGCGAGCTTGCGCGGCAGCATCCTGACGCCGTCGGCCTCGTCGACGCGGTAGCCCTGGCAGGGGATGCCGTGGTCGAGCGGGGCGACGCTGAGGGTCAGACCGCCGCCCAGGAGATAGGAGCGCGGGCCGGTCGCGGGCTGCGTCGCGATCTTCGCGCGCGCGTGGTGCGGCGTCGCGAAACGCAGGTGCTCGAAGTACTCCTCGTGCTCGCCGGGGAAGTGGCAGACCACTTCGTGCGGCACGTCGTCCAGCGACATGCGCTGCAGGATGCCGGGCAGCCCCAGGGCGTGGTCGCCGTGGAAGTGCGTGATGCACAGGCGGGTGATCTCACTGACCGACAGGCCCGCGAACTGCATCTGACGCTGCGCGCCCTCGCCGGGATCGAACAGGAAACCCTGCTCGTCGAAGCGGAGGAAGTAGGCGTTGTGGGAGCGGTGGCGCGTCGGCACCTGCGAGGCGGTACCCAGGATGACCAGCTCGCGCATCATCGGCGCGCCTCCTGTTCGACTCCGGCGCGGACGCGGTCCCACGACCAGCCGTCCGCGAGAAGGTGGCTGACCAGACTCGCATCCAGGAGCGCCAGAACGGTGTACGCACGGAACTCCGGATCCCGGTCCTCGGTGAACAGCATGGTCAGGTGCGTCTTCCAGAACTGGTAGACGCCCAGCCGATAGCGGGCCCCCGGCGCCGCGGTCTCCGAGGCGAGCAGCAGATCCAGATGCGCCTGCAGGTAGTCGAGATAGGCGTGGACGAAGGCCACACGGCGCTCGCCGTGCGTGGCATCCGGCCCCAGCGGCGCGGGACCCGCGATCATCGCGAGCTGGAGCTTCTTCTCCTTGTCATCCAGCAGCGCGGCCACCAGCCCGCTCTTGTCCCGGAACCGACGGTAGACGGTCCCCTTGCCGACACCCGCCTCCTGCGCCACCGCATCGGTGGTGAGCGCCTCGACACCGCCATGCGTGTACAGACGCCACGCGGCCTGGAGCACCAGGGCTCTGTTGCGCGCGGCATCGGCACGCTCGCGCGGCGGATCATCGGCGAGGGGCAGATCGGGCCGAGAAGGGTCGGGCATGAATCCATTCTAGACAAACGGACCGAGGTCCGCATACTCTTGAATCAGACAAGCGGACCGCAGTCCGGATCCACTGTTTCAGGAGGCACAGCCATGACCACCCTCATCACGCGCGACGACCTGAAGGCCGCGATAGCCGACGGCACAGCCACCGTCCTCGACGCCCTCGCCGGCACCTACTGGGAGAAGCAACACCTCCCCGGCGCCATCCCCCTGCACGCCGACGACCCGGAGCAGCTGTACCGCGACCTGCTGCCAGACCGGGACGCGCTGATCGTGACCTACTGCTCGAACGCGGCCTGCCCGAACAGCGGCCAGGTGGCCGCCAGGCTGGAGCGGCTGGGGTACACGAACGTACGGAAGTACCGGGAGGGCATCGAGGACTGGACGGCGGCCGGGCTGCCGGTGGAGTCGGGGGTGGCGGGGGAGTAGGCGAGGCGAGGCCGGGCGACCAGGAAGGCGCCGAGTCGGTTGGCCATCGCGAGCGTGGGGCAGCCGGTCGGGTGACCGCCAGGCTGGCTGTTGAGAGTGAGCCGTGCAGTGGGGCCGCAGATCCACCGGCGGGGAACTGGCGCGGTGAGAGGAGAACTGGCCGGGTGATCGCCGACCCGGTTGCCCATCGCTGGCGAATTCGCAGGTCAGCGCGGCGGGCGGGAAGTCGGGTGCCGCTTTACCCTGGGCACATGATCAGGATCTGCTTCTCCGGGGTCACCGGGTGGGCCGCTTCGGCGATCGTCGCGGGGATCGAGGCGTCGGCCGATCTTGTGCTGGTCTCGGGTGTCTCGCGGTCGGGGGCGGGGAGGTCGATTGCGGAGGTGGTCGGCGGGTCGGGGTCGGGGCGGGTGTTCGCGTCTGTTGGCGAGGCGCTTGCTGCGGAGTCGGCGGATGTGGTGGTCGACTACACGAGTGCGGCTGCTGTGAGGCAGAACGCTTTCGCGGCGGTGCAGGCTGGTGCGCATGTGGTGATCGGGTCGTCGGGGTTGACGGGTGCGGACTATGTCGAGCTGGATGGGGCGGCTCGTGATCATGAGGTCGGGGTGATCGCCGCCGGGAACTTCTCGGTGATGGCCGCGGTGCTTCAGAAGGCTGCGACGCTTGCGGCCGAGCATCTGGATCGGTGGGAGATCATCGACTATGCCAGCGCGGGTAAGCCCGATGTGCCGAGTGGGACTGCGCGGGAGCTTGCCGAGACGTTGGGGGCGGTTCGGCGGCCGGTGCCTGCGGTGCCGCTCGCGGAGCTGCATGGGCCGGTCGAGGCGCGGGGTGCCGAGGTGGGTGGCGCTCGGGTTCATTCGGTGCGGTTGCCGAGTTATGTGGTCAGTACCGAGATCATCTTTGGTGGGGCCGGGGAGCGCCTCGTCATGAAGCACGACGCCGGGCCCGATCCCGCGCCCTACGTCGACGGCACCCTGCTCGCGGTGCGGCATGTCGGCGATGCGGTCGGGGTTCGGCGGGGTCTGGACACCCTGCTGTTCGGCGGTTGAGCGCTGTGGGGCCTGAGCCCGCCTGAACCTGCCTGAACCCGCCTGAACCCGCCCGAGCCCGCCTGAGCCCGCACGTCCCCGGCGGCCCGCCGCACGGGCCACCGAGGACACCGCCCGCGCCGCGCCTATCCGCGCGGGCGGTCGAGCTCGACGTTCTCGAGCACGCCGAGCGCGTCGGGCACCAGGATGGCGGCCGAGTAGTAGGCGCTCACGAGGTAGCTGATGACGGCTTTGTCGTCGATGCCCATGAAGCGGACGTTCAGGCTCGGTTCGAACTCGTCGGGCAGGCCGCTCTGGTGCAGGCCGACCACGCCCTGCTCGTCCTCGCCGGTGCGCATGGCCAGGATGGAGGTGGTGTGGCCGGCGGTGACCGGGATCTTCGAGCAGGGGTAGATCGGGACGTCGCGCCAGGCGAAGACGCGGTTGCCGTCCACGGTGCCGGAGGTGGGGTACACGCCGCGCTTGGTGCACTCGCGGCCGAAGGCGGCGATGGCTTTGGGGTGCGCCAGGAAGAACTTGGTGGAGCGGCGCATGGAGAGCAGTTCGTCCATGTCGTCGGGGGTCGGCGGGCCGCTGTGGGTGTGGATGCGCTGCTCGTTCGCGGCGTTGGGGAGCAGGCCGAACCGCGGGTTGTTCAGCAGCTCGTGCTCCTGGCGCTCCTTGAGCGCCTCGACGGTCAGCCGCAGCTGCTGTTCGGTCTGGTTCATCGGGTCGTTGTAGAGGTCTGCGACGCGGGTGTGGACGCGCAGGACGGTCTGCGCCACCGAGAGCTGGTACTCGCGGGGCTGGAGCTCGTAGTCGACGAACGTGCCCGGCAGGCCGGTCTCGCCCTCGTGGCCGGCGGCCAGGGAGATCTCCGCCTCGCCCTTCTTGTTCACCGCCTTGGCGCGGCGGGCCGTGTGCGAGGCGATCTGCGTGCGCAGTGCCTCCGAGCGGTCCAGCAGTTCCTGGAACGCGCTCAGCGGGAGCGCCAGTAGGGTGCCGGCGGTGGTGGCGCGGGCGCCGTAGGCCCAGGGGACCGAGTCCACCACGCCGCCGTCCACCGCCTCGTCGCCGAGGTGGTCGCCGCCGGCCAGGGAGCCGATGACCGTCGTCTCGCCGTATTTGCCGGTGCCGACCTTGGCGACCTTGCCGTGTCCGACGATCAGGATCTCGGTCACCGGCCGGCCGGCCTCGGCCAGTTGCTCGTCGGCGGTGAAGCGGCGCTGGGTGAAGCGGCCGGCGAGTTCCGCCAGGAGCGCGTCGTCGTCCAGGCCGCGCAGGATCGGCAGCTCGGTCAGCGTGGCGGGCAGGACCCTGATGTCCTCGCCGGTCTGGTCGAAGGCGATCCGGCCGCGCCCGACGGCGTGCGTCAGGCGCCGGTTCACGCGGTAGGTGCCGCCGGAGACCTGCACGAACGGGAGCTTGCGGAGCAGCCACCGGGAGGTGATGCCCTGCATCTGCGGGACGGTCTTGGTGGTCGTGGCCAGGTTGCGGGCGGCGGCGGTGCTCAGGCTCAGCGGGTCGTCCTGGAGGAGGTCCTGCGGCATGGGATCGGTCGGCATGCCTCCACGTAACCAATGGTCTTCTCGCGTCCGCAATATGCGGCTTTGGTACTTCCTTACTTCGAGTGATTGGCGACTGGCCGGGATTGACGCGGCGCCCCGGCGGTCGCGGCCCTTGTGGGGCCGCTGATCGCCGGGACGCCGCGCGGGAGGGGAGGGAACCGGTCAGGAAATGGCGAAGTCGTCCGCGTAGACGTCGCCCTGGCTGTACCAGCCGTGGACGAACACCGTCACGTTCCCGGTGGCGTCGGTCGTGAACGGCACCGACAGCTTGGTCCAGCCCGACGCCGAGGTCCACGCGCTGCCGCTGGCCCCGCCGCTGACGCCGACGAAGGCGTAGTTGCCCTGGACGTAGGCGGTGAGCGTGTAGGCGTGGTTCGGCGTCAGGCCCGTGACCGCCTGGTCGCACTCGCCGGTGGCGCCCGCGGTCGGCGAGATCTTCGCCGCGTGCGAGCCGGAGTGCACCGGGCTGCCCACGACCGCGTCAGTGCTCTGACACGTCCACGGGCTGAACGACCCGGTCTCGAACCCGCCGTTGACGATCGCGCCGCCGCCCCCGCCGCCGGGACCGGTGACGGTCACGGTGAAGGTGGCGCTGTGGCTTCCTGAGGCCGCAGTGCCGGTGACCGTGATCGGGTACGTCCCGGCCGGGGTGGTCGAGGCCGTGGCCACGGTGAGCGTCGACGTGCCGCCGGCGGTCACCGAGGTCGGGCTGAGGCTGACGGTGGCCCCGGAGGGGGCTCCGCTGGCGGCCAGCGCGACGCTCTGCGCCGTGCCGTTGGTGACCGCCGTGGACACCGTCGCCGTGGCGGTCGCGCCCTGAGCCAGCGTGGCCGACGTCGGCGAGACGCCCACGGAGAAGTCGTTCGTCGGCGGCGGAGGCGTGGTCCCGCCGCTGGTGAACGGTTCGAAGGTGTTGCTGAAGTACCAGGTGCTCTGCGCGATGCCCGAGCAGGTGTCCGAGCCGCCGGTGCCCACGCAGCCGCCGTTGTCACGCTGCAGCGCCCAGAACGAGATCTCCGCGATGCCCTGGGAGTTGGCCCAGCTCAGCACGGTCGGCGCGTCCGAGGTCTGGAACGTCTCGGCCGCCCCGTAGTCGTCGATGCCGGGCATCTCGGTGACGCCGATCGTCGCCCACAGCTGGGCGGCGGTCTTGCTCGGGTACAAGGTGGCGAGCTGCTTCTCAAGGCCGGTGGCGGCGGTCTTGGTGTCGTTCGCCATCTCGTGCGTCGCGCCGTCGTAGTAGTCGAAGGTCATGATGTTGACGACATCGATGCGCGCGTTGTTGGTGACCGCGTTCTTCAGCACCGCAAGGCCCGAGGAGGCCAGGCCGCTGGTGGTCGTGGGCAGGGTGTAGCTGAACTGGACGGTGCGGCCGTTGGCCGCGGCCCAGTCCTCGACCATCTTGATGGCCTTGTTGCGCCGGTCGATGCCGGCCGTGTCGGTCAGCGAGTTGTCCTCGGTGTCCAGGTCGAGCCGGGTGACGTTGTACGTCGTGATGACGTTCTCGTACGCCGCGGCGATCGAGCTCACATCGGTGCAGCTGTCGGCGATCTCGGTGCCCCCGTCGTCGGCGGCGTACCCGCCGAACGAGGGGATCACGTCGCCGCCGTTGGCCCGGATCGTGGCGATCGAGGAACCGTAGGTGGACGACGAGATCGGCGTCGAGGTGTCGCCGTCCCAGTCGACCGTGCACGAACCCTTGCTGGCGGTCTGGATGAACGCCATCGTCAGGTATTTCGCGCCGGACTGCTGGCTCAGGGTCGCCGGGTCGTCGCCGTTGTAGGCCTCGAAATAGGGCGCGAACACGTGCGCCGGGATGGGGGTGCCGGTCGACGCGGCAGGCGTCGCCGCGGCGGCATGGCTTGCGGCGCTGGACGCCAGAACGGCGCCGGCGCTCGCGGCCAGTGTCGCCGCGGCTGTTGCGAGCACGCGGAGATGACGGCCTGTCCGTTTCATGATGCTCCCAGATGGCAGGGCGTTGATCAGGACTGGATCTGTATCGAACCTAAGAGCTCGAAGAGGCGGCCGCCCTGGGGGACATCATTGGACTAGACCAGAGGTCTGTCAAGGTTCCTAACAATTCGTTTTGCCGCAACCTGGGACGCGGTGTTTTCGGGAGTTCGGCGCCTGTCCGTAAATGCACTGAATGCAATAAGCAGAGCCTTGTGTTGCCTTTGTTCCTTTCGCAGCTTTCAGGGCGACCGCAGCGCGTCGACCGCGATGCGCGCCGCGGTGCCGATGACGGCGTCGGCGGCGGGCAGGATCGCGGCGGTCGAGGCGGCGCGGGTGAAGACGGCTACCGCGTAGCGCCCGCCGTCGGGGTACTCGACGACGCCGGCCTCGGCGCGGACCGTGGGCAGGGTGGCGGTCTTCCCGCTGACCCGGACGTCGTCGAACGGGAAGCCCGACGACATGCGATGGGTCCAGGCCTGCACCCCGAGCACGGAGCGCAGTTCCCCGGCGAGCTCGCCGGCGCAGACCTCGTCGCGCCAGATGGCGGCGAACAGCTCGGCCAACTGGCGCGGGGTGGAGCGGTTGGTCTGCTCAGGATTCAGAACACTGATATCTGCCAACGCCGCGGGATCGGCGAGGTTCGGCGTGGCCAGGAGCGCGTCCCTGATGGCCGCCATGTCGTGGACGGCGATGGTGTCGGGCAGGCCGAGATCGGCCATGGCGCGGTTGACCGTGTCGAGCCCGACCTCGCGCCACAGGACGTCCGCGGCGGCGTTGTCGCTGACCGCGACGACGAGGGTGGCCAGGTCGCGCAGCGAGAGCCGGACGGCGTCGCGCATCACGGCCAGACCGGACAGGCCGGGGGTGCGTTCGGCGGCGGGGACCTCGATCTGGCGGGTGCGATCGATGCGCCCGGCGGCGGCTTCGCGATAGAGGGTGGCCAGCAGGCACACCTTGTGGAGGCTGCTGGTCGGGACGAGGTGCGTGCCCGAGACCGAGACCGAGGCGCCGGAATCGATGTCGAGGGCGTGCAGTCGGCCGGTGACGCCGGCGTCGGAGAAGGCCGCGGCGATGCGGTTCACGGCGCGGCGGCCGGCGGTGGTCGACAGGGAGAGGGATGCGGGGCCGGATGCGGGGCTGGATTCGGAGACGGATGCAGAGCCGGAAGCGGAGGCGGATGCGGGGCTGGACGCGGGGCCGGATTCGGAGGCGAATGCAGAGCCGGAACCGGAACCGGAGCCGGAAGCGGAGAAGTATTCGGTCACAGCGCGAACTCCGTCTCCGGTCGGGCGGCGCGAGGGCGTTCGGCGGGTGCCGCGTACATCCCGGCATGCGCGCGCAGCGCGGCGTCGGCGGCCTCGGCGAAGACGCGCACGGCCGGGCCGTCGTGGCCCGCGGGCCAGGCCGTGGACGTGCGCCAGGACAGGGGGCGGCCGGCCAGCGGACGCCAGGCGGTGCCGGGTTCGGGTGGCGGTGCGGGCATCAGGGCGGTCAGGTCGGCGCCGGCCATGATGAGCGCGCGGGTGAAGTCCAGGCCCTCGGCGTCGCGGATCGCGGTCGGCGTGAAACCGTGGCGGGCGCACGCGGTCAGCGTCTCGTCGTGGAGCGCCGGGCTGTTCGCGCGCGGCGGCATGGCCAGAGCGCGGCCGCTCAGGGCTCTGAGTTCCACCACCGGGCCGGCGGCCAGCGGGTCGTCGGCCCGCAGCAGCACCCCGAGCGGCTGGTGCAGCATCGGCCCGAACGCCAGCCCGGCGGCCAGACAGGGATGCCGCACGATCCCGGCGTCCAGCGTGCCGGCCGCCAGCTCCGCGGTCTGCTCGGCGGTGGCGAGTTCCCGGAGATCGAGCTCGCCGCCGGGGCTGCGTTCCTGGAACGCGGTCAGCAGCGCCGCGACCGCCGCGCCGCCGAGGTGCGGCGGCACCGCCGCGCGCAGGGTCCCCATCTCGCCGTCCTGCAGCCGCCCGACCACCGAGCGCAGCCGGTCGGCGGCGTCGAGCACCGCCTGGCTCTGGGCCAGCACCAGGCGCCCGGCCGGGGTCAGGACCGCGCCGCTGCGGCCCCGGTCGAACAACCGCACCCCGAACTCGCGCTCCAGGCGCTGGATCCGTTGCGACAGCGAGGGCTGCGCGAGCCGCAGCCGGACGGCGGCCCGCCCGAAGTGCTGTTCCTCAGCGACCACGCGGAAGTAGCGGAGGTGCGTCAAGAGGTCCATGACATCGGATCATAGTCATATCGCTATGGATGTGTTTCCCATACGACTCTTGGACAGAGTCGCGGAGGGCGCGCTTTCCTTGCGAGCTATGGCAGGCAAGCAAAAGCGGGGAAACCGCAGGACACGGACCGTCACCGCGGCGGTCGTCTCAGTCGCGGTGGTGGCGGCGGCTTCCGTGGCCTTCTGGCTGCGGTCCGACCACCACGGCGCGTCGCCGACGGCGCAGAGCCAGGCGGGCGGCTCGGCGGCGTCTTCGGACGCCGCCACCGCGACCCCGGACGCGGTGGCGAAGGACTTCTTGGCGGCCTGGGCGTCGGGGGACTACACCAAGGCCGGCTCGCTCACCGACAACGCGGCGGCCGCCGGGCCCCGGTTGCAGGCGGTTATGAAGTCGCTGAATCCCAAGTCCACACAGCTCACACTGGGATCGCAGATCCCTGCGACGGGTGCTTCGCCGGATTCGGCGACCCGGTACAACTTCAGCGTCGTGGACTCCTTCGACGGCGGGTTGCAGTGGAGCTACAACTCCATCCTCGCCGTGGCCCCGGCGGCCGGAAACGCGAACGGTCTCCTGGTCCACTGGTCCTCGGCGGTCATCCATCCGCAACTCGGCGCGCAAGCGAACCTCACGGCGACCCCGCCGCCCGCGACCGTCGTCGACGACACCGGCCTGCCGCTCCAGGCGGCGGCGCATCCCAGCCTGGCGACCGTGCTCTCGCGCATGGCGACCGCCAAACGGCCCGGCGGCGCGGCGCCGACCGCGCTCCAGATCAACTTCGTCGACATCAACACCGGCGTGCCGATCGGCGGGAGCATGCCGGTCGCGCTCGGCACGACGCCGAGCGGGGCCACGGCGCAGATCCCTTCGACGCTCGACGCCCGCGTCCAGACCGCGGCCGAGCAAGCGCTGAACGCCTACCCGAACTCGGGCATGGTGGTCATCAAGCCCAGCACCGGCGGGGTCCTGGCGATGGCCAGCAACTCCCAGACCACCGCGGGGCTGGCGTATCACGCGCTGCGCGCGCCGGGCTCGACGTTCAAGACCGTCACCACCGCGGCCCTTCTGCAGACCGGTCTCAAGCCGTCGGACTCGGCGCCGTGCCCGCCGACCTCGACGGTCGGATCGCAGACGTACCACAACGACGAAGGCCTGAAGAACGGCTACCCGAACGCGACCCTGACCGACGCCTTCGAGCAGTCCTGCAACACCTCCTACGTCGGGCTGCGCGACCGGCTGTCGGGCCTGTCCGCGCTGGAGACCGAGGCGAAGACGCAGTTCGGCCTGAACCAGCCGTGGGACATGGGCCTGGGCTCGGCGACGTACTGCACGGCGGGCACCGAGCAGGTCCCCGCGGCCGACGGGCAGGAGCGGTTCGCCGCCGAGACGTTCGGCCAGGGCGACATCACGATGTGTCCGCTGACGATGGCCTCGGTCGCCGCGACGGTGGCCAGTGGCGGGTTCAAGCAGCCGATCCTGGTCCCGGGGCAGAGCCAGGTGGCGGCGACGCCCTTGCCGGCCGCGGTTGACAAGGACCTCAAGACCCTGATGCGCGGGGTCATCACGGAGGGCACCGCCACCTCGCTGCGCGGCATCAGCCCGACGCTCGGCGCGAAGACCGGCACCGCCGAGCGTCAGAACGAGGACCCGGACAGCTGGATGATCGCGATGGATCCGCAGCATGACATCGCGGTGGCGTGCGTGGTGCTGAACGGCGGGTTCGGCAACGACAAGGCGGGACCGGCGATCAAGGCGATGTTGAACGGGATCGGGATCGGCTGAGCGGAGCGGGAGCGAACCTGACGCTAGTACGGACGCTGTCATAGGGCGGTTATCCGCCCTATGGCGGTTCGGCTTTCACGAGCGGTGAAATGCCTGGTAGCACGGTGGTTCGCGGGGTGCGTGCGTTGCGAGGATCGAGGTGTCCGAACAACGCAACGCCGCATCATAAGGAACCCTCATGCGCAGCTCCCGTCTCGTCGCCGCTTCTCTGGCCGGGGTCGCCGTTTCCGGTCTCGTTCTCTCGAACGCCGTTCCGGCCTCGGCCGTGTCCGCGACCCACAGCGCGCCGGCCCTGTCCACGTCATCGGCCCCTGCGAATGGCCGGACGCTCACCCTTCCCGCGCCGCACGGCCGCTACGCCACCGGCGAGTCGACCTTCCGGCTTGTCGACGACAAGCGCGCGGATCCCTGGGTGCCGAACCAGTCCTACCGCGAGCTGATGATCAGCGTCTTCTACCCGGCGGTGCACACGGCAGGCAAGCCGTATACGACCCAGTACCCCGCCGCGGCCGCCGCCGAGATCGGTGCCTCGCTCGACGGCGGCAACGGCCTGCCCGCAGGTCTGGTGAACTGGGCCGCGACCAAGACGCACTCGGTGCGGGACGCCGCCATGGCGCCGGGCCGTTTTCCGGTCGTCCTGTACTCGCCCGGCGCCGGGGACCCGCGCGACTCGAACATGACCCTGGTCGAGAACCTGGCTTCGCAGGGCTATGTGGTGGTCACCATCGACCACACCGGGGAAGCGCCGGCCACGGAGTTCCCCGACGGCCACGTGGTCGGCAACGGGCCGCTGCTGGCGGCTTTCGGCCAAGTCGGGGACGACCAGGCGGCGGCGACGGTCCTGCTCACCAAGGTGATGGACGTCCGGCTGGCCGACACCCGGCTCGTGCTGAACCGGCTGTCGAGCCTGCCGAACCGGCTGACCGCCGGCATGGACCTGAACGACATCGGGATGTTCGGCCACTCCGCCGGCGGGTTCGAGGCGGCGGAGACCATGTACGACGACCCGCGGGTCAAGGCCGGCGTCAACCTGGACGGCACCATGGAGTTCACCGAGAACGCCGACGGCACCCACCTGAGCGACGTCGCGCTGCACGGGCTGAAGCAGCCGCTCCTGCTGATGGGCAGCACCGGCCGCTACCCCAGCAGCATCCACGTCGAGCCGTCGTGGGCGTCGTTCTGGCAGAACCAGAAGGGGTGGAAGGCGGACATCACCCTGAACGACTCGCAGCACCAGTCGTTCACGGACGCCGAGCCCCTGCTGGCGCAGCTGGCCGGCCAGATCCCGGCCTCGACGCTGACCTACGACAACGGGACGGTCGACGCGCGGCGTGCGGTGGCCGCCGACCGCGCGCTGGTGGACTCGTTCTTCAACCGGTTCCTGAAGGGCCGCGACGACCACCTGCTGGACGGCCGGGGCGCGTCGCAGTACCCGATCACCTTCGTGCAGTAGCCCTCATCCGCGGTACGGAGGGTGCCCGCCCCAGTTCCACTTCGGCATCGGGGCGTTGTACTCCTTCACGCCGGGCTGCGAGTTGATGACGGCCAGCCGGGTGCCCCACTCGATGTAGCCGGTGAAGGCCGCGCGGAACTCGGGGTCGTCCGGGAGGCCGACCTCGTCGGCGGCGTCCATCAGGAGGCTGACCCAGCGGCGGCGCTGCTTCTCCTGGATGCCGCGGCCGAGGTGCTGCCGGATCATGTGGCGGTAGCCGCCGTGGGAGTCGGTGTAGGTGCTCGGGCCGCCGAAGACCTCGCCGAGCCAGAGCGCGACGTGCTGCGGGTGCTCCGGGTTCATGCCCGCGAACAGGGGATGGAGCAGTTCGTCCTTCAGGACCTCGCGGTAGAAGGCTTCGGTCAGCCGCAGCAGGGCCTCCTCGCCGCCGAGCCATTCGTACAAGCTCGGGACCGCACCGCCGTCGCCGCGGACGGCGGTCTGCTCGTAGGTGCGCCGGTCGGTGATGTCGCCTTCGTAGCCCTTGAGGTGGTCCTCGCGCTGTTGCTCGGGGCTCTGGGGCTTCGGCGCGTTCCAGGTGGTGCGGAAGACGTACTGGTCCGGTTCGTCGATGCCGCGGACCAGCTCGTAACCGACGCATTCCGGGGCGGCGGCCAGGGCCTCGGCAGCGTCGGCATAGGCGGCTTCGAACTCGGCGGCGCGCTCGGCGGGGATGCGGTAGCGGATGTCCTCGACGGTCATGTGATCAGTTTTCCACGGCGCCTCCTGCTGAGGGCCGATCCTGGGCGGTAATATTCGTCGCGGCGTTGTGCCTGTGACGCCCCGCCTGGTGTCCCGTCCACTGTCTCGCCGACCCCGGGGGAGCCGATGACTTCCGAGCACAGCTTCCGCCCGACGGCCGAGGACGCGCGGCTGCTGAAGCTGGCGCTGCCGGCTTTGGGGAACCTGGTCGCCGAGCCGCTGTTCCTGCTCGCCGACTCGGCGATCGTCGGGCACCTGGGGACGCCGCAGCTGGCTGGGCTGGCTGCGGCGAGCGCGCTGCTGGCGACGCTGACGTACCTGTGCGTGTTCCTCGCCTATGGGACGACGGCCTCCGTGGGGCGGCGGATCGGCGCCGGGGACCTGCCGGGGGCGGTGCGGCAGGGCGTGGACGGGATGTGGCTCGGCGTGATCCTCGGCGTGGTGCTGGGACTGGCCGGGATCGTGTTCGCCGCGCCGCTGGTGCGGCTGTTCGGGGCGTCGCCTGAGGCGGTGCCCTACGGAGTGACGTACCTGCGGATCGCCTCTATCGGGCAGCCTGCGATGCTCTTGGTTCTGGCCTCCACGGGAGTCCTGCGAGGTCTGCAGGACATTCGTACGACACTTGTAGTTGCGGCGACCGGCGCCACCATGAACGTGGTGCTGAACCTGGTGCTGGTCTATCCGGTGGGCATGGGGATCGCCGGTTCGGCGACGGGGACGGTGCTCACGCAGTACGGCATGGCGACTGCTTATGCGGTGGTCGTCTATAAGGCGGCGCGCAAATACGAGGCACCACTGCGACCGGACCGCGAGGGGATCAAGCAGGCCGCGACGGCCTCGATCCCCTTGCTGGTCCGCACGATACTGCTGCGGATCGCGCTCCTGGCCGGGACGATCCTCGCCGCGCGCTATGGGACCGAGGCGTTGGCGGCGCAACAGGTCGCGTGGTCGCTGTGGGGCTTCCTGGGGCTGGTGCTGGACGCCCTCGCCATCGCCGGACAGGCGTGGATCTCGCAGCTGCTCGGGGCCTCGGACGTGACGGGTGCGCGGCGGGCCACCCGGCGCACGATCGAGTGGGGCGTGGTGGTCGGCGTCGTGCTCGCCCTGATGGTGCTGGCGACGCGGCAGGCGTTCATCCCGCTGTTCACCGACGACCAGACGGTGCGGAACCTGCTGGAGGACGTTCTGCTGTTGGAGGCGTTGTTCCTGCCGGTCGCAGCGCCCGTGTTCGTGCTCGACGGCATCCTCATCGGGGCCGGCGACGGCCGGTTCCTGGCGTGGGCCGGGATCGCGACCACCAGCGCCTACCTGGCCGCCGCGCTCGGTTCCTACCACCTGGACCAGGGACTGCTCGGCCTGTGGTGGGCGCTCGGGGTGTTCATGCTGGCGCGGCTGATCGCGCTCGCGGCGCGGATCCGCACCGACCGCTGGATCGTGACCGGTGCCGAGCGCGGGGCGAGCGGCGAGGGGACGGATGACGCGACGGCCGCCGCGGAGGTCGCGGCGGTTACGCAGACGCCTTAGTCAGCGCCGAGGCCCGGGGTGGAAGAAGTCGGCGGAGCCGCGGTGCCACAGCATGGCGATCACGCCGAGGCCGATGAGCCAGCTCAGGACCCGGCACGTGTCGTGCTACTTCGCCCCGGGCACCTGGATCGCCTTGGCCAGCCAGGGCAACTCCTGTACGAAGGCCGCTTGCCCGAAGACCCACGAATGCTTGCCGGATCCGGTCCAGATCTGGTTCGGGACGTGGTCCTTCTTCAGCGCGGCGGACAGTTGCTGCGCGTGCTTGGGCTGCGCCGTCTCCTGGTTGCCGACCGCGAACATGCCGGAGAAGTACCTGGGCCACTTCTTGTGCTTGCTCAGGATGGTCAGCGGGTCGTCGGCGGCGTACTCGGCCGCGTCGCCGCCGTACAGGGTGGCGATGGTGGAGTTCTTGTCGCCCTTGTTGGGGCCCAGGTCGCCGCTGATGTCGAGGAAGTGGCCGAAGACGGTGGGATGGGTCAGGGCCAGGGTGATCGCGCAGGTGCCGCCCATGGACCAGCCGGCCACGGCCCACTTCGCCGGGAGGGTCGCGGTGCCGAAGGTCTTCTCGACGTAGGGCGGGATGTCCTCCACCAGGTGGTCCATGGCGTGGCCGGCGGGGCCGTTCACGCATTCGGTGTCCACCTTGAAGCCGCCGGAGGCGTCGACGAAGACCATGACCGGCGCGAAGCCGTGGTGCGCGGCGGCGTAGGCGTCGGCGGTCTTGATGGCGTTGCCGGCGCGGATCCAGTTGTCCGGCTCGGCGAACTCGCCGCCGATCATCTCCACCACCGGCAGCTTGGGCCGGTGCGTGGAGCGGAACCAGGCCGGCGGCAGGTAGACGTATTCGCTGCGGTGCTGGAAGCCGCTGGCGGTCTCCGGGATGTCCACCTCGACGATGCGGCCGGTCTTGGTGTTGCCGTGGATGGTGCCCAGCTGCGCCAGGCTGACCTGCTGCGGCAGCGCCTGGTTGGTCAGCTCGCCGTACATGTCCGCCAGCGTCGGGTAGTAGCCGAGGCTGATGTCCAGCGCGTCGCCGGCGGTGAGCAGCGCCAGCAGCATCGCCAGCGGCGCGGCCGTGCGCTGCCACCACCGCGACCCGCGCCAGCACGCCACGGCCAGCCCGGTCGCGAGGGCGAACACCGCGAGCCAGAACCAGAGCCCGAACGGCAGCGGATCCGACACCCCCATCGCCGTCCGCACCAGCACCGCGCACAGCACGCCGAACAGAACAGCTCCCCCGAGCACGATCGGCAGGCGCTTGAGCAGGAACTCCCGGTCCCGCAGCCGCGCCCGTCCGATCGTGACGACGACCAGCGCCACGGTGAGCACCCGGAGGGCCCAGGGCAGCCAGCCGTCCAGCAACGACACGTCCACGGTGCCGATCTTGGCGGGAGGCGCGTCAGCTCGCGGTAAGGGTCGCCTACGTTCCCGGGTGCGGGCCGCGACGCCGTCCGGCCCCGGCGCTGGCACAATGACCGCATGGCGGTGACCGACGAGGCGATCGAGAAGATCAAAGAGATGATCATCAAGGGCCGGCTGCGGCCCGGCGATCGCCTGCCCAAGGAGGCGGACCTGGCCGCTGAGCTGGGGCTTTCGCGCAGCTCGCTGCGGGAGGCGGTGCGGGCGCTGTCGCTGATCCACGTGCTGGACGTGCGGCAGGGCGACGGGACCTACGTCACGAGCCTGGAGCCGGCGCGGCTGCTGGAGGCGATGAGCTTTGTCGTCGACTTCCACCGGGACGACACGGTCCTGGAGTTCCTGGAGGTCCGCCGCATCCTGGAGCCGGCCGCCACCGCCATGGCCGCGCAGCGCGTCACCGACGAGGAGGTGGCCGACCTGCGCGCGCATCTGGCGCTGATCGGCAACGCCCCGACGGTGGAGGACCTGGTGCGCAACGACCTGGAGTTCCACAGCCGGATCGCGGCGTGCTCCCGGAACGTGGTGCTGGGCTCGCTGCTGGACAGCCTTTCGGGGCCGACCACGCGGGCGCGGGTCTGGCGCGGGCTGACGCAGGAGGGGGCGCTCACCCGGACGCTGATGGAGCACACGGCGATCCTGGACGCGCTGGCCGAGCGGGACTCCGAGGGCGCGCGGGCGTGGGCGACGATCCACATCGTGAGCATCGAGCAGTGGCTGCGGAACACCTTGAGCGAGAAGCGGTCGACGCAAGGGGGCTGAGGGCTGACATGGGCTTGTTCCGCCGGCGGGAGCCGCGGGTCGGGGAAGCGGTGGACCGGCCGCCGGAGCCGTGGGACGACGACCCGGAGCCCGACTATGCGGCCGGAGTCCACGAGCTGACCGTGCTCTCCGAAGGGGTCACGCTGGCCGAGCCGCTCAACTACCCGCGTGACGCGCGGCTGGTGCTCGCCGGCGCGACCGAGCCGTTCGGGCCCGGTCAGCTGCTCATGCTCGGTGGTCAGGGCTGGAGCACCTTCGAGATGGTGCAGGTCTGGGACGACGGCCAGGTTCCGCGACGGGAGTCGTGCCCGGTGTGGCGCCAACGACTCGGGAGCGCTTGCGCGTCCCATCCCGTGGGCACGCCGGTCACGCCGGTCACGCCGGTGACCGCGGAGAGCGGCCGGGTGCTGGTTCTGGTGGAACCAGAACCTGAACCAGAACCCTGACCTGGCCGCCCCGCCTAGTCTTGCGCGGCGCCGGAGGTGTAGCGCGAGACGATCAGCGCCACCAGGATCACCAGGCCGTCGAAGAACTCGATGTCGTTTGCCGACACGTGGCCGAACACCAGCACGTTCTCGATCAACTTCAGCGTCAGCACGCCGGTGAGCGCGCCGAACAGGGAGCCGCGGCCGCCGTTCATGCTCACGCCGCCGATCACCGTCGCGGCGAACACCTTGAAGATCAGGCCGGTGCCCACACTGGCCGAGGCCGCGCCGAGGCGCCCGGTGTAGAGGATGCCGGCGAAGGCGGCGAGCATCGAGCCGATGATCAGGACGATCCAGACGGTGCGCTCCACGCGGATGCCGGCCGCCTTCGCGGCGCCCGGGTTGCCGCCGATCGCGTACAGGGCGCGGCCGTGGCGATACCAGCCGAGGACGGCAATACCGACGGCGAACAGGATTCCGCAGATCCAGACCGACGCCGGTTGGCCGGCCCATTCGGTGTGGCCGAGGTAACTGAAGGAGGAGGGGACGGTGGTGATGGTCTGGCCGCCGTCGACGACGATCACCAGGCCGTGCAGCATCGTCAGCATGCCCAGGGTGACGACGAACCCGTTCAGGTTCATCTTCAGGATCAGGAAGCCGTTGATCGCCCCGACCACGGCCCCGACCAGCAGGCAGATCGGGATCGCCATCCACTCGGCGCCGAAGCCCAGGCCGTTGAAGCGGTTCCCGGACGTCGGCAGCACCATCCACAACGCGATCACCGGGGTCAGCGTCACCGTCGACTCCAGCGACAGGTCCATGCGGCCGCTGATCAGGATCACCGCTTCGGCCAGGACCAGAACGCTGAGCTCGGTCGACTGCTGGAGCATCCCCAGGAAGTTGGCCGTGGTCAGGAAGTCCGGGGACTCGATGAACCCGATCAGAATCAGCAGCGCCATCGCCGGCAGCAGCGAGAACTCGCGGAGCCAGCCGGTGCCGGGGCGGCGGAACCACGCCGCGGTCTCGGCCGGGGCGGTTTCGGCCGCGTCGGACATCGTCGTGGCCTCACTCATGGCCGGACCCTTCCATCTCGTTCAGTCCTTCGATAGCGGCGATGAGGTCGTTGTCGCCCCAGCCGGCCGGGAACTCCGCGACGACCGCGCCCTTGAACATCACCAGTACCCGGTGCGCGATCCGCAGGTCGTCCAGCTCGTCGGAGACCAGCAGGGCGCCGCAGCCCTTGTCGGCGGCCTGGCGCACGGTGCCCAGCAGCGACTCCTTCGACTTCACGTCCACGCCGGCGGTCGGCCGGATCAGCACCAGCGCTTTCGGGGAGTTCGCCAGCGCACGGCCCATCACCACCTTCTGCTGGTTGCCGCCGGACAGGGCGCCGACTGGCTGGTCGGGTCCCTCGGCCTTGACGTCCAGCCGCTCCATCAGGGCACTGCCGGCGCTGCGCAGCGAGTCATGGGTGAAGAATCCGTGGCTGCCCAGGCGATCCATGGCGGTGAGCGTGATGTTCTCCGCGATCGGCCGCATGGGGACCACCCCTTGCGCGTGCCGGTCTTCCGGGACGAAGCCGAGCCCGGCGTGCAGCGCGGCCGGCACGCTGCCGGTCCGCACCCCGCGTCCGGCGACCGTCACGGTCCCGGCGGTCGGCCGGTGCAGTCCGGCGACCGTCTCGCCGAGCGCCACGACGCCGGAGCCGCCCGCGCCGGCCAGGCCGACGATCTCGCCCTCGCCGACGGTGACCGAGAAGTCCTCGTAGGCGCCGGGCAGGGTCAGGGCCTTGATCTGCAGCGCCGGGGTCGACGTCTCGGCCGGTGGTGAGTACGTCGCGACCTCGGCGCCGAACGTGGCCCGCTCCGAGCGGTCCTCGCCGGTCATCGCCTCGATCAGGGCCTCCTTGTCCAGGCCGGCGACCGGCGCGGTGAGGATGTGCCGGGCGTCGCGGTAGACCGTGACGCTCTGGCAGACCTCGTACACCTCGGACAGATGGTGCGAGATGAACAGGAACGCGACGCCCGACTCCTGCAGGCGCCGCAGCCGGTCGAAGAGCCCTGCGATCTTCGCGCCGTCCAGCTGCGCGGTGGGCTCGTCGAGGATGATGAACTTGGCCCCGAACGACAGCGCGCGGGCGATCTCCAGCACCTGCCGCTGGTCCACGGCCAGCGTCGAGGCGGCCGCGGCCGGGTCCACGTCGATCTCGTACTCGGCCAGCAGGTCGGCCGCCCGGCCGCGCAGCGCCTTCCAGCTGATCCGGCGCAGCCCGTCGGACTGCCGGTTCAGGAACAGGTTCTCGGCCACCGACAGGGTCGGGATGATCGTCGACTTCTGATAGACGCAGGCGACCCGCGCCTGCCAGGCCGCGCGGTCGGACAGCGCCGGCGCGGCCTCGCCGTCGAACATGATCCGCCCGCCGTCCGGCCGGGCCAGCCCGGTCAGCAGCGAGACCAGCGTCGACTTGCCGGCGCCGTTGCGCCCGACGAGCGCGTGCGCCTCGCCGGGGGCCACGGAGATGTCGACGTCGATCAGCGCGCGGGTGGCGCCGAAGCTCTTGGACACGGCGATCGCCGTGGCGACGGGGCGGCCGGTGGTGCCGGCCGCCCTCAGGTCGTGCGTCGTCATCGCGGGATCACTTGCCTACCTGGTTGCCCCACAACGACGGATCGTCGACGTTCGCCGCGGTCACCAGCGGTGCCGGCAACTGGTCCTCCAGGCCGTTGGGCAGCTGGATGATCGTGGAGCCGTGGTCGGTCGGGCCGGGGGAGAAGGTCTTGCCCTCGGCGGCGGCCTGGGCGTAGAAGAGCCCGTACTTGGCGTAGAGGTCCGCCGGCTGGGAGACCGTGGCGTCGATCTGGCCGGCCTTGATGGCCTGGAACTCGGCCGGGATGCCGTCGTTGGAGACGATGAAGATGTGCTTGGGATCGGTCGGCGGGACCAGGAGGTTCTTCTGCTGGAGCAGGGACAGCGTCGGCGCCAGGAAGACGCCGCCAGCCTGCATGTAGATGCCGTTGATGGTGCCGGCGTTCAGCGCGTCCTGCAGCTTCGCGGCTGCGACGTCGCCTGCCCAGTTCGTGGCCTCGGCCTCGACCTTGATGTTCGGATAGTTCTTGCTCATGCAGTCGCCGAAGGCCTGCGAGCGGTCGCGGCCGTTGATGGAGGTCAGGTCGCCCTCGAACTCCACGACGGTGCCGGTGCCCTTGAGCTTGTCGCCGAGGAACTGGCAGGCCTTGGTGCCGTACGCCTTGTTGTCGGCGCGCACGACCATGTAGACCTTGCCCTTGTCCGGGCGGGTGTCGACGCTGACCACCGAGATGTTCTTGCTCGCCAGGTCGTCCAGGGTGCTGGCGATCGCGCCGGTGTCCTGCGGGGCCATCAGGATGACCTTGGCGCCCTGGCCCTCCAGGGCCGTGACGTTGGCGATCAGCGCGTCGATCTTGTTGTTGGAGTTCGTCGGCGGCAGGGCGTTGAGGGAGCCCGACTTGATGTCCGAGTTCACGTACTTGGCATAGCTGTTCCAGAAGTCGGAGTCCGACCTGGGGAAGTCGATGCCTATCTTCTTGCCGCCGGAGGCCGACTTGGAGCCGCCGCGCCCGCAGGCGGCGGCGCTCAGGCCGAGCGCCACGACGGCCGTGAGGGCCAGAACTGTTCTCGACGTACGGTGCAGCCTCATGTCGTCCTCGCTGGTGAGGGTGTGCGGGGGGAGAGTGTGGTCTGTATCACGTGCCGTTCAGTCATCCGATGTATAGCCGGAGGATCGAGGCCTGTAAAGACTGTGGAACGCAATCGTTACGCCGGTTTACTAGATCCAATCGAAGAAAAGGCAGGCCGACCCCGGTCCGCGGATCGAGAAGGATCTTGATTCCCTTGACGATAGATCCGATGTTTGCCTAGAGTCCCGGAGCGTGAGACTCCTCCGCTTGGGCGAGCCCGGCCGCGAGCGCCCTGTGCTGCTCGCCGCCGACGGCCGCCACTTCGACCTGACCGGTGTCATCGGCGACCTGGACCGCGCGTTCTGGCTGGAGCGGGGTGCGGACGCGGTCCGCGCCGCGGCCCAGGCCCGCACGCTGCCCGAGATCCCGGCCGCCGAGGTGGCGGGACTGCGCGTGGGCGCGGCCGTCGCGCGGCCGGGCAAGGTGGTGTGCATCGGGCTGAACTACCGCGACCACGCCGAGGAGACCGGCGCCGCGATCCCGCCGCGGCCGGTGGTCTTCATGAAGGACCCGTACACGGTCGTCGGCCCGAACGACGACATCCTCATCCCGCGCGGCTCGGTGAAGACCGACTGGGAGGTGGAGCTGGCCGTCGTGATCGGCGCGCGGGCCCGCTACCTGGACTCGCACGAGGCGGCCCTCGGCGTCATCGGCGGCTTCGCGGTCAGCAACGACGTCTCCGAGCGCGAGTTCCAGCTGGAGCGCTCGGGGCAGTGGGACCTGGGCAAGTCGTGCGAGGCGTTCAACCCGCTCGGGCCGTATCTGGTGACGGCCGAGGAGGTCGGCGACTTCCAGAAGCTGGGCCTGCGCCTGAGCGTCAACGGCGAGCAGCGGCAGGACGGCAACACCGAGAACATGATCTTCGGGGTGGCCGAGGTGATCCACTACCTGTCCCAGCACATGGTGCTGGAGCCGGGCGACGTCATCAACACCGGGACGCCGGCCGGCGTGGCGCTCGGCATGGCCGGCCAGCCCTACCTGCGGGCCGGCGACGTGGTCGAGCTGGAGATCGACGGTCTGGGGTCGCAGCGCTCGAATCTGGTCCGGGCATGAGCCGGATCGTCTCGGTCGAGACCTTCGACGTCCGCTTCCCGACCTCGCGCGAGCTCGACGGCTCGGACGCGATGAATCCGGACCCTGATTACTCCGCGGCGTACCTGATCCTGCGCACCGACGCCGAGGACGGGTTGTCCGGCCACGGCTTCACCTTCACCATCGGCCGCGGCAACGACGTGCAGGTGGCGGCGATCGAGGCGCTGCGCGAGCACGTCGTCGGGCTGGACGTCGAGGCGGTCTGCGCCGACCCGGGCATCGTCAACCGGGCCCTGATCGGCGACAGCCAGCTGCGGTGGCTGGGGCCCGAGAAGGGCGTCATGCACATGGCGATCGGCGCCGTCGTCAACGCGGTCTGGGACCTGGCGGCCAAGCGCGCCGGCGTCCCGCTGTGGAAGCTGCTGGCCGACGCGGACCCCGAATGGCTCCTCTCACAGGTCGACTTCCGTTACCTCACCGACGCTTTGACCGCCGAGGAAGCGCTGGAGTTGTTGCGGCGCGGCAAGAGTGGGGCGGCTGAGCGGGAGACACAACTGCGCGCCGAGGGCTATCCCGCCTACACGACCTCGCCGGGCTGGCTCGGCTACTCCGACGAGAAGCTGACCCGGCTGGCGCACGAGGCGGTGGCCGCCGGCTTCCGGCAGATCAAGCTGAAGGTCGGCGCGGATCTGGCCGACGACGTCCGGCGCTGCCGGGCCGCGCGCGCCGCGGTCGGCCCGGACATCCGCATGGCGATCGACGCCAACCAGCGATGGAACGTCGGCGAGGCGATCGAGTGGGTCAAGGCGCTGGCCGAGTTCGACGTGTACTGGATCGAGGAGCCGACCTCGCCGGACGACGTCCTCGGGCACGCCGCGATCCGGGCCGCCGTCGCGCCGGTGAAGGTGGCGACCGGGGAGCACGTGCAGAACCGGATCGTGTTCAAGCAGCTGCTGCAGGCCGGGGCGATCGACTTCGTGCAGCTGGACGCGGCGCGGGTCGGCGGGGTCAACGAGAACCTGGCGATCCTGTTGCTGGCGGCCAAGTTCGGGGTGCCGGTCTGTCCGCACGCCGGCGGGGTCGGCCTGTGCGAACTGGTCCAGCACCTGTCGATGTTCGACTTCGTGGCGCTGTCGGGCACGCGCCAGGACCGGGTCGTGGAGTACGTCGACCACTTGCACGAGCACTTCGTGACGCCGACGGTGGTGACCGCAGGGGCGTATCAGGCCCCGATCGTGCCGGGCTTCTGCGCCGAGATGTTTCCGGCGACGCTGGAAGCGTATTCGTTCCCCGACGGCTCGTTCTGGCGTGCGGACCGAGGAGAGGTGTGAGGCGGACATGCAGGACATGCGGGACTTCGAAGGGCTGAAGGCGGTCGTCACCGGCGGCGGCTCGGGCATCGGCGCGGCCACCGCGCGGCTGCTGGCCAACCGCGGGGCGGCGGTGGCGGTGCTGGACCTGGACCCGGCGGCGGCGGTCTCGGCCGGGCTGCACGGGTTCCGGGCGGACGTCTCCGACGACGCCTCGGTGCGCACGGCCGTCGCGGCCGCGACGGAGGCGCTCGGCGGCCTGGACGTGCTGGTGAACAACGCCGGCATCGGCGCCGCGGGCACGGTCGAGGACAACCCCGACGAGCAGTGGATGAAGGTCTACGACGTGAACGTGGTCGGCATGGTGCGGGTGACCCGTGCTTCGCTGCCGGCCCTGCGCGCGTCGCGGCACGCCGCGATCGTGAACACCTGCTCGATCGCCGCGACCGCCGGCCTGCCGCAGCGCGCGCTTTACTCGGCGACGAAGGGTGCGGTGCTCTCGCTGACTCTGGCGATGGCCGCGGACCATGTGCGCGAGGGCATCAGGGTGAACTGCGTGAACCCGGGCACCGCCGACACCCCGTGGGTCGGCCGCCTGCTGGACGCCGCGGACGACCCGGAGGCCGAGCGCGCGGCCCTGGAGGCACGGCAGCCGATGGGGCGGCTGGTGTCGGCGGACGAGGTCGCGGCGGCGATCGCGTACCTGGCCTCGCCGACGGCGGCCTCGGTGACCGGGACCGCACTCGCCGTGGACGGCGGAATGGCCGGATTGCGCCTCCGTCCCGTGGGACAGTGAAGCCATGGCAAACACCATCGGCCGGGGTGTCCGGCTGACTGATCTGGCCTTCGGCGCCGCGGCCATCGGCAACCTGTTCACCGCGGTCACGGACCAGGACGCGCGGGCGACCGTCGATGCCGCGTGGGACGCGGGCATCCGCGTGTTCGACACCGCGCCGCACTACGGGCTCGGCCTGTCGGAGCGGCGGCTCGGCGCGGCGTTGCGGGAGCGGCCGCGGGACGAGTTCGTGGTGTCGACCAAGGTCGGGCGGATCCTGGAGCCGGTGCCGGCGGCCGATCAGGTCGGCGAGGACCCGGACGGGTTCGCGGTCCCGGCGGCGTTCCGGCGGGTGTGGGACTTCTCCGGGGACGGCGTGCGCCGCTCGATCGAGGACAGTCTCGAACGCCTGGGCTTGGATCGCGTCGACAGCGTCCTGATCCACGACCCCGACCAGTACGAGGAGCAGGCCATCGGCGAGGCGTTCCCCGCCTTGGCGAAGCTGCGCTCCGAGGGCGTGATCGGCGCGATCGGCGTCGGCATGAACCAGACCCGGATTCCCCAGCGCTTCGTGCGGGACACGGACATCGACTACGTCCTGCTCGCCGGCCGCTACACGCTGCTCGACCAATCCGGTGCGGAGCTGCTCGACGAAGCGGCCGAGCGCGGTGTCGGCATCATGATCGGAGGCGTGTTCAACTCCGGCCTGCTGGTCGATCCGCAGCCCAGCTCGACCTACAACTACCTGACCGTGCCGCCGGAGATCCTGAACGCGGCGTTGCGGCTCAAGGGAATCTGCGAGCGGCACGGAGTTCCGCTGCGGGCCGCGGCGCTCCAGTTCCCGCACCGCCATCGGGCGGTGAGGTCGGTGCTGATCGGTGCGCGGTCGCCGGAGGAGGCGCGGGACTGCGTCGAGATGGCGCGGCTGCCTGTTCCCGACGCGTTGTGGGCGGAGATCTGAGATGGGGCACAGATCTGAGATGGAGCACAGATCTGAGATGGGGCACAGATCTGAGATGGGGCACAGATCTGAGATGGGGCACAGATCTGAGATGCGCATCGCCCTGTTCATCGCCTGCTACAACGACGCGCTCTTCCCCGACACCGGCAAGGCCGTCACGGCCGTGCTGGAGCGGCTCGGGCACACCGTCGAGTTCCCGATGGCGCAGACCTGCTGCGGCCAGATGCACTACAACACCGGCTATCGGCGCGAGGCGGATTCGCTGGTCGGGGCGTTCAATGACGCCTTCCGCGGCTACGACGCCGTCGTCACGCCGTCCGGCTCCTGCGGCGGCCACGTCCGGCACCACCACAAGACCGAGACCGCGCCGAACGTGTACGAGTTCTCGGAGTTCTTGGTGGACGTCCTGGGGGTGACCGACGTCGGCGCCTACTACCCGCACCGCGTCACCTACCACCCGACGTGCCACAGCCTGCGGATGCTGCGGGTCGGCGACAAGCCGCTGCGGTTGCTGCGCGCGGTCGAGGGCATCGAGCTGGTGGAGCTGCCGGAGGCGGAGTCGTGCTGCGGCTTCGGCGGGACGTTCGCGATGAAGAACTCTGAGACCTCGGTGGCGATGTTGCAGGACAAGATGGGCAACGTGCGCACGACCGGCGCGCAGACGCTGTGCGCCTCCGACAACTCCTGCCTGATGCACATCGGCGGCGGTCTGGGACGGATCAAGTCGGGTGTCAGGACCCTGCATCTGGCCGAGATCCTGGCGGCGACGCGATGAGCCGGGACGAGGTGAACGTCGTCTGGCTCGGTTCGCCGACGTTCCCCAAGGCGGCGCACGACGCGCTCCAGGACGACCAGCTGCGCCGCAATCTGAAGCACGCGACGACCACGATCCGTGACAAGCGTCTGCGGGCGGTCGCAGAGCTCGATGACTGGGAGACCCTGCGGCTCGCCGGTTCGCAGATCAAGGACCGCGTGATGCGGCACCTGGACACCTATTTGCTCCAGCTGGAGGCCTCGGTCACCGCGGCCGGCGGCGTCGTGCACTGGGCCGAGGACGCGCGCGAGGCCAACTGGATCGTCACCGAGTTGGTGCGGGCCAAGGGCGCGACCGAGGTCGTGAAGATCAAGTCGATGGCCACCCAGGAGATCGGGCTCAACGAGGCGCTCGACGACGACGGGATCGAGGCCACCGAGACCGACCTGGCCGAGCTGATCGTGCAGCTGAACCACGACCGGCCCTCGCACATCCTGGTGCCGGCGATCCACCGCAACCGCACCGAGATCCGCGACATCTTCCTCCGGGAGATGGGCAAGCACGGTGTTCCGGCGCCGGACGACCTCACCGACGAGCCGCGCGCGCTGGCCGAGGCGGCGCGCGTGCACCTGCGGGAGAAGTTCCTGCGGGCGAAGGTGGCGATCTCGGGGGCCAACTTCGCGTGTGCGGACACCGGGACCGTCGGGGTCGTGGAGTCCGAGGGCAACGGCCGTATGTGCCTGACGCTGCCGGAGACGCTGATCACGGTGATGGGGATCGAGAAGGTCCTGCCGTCGTTCACCGACCTGGAAGTGTTCCTGCAACTGCTGCCGAGATCGTCCACCGCAGAGCGTATGAACCCTTATACGTCGCTGTGGACCGGCGTCACACCGGGCGACGGCCCGCAGGAGTTCCACCTCATCCTGCTCGACAACGGCCGCACGAAGACGCTGGCCGACACCGCGGGACGGTCCGCACTGCACTGCATCCGCTGCTCGGCGTGCTTGAACGTGTGCCCGGTCTACGAGCGGACCGGCGGGCGGTCATACGGTTCGGTGTACCCGGGGCCGATCGGGGCGGTGCTGACGCCGCAGCTGGTCGGGGTCGGGACGTCGGACCACGCCGATTCGCTGCCGTTCGCCTCGACCTTGTGCGGTGCGTGTTACGACGCCTGCCCGGTGCGGATCGACATCCCCGAGATGCTGGTGCACCTGCGGGCGAAGGTCGTGGACGCGCACCGGGGCGGGGTGCCGAAGCCGGAGGCGCTGGCGATGAAGGGCGCGAAGGTGGTGTTCGGGTCGCCGCGCCGACTGGCTGTGGCCGAGCGGCTCGGGGCGATCGGCGGCCGGATCGCGGGCATCGGCGGCGGACGGTGGCTGCCGGGGCCGGCGAAGAAGTGGACGGGAGCGCGGGACGTGCCGGTTCCGGCGTGGGAGTCGTTCCGGACGTGGTGGCGGAAGGCGGGACGGGGATGAGCGCGGTGACACCGGCCGACACGGCCCAGGCGAAAGCGGCGATCCTCGGGCGCATTCGGTCTGCGTTGGGCGATGTCCCGGGCGACGAGCGTAGTGAGGATGTCGAAGTCACCCGCGACTACGTCGACAGCCATGCGACCGGCGACGTCGTCGAGTTGTTCGTGGAGCGCGTCGAGGACTACCGCGCGACGGTGATCCGCACTTCCGAGGCCGACGCGCCGGCCGAGATCGCGCGCGTTCTCAGTGGGCACGGAGTAGGCAATCTCGTTGTCCCGCCTGGCTTTCCGGACGCGTTGTCAGCTCGGTATGAAGGCTTGCGCCTGTCCGACGACCCGCCGCTGACCCCCGCGGAGCTGGACGCGTCCGACGGCGTGATCACCCTCGCGGCGCAGGGGATCGCGCTGACCGGGACCATCGTGCTCGACGCGGGGCCGGGGCAGGGGCGCCGGGCGCTCTCGCTGGTGCCCGACCTGCACGTGTGCGTCGTGCGGAGCTCACAGGTGGCCGCCGACGTGCCGGTGGCGGTGCGGGCGCTGGTGCCGGGCCGGCCGACGACGTTCATCTCCGGGCCGTCGGCGACCTCCGACATCGAGCTGGACCGGGTGGAGGGTGTGCACGGGCCGCGGACTCTGGTGGTCGTGTTGATTTCTGGGTGACTCTGTTTATTTCTGGGAATTCCGCTAGGCTAGGGATCGTCCAACCGGTCTTAGCGGAGGTCAGAGGAAACATGCGTTTGCTGGTCATTGGGGGCGCGGGGTACGTCGGGTCGGTCACCTCCGCGGTGCTCGTCGAGGCCGGCCACGACGTGACGGTGGTCGACGACCTGTCCACCGGGCACCGGGACGCGGTGCCGGCCGGGGCGGCGTTCCGGCACGCGGACGTGCTGGACCAGCGGCAGCTCGGGGACGTGCTGCGCGCCGTCACCGAGCAGGGTCCGATCGACGCGATCCTGCACTTCGCGGCGCGCTCGCTGGTCGGGGAGTCGGTGGCCGAGCCGGCCCGGTACTTCCGGCACAACATCACCACCACCGCGAACCTGCTGGAGGCGATGCGCGACCACGGCATCGGGACGATCGTCTTCTCCTCGACGGCCGCCTGCTACGGCGAGCCGGAGGCCACGCCGATCACCGAGGACATGCCGACGGTGCCGACGAACCCCTACGGGGCCTCGAAGCTGGCCGCCGACCAGATGCTGACGTTCGCCGCCCCGGCCTACGGCATCGCGGCGGTGTCGCTGCGGTACTTCAACGTCGCCGGCGCGTACGGCCCGCAGGGCGAGCGGCACGAGGTCGAGACGCACCTGATCCCGCGGCTGCTGGACGTCGCCGCCGGGAACGCGCCGGAGGCCTCGGTGTTCGGCACCGACTACCCGACGCCGGACGGGACCGCGATCCGCGACTACATCCACGTGCGGGACCTGGCCGAGGCGCACCTGCTGGCGCTGACCGCGGCCAAGAAGGGCGAGCACCTGATCTGCAACCTGGGCACCGGGACCGGCTTCTCGGTCTACGAGGTGCTCGAGGCGGTGCGCAAGGCCACCGGCGCGGAGGTGCCGGCGGCGGAGAAGCCGCGGCGCGCGGGCGACCCGGCGCGGCTGGTGGCCTCCGCGGAGCGGGCCAAGACGGTGCTGGGCTGGAACCCGGAGCGGACCGAACTGGCCGAGACGGTCGCCGACGCCTGGGCCTTCTATCGCCGTTAGAGGGTGCGCGGATTGGTGGCCGGTCTGGCGAGGCGGCGGCGCCGCCGCAGCGCACGGAAAACTCGTCGGGAACGAGGCTGGGCGTGCCGGACGACGGCCCTCAGCCCGGTGTTGGCTGTGGGCAGTCGGCTTGCCGTAAGCGCAGCGCATGGCAAGGCACCGGTGCGGCCAGGCTCGGAGCTCCGGCGATCTTCCGCCCGGCCACCGATCCGCGCACCCTCTAAGTCGCCCATATCGGCCCTTGGGCGATTTCCGGGGCTGATATCCGCAGATGTTTTTCCACGACAACAAATAAGCCGCATTCGGAAGGGGTTCCTCCGAATGCGGCTCGTTATTTCCGAGCGGATTGCTCAGACCGGGCGGACGTCCTCCGCCTGCGCGCCCTTCGGGCCCTGCGTGACTTCGAACTCGACGCGCTGGTTCTCCTCCAGCGAGCGGTAGCCGCTCGACTGGATGGCGGAGAAGTGCACGAACACGTCCGGGCCGCCCTCATCCTGCGAGATGAAGCCGTAGCCCTTCTCGCTGTTGAACCACTTGACTGTCCCCTGAGCCATCCTGCTCTCATTTCATGCTTGAAGAACCATTGTCGGCCTCGGCGGCTTGAGACGAGAAAAGCCCGGCGGAATGTGTTCCGCTGGGCCTTTAACACCGCGAACCTATGACCTTGGCTGCGAGTGTACGCGATCATTCCGGCCCCGGCGAGGGTGTGGATCACGCAATAGATCACGATGCAGCTACGACTCGATCACGTAGCGGACGCCATGAAGCGGGTTTTGCTCGCCCACCCGTTTCCCACCACCGCCCGTCGAGGAGACGCTACGCGCCGCTGTTTTGTTCATAATGCGCACGTCGAACCCCGCCATCCATGCCCCGGGCGCAGGGCGGATGCGTCTACCCTTGACATCAAGAAAGCTGGCTGTCCAAAGGAGAACCGCCCGTGTCCGCGTCGCCCAGTGTGTCCTATTCGATCACCGTCCGTCTGGAGGCTCCCTCCTACGGCAACGCGGTGAGCGGGATCACCAGGGCGGTGGAGGACGCCGGCGGTGTGGTGACCGGTCTGGACGTGTCCGGCTCGGGCCGGGACCGGCTGCGGGTCGACGTCACCATCGCCGCCAGCAGCGAGGAGCACTCCCGGGCGATCACCGAGGAGCTGGCCAAGATCGAGGGGGTCGAGGTCGGCAAGGTCTCCGACCGGACCTTCCTGATGCACCTCGGCGGCAAGATCGAGATGAGCTCCAAGGTCGCGCTGCGCAACCGCGACGAGCTGTCCATGGCCTACACCCCGGGCGTCGCGCGGGTGTCGCTGGCGCTGGCCGAGAACCCCGGGGACGCCCGGCGCCTGACCATCAAGCGCAACACCGTCGCCGTGGTCACCGACGGCTCGGCGGTGCTGGGCCTGGGCAACATCGGGCCGATCGCGGCGCTGCCGGTGATGGAGGGCAAGGCGGCGCTGTTCAAGCAGTTCGCCGGCGTCGACGCCTGGCCGCTGTGCCTGGACACCCAGGACACCGAGGAGATCATCAAGGTCGTCAAGGCGATCGCGCCGGGCTTCGCCGGGATCAATCTGGAGGACATCAGCGCGCCGCGCTGCTTCGAGATCGAGCGCCGGCTGCGCCAGGAGCTGGACATCCCGGTCTTCCACGACGACCAGCACGGCACCGCGATCGTGGTGCTGGCGGCGCTGACCAACGCGCTGAAGGTGGTCGGCAAGAAGCTCCAGGACGTGCGCATCGTCGGCTCGGGCGCCGGAGCCGCCGGCACCGCGATCCTGAAGCTGCTGATCGCCGCCGGGGCCACCGACATCACCGTGGCCGACTACCACGGCGTGGTGCACGCCGGCCGCGCCGACACCCACGGCGACGGCGACGGCGACCTGCGCTGGGTCGCCGAGCACACCAACCCCGGCAACCTCACCGGCACCCTGAAGGAGGCGCTGGCCGGCGCCGACGTCTTCATCGGCGTCTCGGCCCCGCGCATCCTGACCGGCGACGACATCGCCACCATGGCCCCCGGCGCGATCGTGTTCGCGCTGGCCAACCCCGAGCCCGAGGTGGACCCGGACGACGCGCTGGCGCACGCCGCGGTGGTGGCCACCGGCCGCAGCGACTACCCGAACCAGATCAACAACGTGCTGGCCTTCCCCGGCGTCTTCCGCGGCCTGATCGACGCGCAGTCGAACAACGTCACGCCCGAGGTGCTGGTGGCCGCCGCGCGCGCGATCGCCTCGACGGTGCCCGACAGCGACCTGAACCCCAGCTACATCGTGCCGAGCGTGTTCCACAAGGACCTGGCCAAGACGGTGGCCGAGGCCGTGGTCGCGGCGGTGAAGGGCGACCCGGCGGAGTAAGAGCGGGCAACGCGCGGCGCGGGTAACGCGGGTAGCGCGAAACGTGGTCGTGGTGCGGACGCCGGAGTAGCGTCCGCACCATGGGTACTGGGACTACGGGGACCGAACCTGCCGGACGTGCTCCGGGGCGCGCTCAGACGCTGCCGATGCAGGGCTTGGTGAACGCCTTCACACGCGCGGCCTTGAACACGCCGGGAGTGGCCAAGGGGATCGGCAAGAAGCTGATCCTGCTGTACGTCTTCGGCCGCAAGAGCGGCAAGCGGTACGCCATCCCGATCGCCTACATGGCCCACGACGGGAAGGTGCTCATCGGCACTCAGTTCGCCTGGAGCCGCAACCTGCGCACCGGCGAGCCGATCCAGGTCAGGTACAAGGGACGGCTGCGTTCGGCGGACGTCGAGGTGGTCCGGGACGCGGACCGGGTCGCCGCCCTGTACACGCTGTTGTGCAAGGACAACCACGCCTTCGCGAAGTTCCACAACATCGGCTTCGACGCCGAGGGCGAGCCGGACCCCGCGGCCGTGCGGGAGGCGGTGCGGCTGGGGGCGCGGGCGATTCTGCTGACGCCGCAGGCGGGGTGAGGCGCCGCTCCCACTGGTGAGTACGGCCGGCCTCAGCCCCGAGTACGTCAGCCCCGATTACGTCAAGCCCGAGTACGTCAAGCCCGAGTACCGCCGGACGTCAGCCCGGGATCCCCAATTCCACGTCCGCGCCCAGCGCCGAGAGCTTCGCCTCGAAGTCCTCGTAGCCGCGGCGGATCAGGCTGATGCCGTGCACCGTGGAGGTGCCCTGCGCCGCGAGCGCCGCGATCAGGTAGCTGAAGCCGGCGCGCAGGTCGGGGATGGTCAGTTCGGCGCCGTGCAGCTTGGTGGGGCCGGAGATGACTGCGGAGTGCATGAAGTTGCGCTGGCCGAAGCGGCAGGCGCTGCCGCCCAGGCACTCGCGGTAGAGCTGGATCTGCGCGCCCATGCGGTTCAGCGCCTCGGTGAAGCCCAGGCGCTGCTCGTAGACCGTCTCGTGGATGATCGACAGGCCGTGGGCCTGGGTCAGCGCCACCACCAGCGGCTGCTGCCAGTCGGTGGACAGGCCCGGGTGCACGTCCGTCTCCAGCGCCAGGGCGCGCATCTGGCCGCCGGAGTGCCAGAAGCGGATCGAGGGGGTGCCGCGGGTGTCGTCGACCTCGAAGTCTCCCCCTATGCGGCGGAAGACGTTCAGGAACGTCATCATCTCGCCCTGGGTGGCGCCGATGACGCGGATGTCGCCGCCGGTGGCCAGGGCCGCGCAGGCCCACGAGGCGGTCTCCAGGCGGTCCGGGATCGCGCGGTGGGTGAAGCCGTCGAGGCGGTCCACGCCGATGATGCGGACGACCCGGTCGTTGTGGACGGAGATTATGGCGCCCATCTTCTGCAGCACCGCGATCAGGTCCACGATCTCCGGCTCGGTGGCCGCGTTGGAGAGTTCTGTCACACCCTCGGCCAGCACCGCGGTCAGCAGCACCTGCTCGGTGGCGCCGACGCTGGGGTAGGGCAGCCGGATGTGGGTGCCGCGCAGCCGCTCGGGCGCGGTGAGGAGCAGGCCCTCGGGGCGCTTCTCGACCACCGCGCCGAAGGCGCGCAGCGCGTCCAGGTGGAAGTCGATCGGCCGGTCGCCGATCTTGCAGCCGCCCAGGTCCGGGATGAAGGCGCGGCCCAGGCGGTGCAGCAGCGGACCGCAGAACAGCACCGGGATGCGGCTGGTGCCGGCGTGCGCCTCGACGGCCGTGTCGCTGGCGGCCTCCACCGAGGCCGGGTCCAGGACCAGCGTGTCGGGGTCCTCGCCCTGGGTGACCGAGACGCCGTGCGCCTCCAGCAGCCCGGTGACGATCCGGACGTCGGAGATCTGCGGGACGTTGTGCAGCACCGACGTGCCGTGTCCGAGCAGCGCGGCCACCATCGCTTTGGGGACCAGGTTTTTGGCGCCGCGGACCCGGACCTCACCGGACAGGGCGGCGCCGCCGTGCACTGTCAGGACGTCGGAGGCGGTGCTCTGGGCCATGGTTCTCCATCAATGTGTGCGTCGGACCGCGATCCGGTGGGGCTCCGGGCGGGACGATCAGTCAGTGGCGCTTGCGCCTCCACGCGGGGCGGTGGCCGGGCGACGGGTGGGGGGCCGGTCCAGGGTACTCGAACAATGGGCGCATGCGGCCGAAGCTGGCGAAGATCGCACTTGGTGCGGGCGTGGTCCGCACCCGAAACCCGTGCCGCTTCAACGGGCTGTGCCGGTTCGAACGCTGAGGGTCGCCGACGGGTGGCGGACGCGCGGGCCTTGGGGCAAAAGGCGCCAGCGGGGGTCCGGGTGCGGGATCATGTGTGCCATGACGGACGCAGGGCGCGACGCGGGGGAGCAGGACGGCGGCAGGGCGCCGCTGGAACGGCTGACCGGCAAGCTGCTGGTGGCCACCACGGTCCTGGTCGACCCCAACTTCGACCGTACGGTGGTGCTGGTCGTCGACCACGACGACGACGGCACCCTGGGTGTGGTCCTCAACCGGGCCGGGAGCCTGGACGTCGAGGACGTGCTGGAGACCTGGGCGCCGCTGGCGGCCGAGCCCCCGACGGTGTTCCTGGGCGGCCCGGTCGCGCTGGACTCGGCGCTGGGCATCGCCTGTGTGCGCCCGGAGGCGGCCGTGCCCGGCGAGGAACCGCTGGGCTGGCGCCAGTTCTCCGGCCGCCTGGGGCTGGTGGACCTGGACGCCCCGCCGGAGGTGCTGGCCCCGGACCTGACGGCGCTGCGGATCTTCGCCGGGTACGCCGGCTGGGGCCCCGGGCAGCTGGCCGGCGAGCTCGCGCAGCGGGCCTGGTACGTGGTGGAGCCGGAGCTGGCCGACGTCTTCACCACCGAGCCGGAGGACCTGTGGCGGCGGGTGCTGCGCCGGCAGGGCGGGACCATGGCGATGGTGGCGAACTGGACCGAGGATCCTGATCTCAATTAATTGATATAGCGCCCGGAGTGCCCGCCGCCGCTCCGCCGCCGGTCCGCAGCCGGGCAGGCCCGACGCCGCCGCGCCGGGCCTGTCGCCAGTACCCGCTATTGCGACGAGGACGAGCTGAGTCCCGCCGAGATGTCCTTCAGGCTCGGGATCTCCGACCCGACCGCGCCGGTCTTGAGCAGGATGCCGTAGAGCAGCACCGCCAGCCCCAGCACCAGCGCCGCCTGCGCGAACGAGCGCGACCGCAGCTTGTTCCTGCTCGCCGTCCACAGGGCCAGCACCACCAGTGCCAGCAGCACCGCGACCAGGCCCAGGATGATCATCGCCCAGGACTGGTAGTTCACCCAGTCGCGCTGCAGGCCGAACGGGTCCTGCTTGGTGCGCGGGACGTTGTTCTTGAAGTCCGACCAGGTGCGGGCCGCGTCGTGCGCCTGGACCAGCGGGTTGACCAGCAGGAACGAGCCGGCGCCGAGGGCGGCCACGATCAGCGCCAGGAGCGAGCCGGCGTCGATGCCGGGCAGGAAGGTCGCCGCGATGCTCGTCTTCGGCGCGTTCGGGTCGATCGGCTCGCCGAGTCCGAGTTCCTCCTCGTCTGAGGGCGCGACCCAGGGGTTCTCGGCGAAGGTGCCGGTCGCCGGGGCTTCCGTGCCGGGCTCGGCGGGCGTGGCGGGCTCCGTGGCGGCGGTCGGCTCGCTCTTCGCGGCCTCGGCCGCCTCGGCTGCCCGGGACGCCTGTGCCGCCCGGCCGGCCTCGGTGGACCCCGTGGTCCGGGCGGAATCGGCCGGTCCGCCGCTCTGAGCGCCCTCGCCAGGCGGCTGGCCGGCGTTCGGGTCCGGCTGGGTGTTCGGGTTCTCGGTCACAGCATCAGTCCATTCATAACGGTTCGCACCATTGTGACCTTTTGGTCGCCGTCAACCGGCGGCGGCGCGCGGCGCCCGAAGAAGCCCCTTGTTAGCTACCCGCAGGTAAGTCATATTTGAGGAATCGTCATGTTCCACCTCCGTAGCACCCCCTCACCTGCTGGGAGCACCTGTGAACAGAACGCGGCGCAGACCTCTCATGGCCCTTTTCGCGGCCACCGCTCTGACCGGAGCCCTGGTTTCGACCTGGGGCGGTACCGCACAAGCCACCGCCTCCGCGACCCCGGCGGCCACCCACACCGGCCCCGCGGCCATCGTCGCGATGGGCGACAGCGCGATCTCCGGCGAAGGCGCCGGGACCGACACCAGCGACAACTACGTCGCCGGCACCGACGGTCCCAGCGACTACTGCCACCGCAGCACCAAGTCCGAGATCTTCGACACCGGGCTGTCCGGCCTCACGCCGTTCGACGTCGCCTGCTCCGGCGCGCAGACCGGCGACATCGCCTCGCTGCCGCAGTACTCCGCGGTCACCGGCAGTGGCGGCGGCGACTACGGCGAGGCGAAGCAGGACACGCAGCTGGCCGCGATCGCGAAGACGAACAGCGTGAAGATGGTCGTGCTGACCATCGGCGCGAACGACGACTTCGACTTCACCGGGATCATGGAGGCCTGCCTGGACCAGTACTTCCCGATCCCGCAGTCGAGCGGCTGCCGGGACACCATCGGGACCGCCGAGATCCAGCGGCGCGCCGCGGCCGTGCAGCCGAAGGTGATCGCGGCCATCCAGGACGTCCGGCAGACCATGCGCAACGCCGGGTACGCGGACTCCGACTACCAGCTGGTCTTCCAGTCGTACTTCACGCCGATCACGCCGGACCTGCGTTCGGGGATCGACAACTACGCCAGCAAGGTCTCCAACGGCTGCCCGGCCTTCACCGAGGACCTGGCCTGGGGCCACAACCTGGTGGTGCCGCTGTTCTCCGACGCGCTGCGGCACGCCGCCGAGCAGGTTCCCGGCGTGCGCTACCTGGACGAGCGGCGGGTCAGCTACGGCCACGAGGTCTGCGCGGAGTTCACGTCCTCGCCGTACGAGTACACCAACGGCGACGTCATCGACACCTCGGAGATGACCCGCAACGGCTGCGACCAGAAGGTCCTGTTCGGCGGGCTGATCTGCATGGACGAGATCCGGCAGTCCTACCACCTGCGGGTGGCCGGCTACGAGGGCGAGGGCGCGTGCCTGGGCGACTTCTACGGGACGGCGAACGCTGAGTCGTACTGCACTCTGGACCAGCAGGACGGGACGACGATCAAACCGCTGACCCCGGGACAGCCGTGGATGGACCAGGTCGACGACGGCGGGTGGTTCCAGTTGACCAGCAAGGCCAGCGGGAACGTCTGGGACTTCTCCGGCGGCGGCACCGACGGGGACTCCACCAACGGCCGGCCGCTGATCACCTACGCGGCCACCGGCGGGCTGAACCAGTCCTTCGTCACCGAGATCAAGTCCGACGGCTCCTACGAGGTCGACTTCAGCGGCAACCGGAACATGTGCCTGGACGCCACCGGCGGGCAGGCCGCGGCCGGGGTGAAGCTGGAGCAGTGGGGCTGCAACGGCGGCGCCAACCAGCACTGGTTCTTCAAGCCCGAGGGCGGCGGCTACTACGCGGTCGCCTCGGCGCAGAACCAGAACCTGGTCGCCACGATAGGTGGTTCGACCGACGGCGCCGGGAACCCGGTGATCGAGCTCCAGCCGTACACCGGCGCGTCGAACCAGCTGTGGCAGCTCAACGAGCTGGGGATCGTCTACCTGCACGGCTAGCCGGTGACCAGCGGGTAACAATCCAGTGCCGCGTCGTTCCGCTCCGCGCCTCGCGGGGGTGCGGCGCGGCATAGACTCAACAGCATGAGCACGCCGACTTTCGAACCGGACACGGTCGGCTCGACGATCGTCGAGGAACGCGTCGAGTCCGACTACCGCTACGACCCGGGCGACGAGGAGCGCTTCGCGCACTACGCCGAGCGCGACAAGATCATGGAGGCGTCCGTGTTCGGCACGCCCCTGACCGCGCTGTGCGGGAAGGTGTGGGTGCCCTCGCGGGACCCCAGCCGGTTCCCCGTGTGCCCGGAGTGCAAGGAGATCTTCGAGGGCCTGGAGCCCGGCGGCGGTGACGGCGACGCTGGGGACGGCGGGACGAGCTGACCGGGATGATGGGGCCGGACGGTTTCGGGCCGTCCGGCGACGGGGGATTCGGGGGCGGTACCGGCGGAGCCGGCGGCGCGATGCCGGCCGGCGGCCACGCGCTGCCGGTACGGACCGCCGGGAGCCCGGAGGGTGCGCTGGTCTTCGGCGGCGAGGGCGAGCGGCCCGGGTTCGAGCTGGGCGCTTTCGAGGGCGATGAGGGCGGCGAGGACGAGATAGCCGCCGGTCTGGCGCGCAGGGCTGAGCTCGGCGGCGAGGATCGGGGACAAGCTCAAGGACAGGCCCAAGGACAGGCCCGAGGACAAGCGGGCCGGCAGCAGGCCCGCGGCGCGTTCGACCGGGCCGACGCGGCCGCCCACCAAAGCGCCGCGGCACCGCCGCCGCCGATCGGCACCGGCCTGGCCGGCTCCGCCGTGGCCGCCCCGCGCTCCCTGTTCGGTCCGCTCAGCGTCGTCGAGGCCGTCCAGGTCCTGGCCGCACACCCGGACGCCGTGATCATCGCCGGCGGCACCGTGGCCATGCCCGACATCACCGCCGGCCGGCGCCATCCCGGCACCGTGCTGACCCTGCACCGCTGCGCCGAGCTGCGCGGCTGGTCGACCGGGGCCGGCGAGGTGCTCCTGCACGCCGGGCTGACGCTGGCCGAGATGCAGCAGCGCGAGCTGCGCGAGCAGGTGCCGGCGCTGAACCAGGCCGCGCGCACCATCGGGGCCCCTCACCTGCGGTCCGCCGCCACGCTCGGCGGGAACCTCGTAGTCGGTCCGGCCTCGGCCGACCTGCCGGTGGTGCTCGCCGCGCTCGGGGCGTCCGTGCTGGTGGCCTCCGCCGACGGCGTGCGGACCGTGACCGTCTCCGACTTCTACGACCGCGACGGCGTGCCGCAGCTCGGCCCCGGCGAGCTGGTCGTCGGCGCGCGGGTGCCGGTCGTGCAGGGCATGCAGGGCTTCATGAAGATCGGCGTCCGCGGCGGCATCTCGCGGGCGATCCTGTCGATCATGCTGGCCGTGGATCCGGCGCGGCGCAGCGCCACCTGCGTCGTCGGCGCGATGGCGCTGGCCGGGCTGCCGACCGGGACCGGCCGCGGCGGGCTGCCGACCCTGCTGCGCGCCGACCACGCCGACCGCTGGCTGGCCGAGCAGGTGGACTGGGACGCCGGCGCGATCGCCGACCCGACCGTCTATGAGACCTTCGGCCGCCTGGTCGCCGACTCCCTCGTCTACGGCGACGGGGGCGGCACGCTCGGCGGGGGAGGCGACCCGTATCGTCGCAAGGCCGTGGAGATCTGCGCCCGCCGGGCCCTGCTGCGCGCGCTGCCGCCGCTGGGCTGGCTGGACCAGGTCCGCGAGCTGCAGAAGCGGGCCGACTTCCAGCGCGCCAAGCAGCGGGTCGAGCGCGCCGAGCAGGCGCGGAACCAGGACCGGTAGCCGGTAGTTCAGTAATCGGGGCGGGTGCGGCAGTTCAGGGGTTCAGCAGTTCGGCAGGTTCGGCAGGTTCGGCAGTTCGGCAGGTTCAGCAGTTCGGTTGGGTGGAGGGTGCCGGTTCGGCCGGCACTGTCGGGCAAGGGGATGGACCAGTGAGCCACAGGTGAGCGAGTCGTCGGCCGAGTGGCCGGCTGTGGGCCTGACGCTGCGCGTCGACGGGCACGAATATCCGGTGCCGCAGGTGTGGATCGGCGACTCGCTGCTGGCCGTGCTGCGCGAGCGCCTGGACCTCGACGAGCCGCGCGACGGCTGCGGGGTCGGCGAATGCGGGGCCTGTCTGGTGACGCTCGACGGCCGTCCCGCGGCCGCGTGCCTGATCCCGGCGGTCGCCGCGGCCGACCGGGACGTCCGCTCGCCCCAGGACGCGGCCTTCGAGATCGCCCGCGACGCCGTCGCGGACGCCGGCGCCAGCCCCTGCGGGTTCTGCGCCCCCGCGCTCACCGTCGCGATCACCGATCTGCTGCGCCGCACCGCCGATCCCGGCCCGGCGGCGATCCGCGAGGCGCTGGCCGGCATCGTGTGCCGCTGCGCCGAGTCCGGACGCTGGATCGAGGCGGTCGCCCGGGCGAAGGAGGCCGGCATCGAGGACGCCGGCGCGCGCCCCGGACCCGGGGACTCCGGCGAGATGCCGATGCTCGTGTTCGAAGCCGGGGAGCCCGCGTGACCGAGCCGAAGTTCCCGGCGGACCTGCGGGCCGAGGGCATGCTCTGGATGGGCGCCACCCGCTCCCCGCACGCCAGCGCGGCGATCCGCGGCCTGGACATGCGGGCCGCGCGCGCCATCCCCGGCGTGCACGCCGTGCTCTCCGCCGCCGACCTGCCCGGCTACAACTTCCACGGCCCGCGCTCCATCGACCAGCCGGTGCTGGCCGCGGACGTGGCCCGGTACATCGGCGAGCCGGTCGTGGTGGTGGCCGCCGAGCATCCGGCGCTGGCGCGCGCCGCCGCCGAGAAGGTGCGCGTGGTCTGGGACCCGCTGCGGCCGCTGCACGATCCGGACCAGGCCGCCGCCGCCGCGCCGATCCACCCGGACGGCAACGTCCTGCACAGCACCACCCTGGCCTTCGGCACCGAGCCGGCGACGCTGGCCGATCCTGCCAGCGCCGCCTCCGCCGGGCGCAAAGTGATCGAGGGCGAATACGTCCTCGACGCGGTGCCGGTGCGTCCGGCCGCCCCGGCCGTGGTGATCGCGGTGCCGAACGGGGAGCGCGGCATCGAGATCTACGTGGCGACCGTGTCCCCGCGCGGCGACCGCGAGGTGGTCGCGCAGTGCCTGGGCCTGCCGGTGGAGAAGGTGCACGTCATCCCGACCCGGGTCGGCGGCGCCGACACCCACCGCGAGGACGTGGGCCTGCAGGTGCAGGCCGCGCTGCTGGCGATGGCGACCGGCCGGCCGGTGAAGGCCGTCGTGCCGCGCGACGCCCCGGCGCATCCGGGCCGCCCGGCGGCGCAGCTGCGCTACCGGCACGTGGTCGCCGACGACGGCGCCCTGGTCGCGGTCGAGGCCGACATCCTGCTCGACGGCGGCGCCTACGCCTCCACCACGATCGACATCCTCGACGAGGCCTGCCGGCTCGCGGTCGGGCCCTACCGGGTGCCGAACGTGCGGGTCACCGGCCGGGTGGTGCGCACCAACAACCCGCCGGCCGGCCGGGTGCGCGGCGGCGGCGGGGCCCTGACCTGCGCCGCGTACGAGGCGCAGATGGACGCCGCGGGCTCGGCGGTGGGCCTGGGCGGCCTGGAGGTCCGGCTTCGCAACCTGCTGCGACCCGGCGACCTTGTGCCGGACGCCGGCGACCCGCTGGGCAAGCCGGCCGCCGCGCCGGTGCCGATCCCGGACTGCCTGCACGAGGTGCTGGACACCCCGATGCCGAGCTTCCCGCCGGGACCGGACATCCGCGAGTACCCCGGGACCGTGGGCCGCACCGGGGAGCTGACCCGGATCCGGCGCGGGGTCGGGGTGGCCCTGGGCATGGCGGACCTGTCGAACCCGACGCAGCTGGGGGAGTACGCGACCGCCGTGGTGCTGGTCTCGATGTCCCCGGACGGCCCGGCCGCGACCGTGGCCTGCTCGGCCGTGGAGACCGGCTCGGGCCTGCACGACCTGATCCGGGTCTCGGTCGAGCGCACCCTGGGCATCCCGGCGGACCGGGTAGCGGTGCGGGCGCCGGAGGACCCCGGGTCGCTGCCGTCGTCCTCAGCCGTCACGCATCCGGCGTGGGTGCACGGCAGCGCGGTCGAGACCGCGGCGAAGCAGGTCCGTGCCAAGCTCTTCCAGGCGCTGGCCGAGCAGATCGGCATCGACGGCGGCCTGCTGAAGGTCGTCGACGGATACCTGGTCTCCCACGACGACGTCTTCCACCTCCCGCTGGACGACGCCTACCGGCAGTGCCTGCCGGCCGGCCGCGTGGTCCGCGGCGACGGCGAGTTCCGCATGCTCACCATGCCGACCCTGACCGGCACCTCCGACGCGGCCAGCGTCGCGGTCGGCGCGGTGCGCGCGGTGGTGGACGTGGACACCGAACTCGGTCTGGTGAACGTGGTCCAGGTGGCCATCGCGCAGGACGCGGGCCGGGTCGCGGTCCGGGAGCGGGCCGAGCACCGCGTCGCCTCCGGGGCCGTGGCCGGCGCCGGCTTCGTCTTGTCCGAGGGCGCGGACCTGCCGTTCGGCTGGGGCGAGCCCTCGGCGATGGACGCGCCGGAGGTCGTGGTCGCCGCGCTGCTGGAGACCGCCGAGGAGGCCAAGGAGGAGATCGGCCCGGACGGCCTGCCGGTCGCCGCGCCGCCGCTGGGCGGCATGAAGCCGGTCGGCGACCTGTCGGTGATGGCGACCCCGGCCGCGGTGCTGGCCGCGATCCGCGACGCCGTCGGGGATCCGCGGGAGGGTTCACCGCTTCGACTGCCGTTGCGACCCGATCGGGCGTGGTGGGTTCTTGCGTGAGGTAATCTCGGGGGTCGGTCCTTACGGATCAGACGTTCGGCGGCACAACAAGCGGGTGGAACAAGAGGAGAAACCGTGAGCATCTCGGCGGCTTCCCACCTATCCCCGTCCTACCCCGACCGGGCCGCACGCGGCACCGCGGGGCGGCTGCGGGCCTGGCAGCAGGCGGCACTGGACGAGTACATGGGGCGCGAGCCGCGGGACTTCCTGGCGGTCGCCACGCCCGGCGCCGGCAAGACCACCTTCGCGCTGCGGATCGCCACCGAGCTGCTGGACCGGCATGTGGTGAACACCATCACGATCGTGGCGCCGACCGAGCACCTGAAGACGCAGTGGGCTGAGGCGGCGCACCGGGTCGGGATAAGGATCGACCCGAACTACAGCGGTGTGACCGGCGGCACTTCGCGGGACTACCAGGGCATCGCGGTGACCTACGCCGGCGTGGCCGCGCACCCGATGCTGCACCGGAACCGCGTCGAGGGCCGCAGGACCCTGGTGATCCTGGACGAGATCCACCACGCCGGCGACTCCAAGTCCTGGGGCGAGGCGGCCTACGAGGCGTTCGAGCCGGCGACGCGGCGGCTGGCGCTGACCGGGACGCCGTTCCGGTCGGACACCAACCCGATCCCGTTCGTCACCTACGCGCCGGACAACGAGGGCGTCCGCCGCAGTATCGCGGACTACTCGTACGGCTACGGCTCGGCGCTGGCCGACGGCGTCGTGCGCCCGGTGGTGTTCATGTCCTACGCCGGCCGGATGCGCTGGCGCACCAAGGCCGGCGACGAGATCGCCATGCAGCTCAACGAGCCGATGACGAACGACGCGGTGAAGCAGGCCTGGCGCACCGCGCTGGACCCGGCCGGCGACTGGATGCCGCAGGTGCTGCGGGCCGCCGACCGGCGCCTGCGCGAGGTGCGGCGCGGCATCCCGGACGCCGGCGGTCTGGTGATCGCCACCGACCAGGGCGCGGCCCGGGCCTACGCCGACATACTCAAGGACATCACCGGCAAGCGGCCGACGGTGGTGGTCTCGGACGACCCCTCGTCGTCGTCGAAGATCAGCGAGTTCACCGACAACGACGACCGCTGGATGGTCGCGGTCCGCATGGTGTCCGAGGGCGTCGACGTCCCGCGCCTGGCGGTCGGCGTCTACGCCACCGGCATCTCCACACCGCTGTTCTTCGCCCAGGCCGTGGGCCGCTTCGTGCGCGCCCGCCGCCACGGCGAGACCGCGTCGGTCTTCGTCCCCTCGATCCCGATGCTCCTGGAGTTCGCGAACGAGATGGAGCGCCAGCGCGACCACGCTCTGGACAAGCCGACCGGCGCCACCACCACCGAGGACGTCTGGGGCGAGGAGGAGGCGCTTCTCGCCGAGGCCAACCGCACCGAGAAGGAGCAGGGCTACGAGGAGGACCTGTTCACCTTCCAGGCGCTGAACTCGGAGGCCGAGTTCGACCGGGTTCTCTACGACGGCGCCGAATTCGGCCTGCCCGCGGACCCCGGATCGCGCGAGGAAGCGGAGTACCTGGGACTCCCGGGCCTGCTCGAGCCGGAGCACATCAAGGTCCTGTTGGCCAAGCGCCAGCAGATGCACCTGAGCAGCGCCCGCAAGAAGGCACTCCTGCGCTCGCAGGCCGAGGCCATCGTCGGTGCCGAGGAGCGCCCGGTGATGACCCGCAAGCAGTTGCTGGAGCTGCGCAAGGAGCTCCAGGGTCTGGTCGGCGCCTGGCACCACAAGACCGGCAAGCCGCACGGCACGATCCACGGCGAACTGCGGCGCACATGCGGCGGCCCGGCGGTGGCCCAGGCGACGGCGACGCAGTTGCAGAAGCGGATCGACATGGTGCGGCGGTGGGCTGCCGAGGGCGGGAACTAGCCCGACACGGGATAGCCCGCCAGACTCGCGACCTTCGCCACCTTCGTGAAGTCGGCATCCGTGTTCAGCGCTCGAACCAGCTCGGCCGTCAGCGCCTCACCGGCCAGGATCGCCCGCACGGCGTCCCCGTCGATCTCCCGCTCGAAGTAGTACTCGGCGTGATCGAGGTAGGAGTGGACGCTGCCTTCGACGACGGCGTTGAACAACCACCCCGAGCCGTCGTCGGACGAGGCGTCGCCATCGAACTCGACCGGTCCGCAGTGCCAGGCGGTGTCGCCGGTCTCGCGCCAGATGCACACGGTCGCGTCGAAGAAGCCCTCGAACTGGAACTCCTCTGCCTCGGTCCAGCGGGCCAGCGCGACCGGGAGGCCGTCGAGCAGGCCGGGCCAGTGCGCGCGGGGTTCGTCGCGCCAGGGGGTCGCTTCCGACTCGTGGTCGAAGCCATAGAGGAAGACGCCGGCGGGCTCGAAGACGATGTCCCAGTGGTCGCCGCCGCCGTTGTCCATGTGGGCGAGGTCCGTTCCCTCGCGCCATCCGGCCGTGAAGTGGTGCTTCGCGTACTCGATGTCGAAGACGGCATCGAGCACGCCGAACGCGCGGCAGGCGGTTCGCAGCGCGGCGGGCTCGGGGAGTCGGGCTGTCAGGTCCTGGACGGTCACGTGCTCAGTGAACACCACGGACCCGACAGCCTCACCGCCCCACTTCACGGGCTCTCGGGCCCCCGCGGCTCGCGCAGCAGCAGCCCGAGTACGAGCCCTGCGATCGGCACCGCGCACAGTACCGTCAGCACGCCCTGCGGTCCGCGATGCTCGGCGATCAACCCGAAGACCGGTGCCATCAGCCCGCCGGCGCTGACGCCCAGGCCGAGGGTCACGCCGGCGGCGGTGCCGGGGCGGCCCGGGAGGTAGTCCTGGCCGAGTTTCACCAGGACGGCGAACGGGATGTTGAGGGCCAGGCCGGTCAGGACCGCGAAGGCCAGCGGGGCGACGGCACCCGGGCAGAAGCGCAGTGCCAGCAGCATCGGGACGGTCAGGGCGCCGCCGAGCTGTACGGTGCGCACCATGCCGATGCGGTCGGCGATGCGGCCGCCGAGCAGGGTGCCGGCGACGCCGCCGACGAGGAAGCAGGCCAGGGCCGCGCCGGCGAGGGTGCGTGAGGCGTGCAGGTGGTTGAGCCAGTAGAGCTCGATGAAGGTGTTGATGCCGAAGAACGCCGCCGAGCGGACCACCTCGATGCCGGTCAGTGCGGCGAAGGGGCCCCAGCGGTCTTGGCCGGTGGCGGCTCGCGCGTGGTGCGCCGTGCCCGCGGTGCGATTCCTGAGCAGGACCAGGGCGATCAGCCAGGCCGGCGGGATGAACAGGGCCGTCGCGCCCACGCCCCAGGCGTCCAGGGCCGGGGTCGCGAGCACCGGCGCCAGGAAGAAGCCGACGCTGCCGCCGGCGGCGAAGACGCTCATCGCCGACGCGCTGTCCCCGGCGGCCTCGCGGGCCGAGCGGCCGGCGGCCGGGTGGAACATCGCGACGCCGAGCCCTGACACCAGGATGCAGAGCCAGACCAGCGCGTACGGACCGGCCAGGCCCGACAGGCCCAGGCCGGTGCCGGCCACCGCCACGCCCACCGCCGCCATCCGCGGCAGCCGCCAGCGGTCCACCGCCAGGCCCACGGCCGGCTGGGGGAGGGCGCTGCCCAGGGTCGCGGCCAACGTGAGGCCGGAGGCGGCCAGGTAGCTGTAGTGCCGCTCCAGCACGAAGTAGGGGACGCTGGCCGGGACGAGTCCCTGGTACATGTCGTCGACGGCGTGCGCCGCGCCCCAGAGGGCCATGCGGCTGCGGACGCTGCGCGGGTTCGGGGTGCTCGGCTGGGTGCTTGGCGGGCTCGGGGCGCTCGTCCGGCTCGGGCCACTGGTCAGGCTCATGGAGTCCACCATCGTGCCGCGCACCCCTGTCCGGCTTCCGATATCCTGCCGATTGATGTCGGAAAACCGCCTGATCCTCACCGGCCCCACGCGGCACCCGCTGCTGCCCGGCGAGCAGGTGGAGCGGCACCACCACGACGTGAACCAGCTCGTCTACCCGTTGCGGGGGATGCTGGAGGTGGCGACGTCGGCCGGGGTGTGGATGGTGCCGCCGCACCGCGCCGCGTGGATCCCGGCCGCCGTCCCGCACGCGCACCGGGCCCACGGCCCCACCGAGATGCGGACCCTGATATTCCCGGCCGCGACCAACCCCCTGCATCTGGACCGCCCGACCGTCCTGGCCGTGGACCCGCTGCTGCGCGAGGTGATCGCCGCCCTCACCACCGAGGAGCCGGGGCCGCGGCAGCGCCGGAACCTGGAGCAGGTGGCGCTGGACCGGCTGCGCACCGTCGACGAACTGCCGCTGTGCCTGCCCTGGCCGCACGACGACCGCCTGGCCCGCATCGCCCGCACCCTGGCCGACGACCCGGCGGACGACCGCACCCTGGCGGCCCTGGGCCGCGAGGCCGGCGCCGCCGAACGCACCCTGAGCCGCCTGTTCCGCGCCGAGACCGGCATGACCTTCCCGCAGTGGCGCACCCAGCTGCGGCTCCAGCACGCGCTGGCGCTGCTCTCGACCGGCGAGCCGGTCACGACGGTGGCGGGCGCGTGCGGCTTCGCGACCCCGAGCGCGTTCATCGAGACCTTCCGCAAGGCCCTGGGAACGACGCCGGGCCGCTACCGCTCCGGCGCGGTTCCCCCGAACGGGCCGCATCTCCGGCCGGACCTTCTCTGATGGCACGTCAGATGCCATACTCCGCGCCATGACGCCCAAGGCACTGAAGCGCACGGCCCAGACCCTCGCCCGCCAGCCCTGGTTCGTGGCGGTCGGGAAGCACACGATCCCGCGCGTGGACCGCGTCCTGTACAAAGTCAGCCGCGGCCGCGTCGGCGCCATGAGCCCCTCCGGCCTCACCGGCCTCCTGCTCACAACCGTCGGCCGCAAAACCGGCAAGGAACGCTCCGTGCCCCTGCTCTACGTCGGACACGAGGGCAAGTACTACCTCACCGGCTCGAACTGGGGCCAGGAACACCACCCGGTGTGGACCCTGAACCTGATGGCGAACCCGGAGGCGACACTGACGGTGAAGGGCAAGAAGATCCCGGTCACCGCGCGCCTGCTGGAAGGCGAGGAGCGCACGGCGATCTGGCCGGTCCTGACCACGACCTGGCCCAACTTCGACGTCTACACCGAACGCAGCGGCCGGGAACTGCGGGTCTTCGAGCTGACACCGCGCTGAGCGGTCGCGCTGGTGGGGCGCTGCGGTTTGTTCGTGGGTGGATAGTCAAAGGCGTTTCTACGGCTTCGCGTATGGTTTGCGGGATCCGTGGGTGGCGCGGTTTGGTTGAGTGCCTCGTGTCGTGCTGGCGGCCGGCGGCCGGCGGTTGGCGTGGACACGGTCAAGGGCAGGGCCTCCGGCGGGCCTCTACAGCGGGGGTGGGGGTGCGGGCCTGCTGTTTGCTGCCGGTCCGGGAGTGGTCGCCTTGCTTTTCGTGCGTGGTGCGCGGCGTTGCCTGCTGGCGGTGTTGCTTGTGGTCGCCAGTGTTCCGGGTCCCCCGCCGCGTCGTCGCCTGAAGGAAGCAGACCGGTCCGGTGGTATCAAGTCGGATCACACGCTGCTGTGGTCCGATTTCGTCCGACTTGACACCACCGGCCCGGCCAGCTTGGCTGCGCCCGCCGACGCGGCGGGGGACCCGGAACAAAGACCCCTCTATGGGGTGCGGGATCCACCTGTCACAGGTGGTCGGCCGCGACTGGCCTGCTTGCGTGAGCACGGTGTGACACGTGGATCCTGTTTCCCATACAGGTGGGGTTGTCTCGGTTCCCTCGTCGCTGTCGGCGGGCTCTGCCAACCATTCCGGACTGACGGTGTCAAGTCGGGCGAAACTAGACCACAGCAACGGCGATCCGACTTGATACCGCCAGGCCGGGATGGTTCCGTTTACGGCGACGACAGCGACGAGGGAACCGAGACAGTGGCGACCAACACTCGGACCGCCACCTGCGCGGGGTCTGGTGATCCCTCAGAGCCGAGGCCGCTCGCCGCGTAGGCGCTGCCGGAGGCGCCTTTCAGTTCTTGACCTTGCTCTTGACTGTGGCCTGTGGCCTGTGGCAGTAAACCCGACCACCTGCCCACACCACCGCCGCCTACACCCGACCCGACCCACCACCGAACCGCGCCACCAACGGATCCGTCTTCAACCCGCGCGAAGCCGTAAGAAAACGCCTTTGCCCGTCGCCCTACTTCAAAGCCGCCGAGATCTCCGCCGCGGCCTGAATCACCCGCGGCGCGACGGCCCCGGTGTCCAACGGCGCGAACGACACCACGCCGACGCTCGCCTCCAGGCCCGGCACCTCTCGGATCGGCGCCGCGATCCCGTGGGCGCCGGCTTGCAGTTCGCCCTCGCTCGCCGTGTAGAGCATCGCAGGGTCCTTGGTCATTGAGGGCGGACGCCCGGCCGTCGACCGGCCCAGCAGGATCGCCTTGCCCGCCGCGCCCTGTGCCAGCCGGTGGCGCGATCCGACGCGGTAGGCCATGTGATAGTCGGTCCAGGTCGGTTCCACCACCGCGATCGCCAGGGCGTCCGGGCCCTCGGCGACCGTCAGGTGCGCGGTGGCGCCCACGGCCTCGGCCAGCCGGCGCAGTGGTGGGGTCGCGGCTTCGCGCAGCAGGGGGTGCACGCGTGCGGCCAGGCGCAGGACGCCCACGCCGAGGTGTACGCGGCCGTCGGGGTCGCGGCGGGCCAGGCCGTGCGCCTCCAGGGTGGCGACCAGCCGGTAGCCGGCGGTGCGGGGGGCGCCGACGCGTTCGGCCAGTTGGGCGACCGTCAGGCCGGCGGTGGCGTCGGCCAGGGCTGTGAGCACGCGGATCCCCCGGTCCAGAGTTTGGCTGGTCTCCGGTTCCGGGGCGGGATCGGTGCGGGTCATACGCGCAGCTTAGATCGTGGGTGGACCATACTCGAAGGATGGGCATCGACGAGGAACTGTTCCGGCGGCAGCGGCTCCTGCAGGGTGAGGCGGAGGCGGTCCTCGATGACCTGGATCTGGTGGCCGGGCTGGAGGCGGTCGGCGATCCGATCCGGACCGGCAGTTCCGCGCTCGGTGTGATGGTGAAGCCGGACATCGACGTGACCACCGCCTGTGCCCGCCTGGACCTGTCGGCCTTCGACGCCGTCGGGCAGCTGGCGACCAAGCTGGCGCGGCACGATCGGGTGCGGCAGGTGACCTTCCGCAACGACACCGGCGCCTGGAACACCGAGCCCGACAAGTACCCCGACGGCCTGTTCCTCCAGGTGAGCTATCGCTCGGTGCGGCCCCGGGACTGGAGTCTGGACCTGTGGTTCGTCGACCAGCCCGAGCGGCAGCCGGACCTGGCGCACCTGCGCACGCTGCTGCCGCGGCTGACCGACGAGACCCGCGAAGCCATCCTGCGCGTCAAGGAGGAGTGGACGCCGCGCCCCGAGTACGGCCGGACGGTCAATGGGACGCTGATTTATGAGGCTGTGCTTGATGGGGGAGTACGGACCCTTCCGGACTTCGCGGAGTGGCTGGAGCAGGACGCGCCCGCTTTGAAATCAGATACAGCCCGGGCCTAGGCAGCCGCGCCAGCTGCTCGCGCACCTTCCTGCCGACCCACAGCCACAGGCTCGTCGGCAGGAACACCGCGTCGCCGACCATCATCGCCGCCGAGAACATCGGCAGCCCCATCACGACCGCGATCGAGAAGTGCATCCCGACCAGCATCACCAGGCACGGGTACTTCAGCCACTTGCTGAACACGGCGAACGGGAAGGCGATCTGCACGAACACCGTCAGATACGCCACGATCGCGATCATGACGCTCTGGCCCGCGAAGAAGTCGGACAGCCCGGGCCAGGGCCGGAACCAGTCCAGTTTCAGCGTGTAGTACAGCGCTGTCCCGTTCTGCCAGTAAGAGCCCTGCGACTTGTACAGGCCGGCCGCGGCGTAGACCACGCAGGTCTGCGCGGCTATCACCAGGGCCGCGGCGTTGTGCAGGAAGGTGACGATCTCCTCGCGGGTCCGGTCGAGCTCGGCGACCGCCTGCCAGCCCGGAGTGTCCGGCCAGCCGAACTCGGGGATGCCGCGCTGCTCGCGCTTGGCGGCCTGACGCCGGCGCCGCCGCGCGTCCAGCGACCAGCGCGCGCCGCAGCGGCTGAAGGCCAGGTAGATGGCCATCAGGCCCATGATGTTGTCGCCGCCGTCGGTGAGGAACACGTCGCGGCCGGTGAACGCCATGATGGTGAGCGCGAAGCAGATCGAGGTGACGCGGGTGCGCCAGCCCAGCGCGAACAGCAGGCAGACCAGGATCGCGACGGTGTACCAGAACTCGAACCAGGTCTTGCCGCCGTGGCCGAGGAACGTGTACCACCAGCGGTCGACCGCGAACCAGTCCAGGCCGGGGTCGTTGGCGAACTGCTGGTTCAGCGCCGGCGTCCAGGGCGCGTTCGGGCCCCAGAGCGCGTCGTGCTTCGGGTACTCGTGCAGCAGGAAGATCAGGTAGAGCGAGCCGTATCCCATGCGCAGGACCGCGGTGCCGTAGAGCGCGATGGCGTGCGTCGTGAGGAACGTGAAGGCGTTGCGGGCCCTGGCGCCGATCCAGGTCAGCGGCTGGTGCCGGAACTGCGTGGGCCCGGCGGCGGCCACCGCGACGGCCATCTCGGCGGTGTCGAGGACGGTTCCGGTCGCGTCGACGGTGTCGTCGGCGGTGTTGTTCAGGTCCGGGGCGGTGTCGTTCAGGTCCGGCGCGGTGTTGTTCAGATCCGGGGCGGTGTCGTCCAGGTCCGGGCCGGTGTTGTTCAGGTCCGAGGCGGTGTCGTCCAGGTCCGAGGTCACGGCGCCACGCTCCCGTTCGGGCATCCGTAGGAGACCGCGTCGGGGGAGACCTGGCGCCACGGGATGATGTGCACCGACGGCGTCATCACCAGGTTCGGCGTCGCGGCCGGCGCGATGTCGGTGGTGGTCACCCGGAACTCGATGTTCATTATCTTGCCCGGGGGTACGCCGTCCTTGGCGCTGCGCGGGTCGATCCGCTGGAGTGCGATGTTCACCAGGTACTGCCGCATCATGTCGCCGCGGTCGGAGGTGGGGACGTCGGAGCCGTCGTGGGTCGCGGCGTAGCCGTCGGTCCAGGCCCGGCGCAGTTCGTTCTGCTCGGTGTGGCCCGGGAACGGGTTGTGCGCGATGGTGTCGTAGTCCATCTGCGAGAGGTTGTACCAGGGTGTGACGCTGCTGTAGCAGTCGGTGGAGACCCTGGCCTCGACGGTGAAGTTCTGCGACATCGGGTTCGGCGCGAACAGCCGCCAGTTCTGCTCGAACCACGGGTAGACCCATTTGGCGATGGGGGTGGCGAACTTCGTGCTGACCGTGTTCGTCGGCGAGTTCGTCAGGAACGTGATGCTCAGGTGGTAGAGCGCGAGCAGCGAGATGCCGAGGGTCGCGACGCCCAGGAGTGTCCGGGACCACCATGGCCGGGGTGTCTGACGGGGAGTCTGTCGAGGAGGGGTCGGCACGGGCGCGGGGGGTTCCTCGATCGGCTCGGACACGCAGCAAACCTAACGGATCGCCGGACGCTCGGTAACACCGTTTTCGCAAGTCGTGACGCCGGTGACCTAATGCGACTCCTGAGAAACCCCTGGAGCAGTCCTTACCCCTCGAGGCGCTCGGTGGCGCACACTTCGGTGAGCGGAAGTACCCGGTAGGGCACCGGGTTCGCCATCGCGATCACCGTCGAGGTCCGCTGGATCCCCTCGAAGGAGACCAGCTTGTCGATCACCCGCTGCATGTCCGCGTTCGACCGCGCGACGATGCGGCAGAGCATGTCGCCGATGCCGGTGATCGTGTGCATCTCCAACAGTTCCGGGATCGCCGCCAGGTGCTCGCGGACCTGCTGCCCGCGCCCCTGCCGGATCTCCAGCGTCGCGAACGCGGTCACCGTGTAGCCCAGCGCCGCCGGGTCGATCACCGGTCCGAAGCCGCGCACCACGCCCCGGGCCTGCAACCGGTCCAGGCGCGCCTGCACGGTCCCGCGCGCCACGCCGAGCCGCCGCGACGCCTCCAGGATGCCGATCCGCGGCTCCTCGGTCAGCAGGGCGAGCAGCCGGGCGTCGAGGCTGTCGATCGGCGCCGTGGACGGCGGCGGTTCAGTCATGGACATATCGGTTGCTTCCCTTTCATGTCGGGTATTGCCTGATGTGTCGCTGGTCACACTGTACAGAAGTGGTGCTGATGAGCCCTCTTGGCTGAGCAGATTGTATAGCTCTCAGAGCTCCCGTTGCGCACTTTGATCTGCGGATCGAAGCTTGGACCATGACCGAAACCGCTGCTGCCAGCACCGCCTCCGCCACCGCCGCCAAGGACCCGTTCCCGGTCAAGGGGATGGACGCCGTCGTGTTCGCCGTCGGCAACGCCAAGCAGGCCGCCCACTATTACTCCACCGCCTTCGGCATGAAGGTGGTCGCCTATTCCGGCCCCGAGACCGGCCGCACCGACCGCGTGTCGTACGTGCTGGAGTCCGGCAGCGCGCGCTTCGTGCTGAAGGGCTCGGTCCGTCCGGGCACCGACATCGCGCGGCACGTCGCCGAGCACGGCGACGGCGTCACGGACCTCGCGATCGCCGTCCCGGACGTCTACGCGGCCTACGAGTACGCGGTCGCGCACGGCGCCACCGGGCTGGAGAAGCCGCACGAGATCGAGGACGAGCACGGCGTCCTGGTCCGGGCCGCGATCGCCGCCTACGGCGACACCCGCCACTCGCTGGTGGACCGCTCGCGCTACACCGGCGTCTACGCCCCCGGCTACGTCGAGCGCGCGCCGCTGGTCGAGCCGAACGCCCGCATCTTCCAGGCGATCGACCACTGCGTGGGCAACGTCGAGCTGGGCAAGATGGACGAATGGGTGGAGTTCTACCACAAGGTCATGGGCTTCACGAACATGGCCGAGTTCGTCGGCGACGACATCGCCACCGACTACTCGGCGCTGATGTCGAAGGTCGTCGCCGACGGCACCCGCAAGGTGAAGTTCCCGCTGAACGAGCCGGCGATCGCGAAGAAGAAGTCGCAGATCGACGAGTACCTGGAGTTCTACGGCGGCCCCGGCGTGCAGCACATCGCGCTGAACACCGGCGACATCCTGGCCACCGTGGACGCGATGCGCGCCGCCGGCGTGGAGTTCCTGGACACCCCGGACTCCTACTACGAGGACGGGGAGCTGCGGGCCCGCATCGGCACCGTCCGCGTCCCGGTCGAGGAGCTGCAGAAGCGCAAGATCCTCGTCGACCGCGACGAGGAGGGCTACCTGCTCCAGATCTTCACCAAGCCGGTGCAGGACCGCCCGACCGTGTTCTTCGAGCTGATCGAGCGGCACGGCAGCCAGGGCTTCGGCAAGGGGAACTTCAAGGCCCTGTTCGAGGCCATCGAGCGCGAGCAGGAGCGCCGCGGCAACCTGTGAGCCCCGCCCGGGCGCGCGTCTACTGCAAAGGACGTAGTAGCTGGTCATCGTGCGGGTGTCGGCGATTCCTCAAGCTTGCGTAAGGAATCCCGGCACCCGTACAGGTTTGGGCGGCAGTGTTCTAGGCTCGGTGATCGTGGAGAGTTCACCGCGTCCCGGCTATTACCCCGACCCTTCAGTCCCCGGATACATCCGGTATTGGGACGGTTCGAAGTGGGTCCCGGGGACCAGCAAGCCGATGCCGAAGAAGGCCGGCGGAGGGGACGCGGAAGGGGCCGTCGGGGCCGAGGGCGCGTCCCCGGCACCGCGTCTGGCCAGCACGACGCTCGCCTTCCCGCCGATGGACGACGTGGGTGTCGGCGGCGCCGACATCGACACGCTGTCCGCGGCGTCGGACACCTCAACCGCCTCGCTGTCGAAGACCCCGGCCTTCGCGCCGCCGCGTCCGCTGTCCGAGGTGAGCTTCGACGACGCCAAGCCCACGGCGTCCCCGTTCTCCGCGTCGAGGCGGGAGCCGAGCTTCGACGACGTGATCCCCGAGCCCCCGCGCCAGGCGCCGCCGTCGATGTCGTCTATGCAGTCGATGCCGGGATTCCAGGTGGCGGCCGGCGGATCGACGTCCTCCCCGGCCGCACCACTGGCCAGCGCCTCCGGCATGGGCATCTCCATCACCGGCGGGCCGGGCATGGTGGCCCCGCCGAAGCAGACCCCGGCCCAGATGTCCGCGGCGAACCAGGCACTGCGCATCCGCCTGCTGCGCGCGGACGGCAAGCCCTTCGACGGCCCGGAGATCACCACCGGCCCCAAGCCGGGCGACAAGGTCCCCGGCGCCTCCCGCACCGAGTTCGACAAGCCGCGCGGCTCGAAGCAGAAGCAGGCCCCGAAGGTCGTGGTGAAGGCCGGTCCGATGGCGCGCGTCGGCCACACCCTGGCCGTGCTGCTGATCTCGGCGGTCGGCATCGTGCCGCTGGCGTACCTGCTGCGGCAGTCGGTCCACGACCGCGAGGGCAAGCTCGCCGCGCGGATCACCTCGCCGACGAAGATGAAGGTGCTGGACAGCACCTCCGAGGCCTACCTCGGCGGCATGGCCGCGGTGCTGCTCGTCGTGGCGGTGCTGTACGCGATGCGGCTGAAGCGGCGGCGGGCGCGGTAGCTACGCCGCCGGCACGATCTCAACACCCGCATCGCGCATCTCTGCCAGCGCCGAAGCGGTCGAAGCCTGGGCCACTCCGGCCACCAGGTCCGAGCGCAGCCGGGTCGTGAGGCCCAGCTTCACCGCGTCCAGCGCCGTGGCGCGCACGCAGTAGTCCGTGGCGATCCCGACCACGTCCACCGTGTCCACGCCGCGGGCGCGCAGCCAGTCGCCGAGCGTCGTGTCCGAGCCGTCCAGCATGCCCTCGAACCCGCTGTACGCCGCCTGGAACGCGCCCTTGGAGAAGACCTCGTCGACGTGCGTGCGGTCGAAGTCCGGGTGGAACTCCGCGCCCTCGGTGCCGGCCACGCAGTGCACCGGCCAGCTGGCGACGTAGTCCGGCTCGGCGGCGAAGTGCGCGCCCGGGTCGGTGTGCCAGTCGCGGGTCGCGACCACGTGCTCGAAGCCGCCGCGGTCCGGCGCGGCCAGCAGCGCGGTCACGCCGGCCGCGACGGCCGAGCCGCCGGAGACCGGCAGCGAGCCGCCTTCGCAAAAGTCGTTCTGGACGTCGACGACTATCAGTGCGCGCGTCATGGTCGGCTTCTTTCTTAGGGCTTCGTAGGGCGCTGCTAGCTCGGGTACACCGTAGGGATCGCCGGCTCGCCGCGCGAGAGCTGCGTGGACCACGGCGGCAGCTCGGCCCGTGAGGCCTCGTGGCGCTCCCGGATCTCGGCCAGGTTCGGGCGCGCGATGACCTCGCCCTTGGCCACGTACTGCATCAGCAGGTCGCGGCCCTCGGCGGCCAGCGCCTCGGGCACCGCGCCGGTGCCGACGACCTCCTCCTGCGCCACGCCGTCGGAGCCGATGCGGCGCCAGGCGTACTTGCGGCCGCCGCGGGTGGCCTTCTCCGAGGACTTCTTCGCCACCGGCACCATCGGCGCGTCCGCCTCCACGCTCGCGCCGCGCGCCACCAGCTTGTAGACCAGGCCCGCGGTCGGCGCGCCGGAGCCGGTCACCAGGTTGGTGCCCACGCCGTAGGAGTCCACCGGGGCCGCGGCCAGCGCGGCGATCTGGTACTCGTCCAGGTCCGAGGTGACCACGATCTTGGTGTGCTTGGCGCCGAGCTCGTCCAGCTGCTTGCGCACCCGGTGCGCCATCCACAGCAGGTCGCCGGAGTCCAGGCGGACCGCGCCGAGGTCGGGGCCGGCGACCTCGACCGCGGTCCGCACGGCCTCGGCCACGTCGTAGGTGTCGACCAGCAGTGTCGTGCCCCGGCCCAGCGCCTCGACCTGCACGCTGAACGCGTCGCGCTCGCTGTCGTGCAGCAGGACGAAGGCGTGCGCGGAGGTGCCGGTCGTGGGGACGCCGAAGCGGTAGCGGGCCTCCAGGTTCGAGGACGCCGCGAAGCCGGCCAGGTACGCCGCGCGGGCGGCGGCCACGGCGGCCTGCTCATGGGTGCGCCGCGAGCCCATCTCCAGACAGGGCCGCCCCATCGCGGCCGAGGTCATGCGGGAGGCCGCGGAGGCGATCGCGCTGTCGTGGTTCAGCACCGACAGCACGAGCGTCTCCAGCAGCACCGCCTCGGCGAACGTGGACTCCACGATCAGCAGGGGCGAGCCGGGGAAGTAGCACTCTCCCTCGGCGTAGCCGTGGACGTCGCCGGTGAAGCGGTAGCCGGCCAGCCAGTCCCGGGTGGGCTCGTCCACGACACCGGAGGAGTGCAGGAAGTCGCAGACGGCGGCGTCGAAGCGGAATTCCTCCAGGGCGTCCAGGAGGCGGCCGGTGCCCGCGGTGACGCCGTAGCGGCGGCCGTCGGGCAGCCGGCGGGCGAAGACCTCGAACACCGAGCGTCGGTGGGCGGCCCCGCTGCGCAGGGCGCCCTCCAGCATGGTGAGCTCATAGTGGTCCGTGAGGAGCGCGGTGCTGTTCACGATCTATCAGCGTAGTCTGGTGGGATGAGTGTCGCGCCGGTGGAGGTCGATCCGGAGGCCACGGAGGAGACCCGGGCGGCTCCCGTGCAGGACCCGGTGTGGGTCACCGTGGTCTGGAACGACCCTGTGAACCTGATGAGTTATGTCACCTATGTGTTCATGACCTACTTCGGATACAGCAAGGGCAAGGCCGAGCGGTTGATGCAGGAGGTGCACAACCTCGGCAAGGCGATAGTGTCCAGCGGCGGCCGCGAGCAGATGGAGAAGGACGTGGCCGCGATGCACGGCTACGGCCTGTGGGCGACCGTGCAGCGCCAGGACGGCTGAACGACCAGATCGGGGATCCCCACGTGCTCAAGCCTTTCAAGGCCCACCGGTCCGGGCAGATCGTCGGCGTGTTCACCGACGGCCAGGCCGGCGTGCTGCGGTTCCTGCTGACCGGCCAGCTCGCGCTGCTGGACGAGGAGGACCCGCTGGGCTCGGAGCCGGACCCGCTGGTCGCCGCCCTGGGCATCGCCGAGGGGCCGGTGAAGACGCCGGACAACCCGGCGCTGGCGCGGCTGTTCCCCGACGCCTACGGCGACGCCGACGAGGCCAGCGAGTTCCGCCGGCTCACCGAGCCGGACCTGCGCGAGGGCAAGCGCGCCATGGCCCGCCAGGTGCTGGAGACGCTCCAGGACTACCAGGGCGGCGACAAGCTGTCCCTGGACGGCGACCAGGCCCGGGCCTGGCTCGGCGCGGTCAACGACATCCGGCTGGTCCTCGCGGTCTGGCTGGAGATCGAGGACGACGACGACAACCCGTTCGAGCGCATCGACGAGAAGGACGACCGCTACGAGATAGTGGTCATGTACCACTGGCTCGGCGCGCTGGTGGAGTGGCTGGTCGAGGCCCTGATGGGCTGATCCGGCGGCCGGGCGTGTCGGCGGACCGGCGTGCCGTCCGCCGTCCCGGATGCCGGACTCCCCGTCTCGAACCGGGGCCGTCCTCCACCGCCCCGAGTGAAACCCGGCGCAGAGCATTGAGTCGTTTCCCGAGGTGTGCCAGCATCCTGGCTCATGACAGAGGCACTCGGTGGGGTCCCGTACACCCCCCGGAGGGTGCGGCCGCTCGGCCTGCTCCAGATCGACGACTGGCGGGTGAAGCTCCACGGGCTGTCCGCCTCGCCCGGGGGCGAGCTCGACGACGCCGCTCAGGAGGGCGCGCGCAAGGCCGCCGGGGAGGCGCTGCCCAAGCCCGGGACCGGCGGCGGGCGCTATGGGGTCGGGTTCGTGATCGCGCACCGGTCGACGAACGCTTATTCATACGTGGTCGGGTGGTGGGCGTACGGCTGTCTGCTGTCCACGGCCGCGTACTCGGCCCGGTTCTCCGAACCCGCGGAGATCGCCCGGTGCCCGGCCCGGCAGGCCGGCTGCGTGTGGGAGCTCGCGGTGATCGACCACGAGCGGCGCGCCTGGACCCGGACCATGCTGGGGGCCGAGGCCGACGGCGATGTCGAGGGATATCTGGGGGCGGTCTTATCGGGGAGGGTCTGATCTCGGTGAAGGATCTGAATCAGTTCTTGTAGCCACTCACTGCGGAAACGGCAGCGGGGCCCCTGGGATCCAGGGGCCCCGCTGCCGTTGTCGTGCCGGACTGGGCCGGTGTAGGCGTCGGTGTAGTCGCCGGTGTCGGTGTGCTTAGTTGGCCGAGCCGGACTTGCGACGGCCGGCGAACACCGCTCCGGCGCCGAGCACCAGGGCCCCGGCGGCGAGGCCCGCGTAGTCGAGGACGTCGGTGCCGGTGTGCGGCAGCCGGCCCATCTCCTCGTGGTGGTGCGGACCGCGGTGGTGGTGGCGGTGCAGGTGCTCTTCGTGGTGATGGTGGTGGTGGCTCGGCGGCGGCGGGGGCGGCGGGAAGTGCGGCGGCGGCGGGCACGGCGGCGGCGGGCAGTAGACCGGCGGCGGCGGGCACGGCGGGGGCGCGCAGTTGACCGGCGGCGGGGGCGGGCCGTTGAAGCAGCCGTTGCCCTCGGTGCCGCTGTTGGCGTAGCCCGCGCCGATGGTGGTGCCGCAGACCTCGATCGGGGCGTTCACGCTGCCCTGCGCGACGTTGCCGGTCACGATCCCGGTCTCGCCGGCGGTGTTCGCGCTCGACACGGTGCCGGTGGCGCCGGTGTTCACGCAGGTGTTGCCGGCGGCGGTGTCGTGGTATCCGCCGACCGCCGCCACGACCCCGCAGACCTCTGTCGGGATGTCGATCGGCAGCTGCGCGACGTTGCCGGCGGCCAGGCCGTTGTTGCCGGAGGCCCGGCCCAGCGCGCCCGCGCCGCCGGCGGTGTCGTTCACGCAGTGGTTGTCCAGCGCGGAGTTGAACACGCCGACGACGCTCACCGAGTCGCCGCAGGCGTTGAGCGGCGCCTCGATCGGCACCTGGACGATGTTGCCGGTGACCGCGCCGGAGGAGTTCGCGGTCGCGGCCTGCGCGCCGGCGCCCAGGGACTGGCCGTACGCGTCCGGGGCGTCCGTCGAGCGGTGCATCGGCTCGTGGCCGTATCCGTGGTCGTATTCGTGACCGTGTTCGTGGACGTGCCCGCCGTTGACGCAGGTGTTCCCGGCCGCGGTGTCGTAGACGCCGACCACGTTCGCGGTGATCCCGCACAGGTTCAGCGGCGCGTCGACCGGCACCTGGACGACGTTCCCGCTCGCCAGCCCCGGCGAGTCGGTCGCGACGGCCCTGGCGGTCGAGGAGGTCGGGGCGCCCTCGTTGGCGCACAGGACGTCCTCGGCCGAGTCGTCGCCGCCGACGGCGGTCACGGTGTCGCCGCAGATGTTCGCCGGCAGCGAGACCGGGACCTGCACGACGTTGTTCGACAGGGCCCCGGGCGAGCCGTGGGCCACGGCGGACGCCGAGCTGGTCGGGCCGCCGGCCGTGCCGGGGCCGTTGACGCAGTGGTTGCCCTCGGCGCTGTCGCCGCCGCCCAGGACGGTCACGACCAGGCCGCAGATGTTGACCGGCGCGTCGACCGGGACCTCGAAGCTGTTGCCGGTCAGCAGACCGGGGCTGCCGAAGTCCACGGACTGCGCCTGCGCGCCGTTGAGCTCGTCGTGGCCGTAGTCGCGCGCCGAGGTCGAGCCCGCGGCCGGCCACATGCCGGGGGCGGCGTGGGCCGGGGCGCCGTCGTGGCGTGCCGGGTGGTGGGGCGCGGCGGCGTGATGGGGGGCCGCGTGGTGTGCTGCCGCAGGGTTGTGCGGGGCCGTCGCGTGGTGCGGTGCGGCGTGGTGCGCTCCGGCGTGGTGCGCTGCCGTGGCGTGGTGCTGGGCTGCGGGGTGGTGCGGCGCGTCCGTGGGATGCGGCGTGCCGTCGTGGTGCGCGGCCGCGTGGTGCGGCGCGGCGGCGGCCTTGTCGGCCCTGTCGGCCTTGTCGGCCTTGTGCCGCCCGGTGTACTGCTTGACCTGCGGGGCGCTGACCGGGATGGCCGCGTGGTGTGAAGAGGCGCCCGTCGGCTGGCTCTTCTTCCCCGCGTGGTCCGGGTTCTCGGGGTGCGTGGACACCGCCGAGAGCGCCGGAGCGGCTCCAGTGATCAGCAGGCCGCCGGTCGCGACCGCTAGCGCGAGTCCGCGCTTGGTCACGTCGTGCATGCCAGTCCTCATTCTTCAGGTGGGGTTCGGGTGAATCGGTATTTCCGGTGACGCTGGGAGATGCGGCGGTAACGCCGACAAAGCCCGTCCACGCGAAAACGCGCGTCGCGGCACCGCGTCACGCCGCCGTGCTCCGTGCGGATGAATAGTCGTTAGGTGCGATCTATGCCGGGGACCTCGGACAACGCCCTGGTCAGAGCATCAGTGCGAGGCGGTTTGTAAGCTCGCGCGGCCGAAGGGGAGAATCGCTGTCCATGACGGCTGATCCGACAATCGATCCGGCACCGCTTTTTGGTCCGATACAGATCCGCGAGCTGGCCCTGAGCACCGCGGTCGAGGCCAAGGCCCCGCTGACGGCCCTCGGCGGCGACTACATGACCTCCCAGGCGGCCCGCACCGCGGCCAAGGATCTGGGGATGAAGGGCTGGCCGTTCTACTTCGGCGGCCGGGTCGGCGTCCTGGGACCGGTGGCCCCGGAAGTGGTGCACGCTGTCGCCGGCTTCTTCCCGGCCGAGCTGGCGGTCCCGAGCTGGACCACGGCCCGCGACCCGAAGCAGAGCCCCCCGCTGGACCGCCAGGTGGACCGCTACCGCGACGTACAGCGCATGTGGGCCGACGAGTACCTGGCGGCCTTCCCGGAGGACGAGGCCCACGAACTGGCCGACATCCTCCGCGAGATCGCCACCACCTCCGAGACCGGCCTGTCCCCGCTGGCCGCGGCCTGGGGCGCGATGCCCGAACCGGCCGCCGCCCGCCACCGCGTGGTCCACTGGTCGATGGTCATGCGCGAGCAGCGCGGCGGCCTGCACATAACGGCCGTCCAGATGGCCGGCCTGGAGCCGCTGGAAGCGATCATCACCGGCCCCCTCGGCGAAGGCGGCGCGAAGTTCTTCCGCTGGCCCCTGCCCTACCCCCACCCGGACGACGCCATGAGCCTGTTCCGCGAGCAGGCGGAGGAGATCACCGACGAACTCGCCTCCCGCGCCTACCGCGGCCTGACCCCCGAGCGCGCCGAGCGCCTGATCACGCTGCTGTCGCGCGCCGCCGGCCTGGCCGCCGGGGGCGGGACGGCGAGACTGGTCGCCGAGCAGGAGGCCAAGGACGCCGCCGAGCCGGCGGCTGTGCAGGCATAGGGCGAGGTCGGCGGCCGGCCGGGCCGGCGGCGGCCAGGGCAGAGCCGGCGGCTGTGCAGGCGTAGGGCGAGGTGGCGGTCGGCCGGGCCGGCGGCGGCTCGGGCCGGCTGCCGGGAGCAGGCTGGCTGCCCGGTCAGGCCGTCGGGCCGGGCCGGTGATCAGCGTCAGGCTGGTTGCGGGTCCGGCGGTCCGGCGGGTTGATGGTCATACCGCCGGTTTTCCGTCAAGGGGCCATGCAGGCGAGGCCACCTGATCGGTGTGGCAGCCCCCGACCTCAGCGCGGGTTCTGCCAGGGCCCGTCCGGGTGCAGCTCCGGCGGCAGCCACAGCTGCGGCTGCACCGTCCGGCACCGCAGCCCGCATCCGGGCTGCCACGGGAACAGCCCGTGGCTGTCCGGCCAGACCAGCTGCACGAACGGCGGAACCGCCCCGCGGTAGAACCCGACCGCGAACCCGAACAGCGTCGGGTACCAGCCCGGGTGCACGCGCTTGGCGACCACCGGCTGGGCGTCCAGGATCCCGTCGATCTCGATGTCGTAGCCGAAGGGCTTGTTGTCGCGGATCAGGCGTCCGGCGCGGTTCACGCGCTGCTGCATGTCCGGCAGCAGCAGGCCGAACAGGGACACCTCGGGGGCGCGGTAGCTGTGCCACAGCCCCACCGAGAAAGCCCATCCGGGGGTGCGGGTGCCGGGCATGATGCCGATCGAGGTCCAGCCGGTGCGCCGCACGTGCGCGGCCGCCTCGCCGAACCAGCCGGGGACCAGGGCGCGGACCGCGTCCTCCTCCTCGTCGGCCAGGCCGTCGTCGTCGGCGAAGTGCTCGTTCTCGGCCGCGGTGAGGGTCTGGGCCGCCGCGTTCTCGCTGTCGCAGATCACGCAGTGGCACGGCGGGATGTCGGCCGTCACGCGACGCCGCTCTTCGTGTTCGCCCGTCGGTTCCGCAGGACCGCCGTGGCCGGGACTCTCCGCCATGATGTTCACGATATGCGATGAGTGCATGAGAGTACCTATCCAGGACGCCCGGAGTTCACCTTTCGGACGAAAGGTTCTCGCACCGTGCTGAGCTGGTCACGCTGGGCTTATGATCTGGGCCCGGCGGCCGCCTCGATCTCGGCGAAACCCGGCCAGAACGCGTCGGCCAGCAGCACCGCCGTCTCGTGCGGTCCGATGCCCGAGCCGTCCCGCAGCCGCCATCGCGCGACCCGCTCGCCGGCGCCGACCAGCGCGTGCGCCATGATCGCCAGCCGGGTCGGGGACGCCGAGGGCAGCCAGTGGCCCAGCACCTCCTCCAGCAGCCGGGTCTGCTGGCCGCGGATCGCCTCGATCGCCTCCTCGGCGGGGCCGGCCACGATCACCGACTCGTTCAACAACACCGCCCAGGCCCGGCCGTGCCGGTCGGCGAAGTCGAAGTACGCCTCCAGCCCGGCCTCCAGCACCGCCCGCGGGCCCTTCGGCTCGGCGGCGGACACGGCGTTGAGCGTCAGGCTGTGCAGATCCGCGCGGATCCGCGCCACGCACGCCAGCAGCAGCCCCTCCTTGGAGGAGAAGTACTCGTACAACATCGGCTTGGACACCCCGACGCGCAGCGACACCTCGTCCATCGACGTGTTCTGGAACCCGCGTTCGGCGAAGACCTCCTCGGCGGCGGCCAGAATCTGCAGCTCGCGCTCGGCGCGGGGCACGCGCTTGCGGCGGGGGGCGTCGTTCATGGTCCCGGACTCTATCGACTTCCGAACCTACTCTCAGTAAGCTACCGGCCGGTAAGTACCGGCGAGCAGGGGCAGGGGAGCATGGCCGATCCGCGATTCCACACCGTCACCGCCTTCGACGGCGCCGAGCTGAACGTCCAGGAGGACGGCGCCCCCGACGCGCCGGTCACCCTCGTGCTGGCGCACGGCTGGACGCTGTCCACCCGCTCCTGGCGGGCCCAGGCCGAGTCCCTCGTGGAGGGTGGGGCCGGGGACGTCCGGATCCTGCGCTACGACCAGCGCGGGCACGGACGCTCGACGCCGGGCGGGGAATGGCTGTCCGGCGTCCCCGCCGCCGACGCCGAGCGCTTCGGCCCGGGACCGTCGGTCGACCAGCTCGGCCGCGACCTGGCCGCCGTCCTGGACCAGCTGGTCCCGGCCGGCCCGGTGGTCCTGGCCGGGCACTCGATGGGCGGCATGACCGTCATGGCGCTGGCCGACCAGCGGCCCGAGCTGTTCCGGCCCGGCGGCCGGGTGGCCGGCGTCCTGCTGACCAACACCTCCAGCGGCGGCCTGTCCCGGCTCACGCTCGGCTTCCCCGAGGTGGTCGCCAAGCCGGTGCGGAACACGATCATCAGCACCCTGCGGAAGATCGCCGCCAGGCCGGGCAAGGCGGACGCGTTCCGGGCGAAGCAGTCCACGACCTCGTTCCTGGCCGTGGCGCAGACCCGCTGGCTGCTGTTCGGGCGCAAGGCGCCGCGCGCGGCGGTCGTGGAGTGCAACGAGATCCTGAAGACCTGCCCGAGCGCCACCCTCGCCGGGTTCTTCCCCGCGCTGATGGTGCACGACAAGCGCGCCGCGCTGAAGAACCTTGCCGGGGCGCGGGTGGAGGTCGTCGCATCCTCGAAGGACAAGCTCACGCCGGTCTCGCACGCGCGCCGGCTCGCCGAGGCCATCCCCGGCGCGCGGCTGACCGTGGCCCCGGGGACCGGGCATATGCTGCCGATGGAGCGCCCGCAGGTGGTGAGCACGCTGCTGGCCCAGCTGGTCGCGGCGGCCCGGGCGCGGGAGGAGAGCGCGGCATGACACGCGTCGCCGAGGAAACGGACCCGATGGAGCTGTCCGAGGCGCTCATCACCGGCGGCCATCCGGCCCGGGAGGTGCCGGCCCGCGCGAAGTACGTGATCGTCGGCTCGGGCTTCGCCGGGCTGTGCATGGCGATCAAGCTCAAGCAGGCCGGGCGCGACGACTTCGTGATCCTGGAGAAGGGCGACGACGTCGGCGGGACCTGGCGGGAGAACAACTATCCGGGCGCCGCATGCGACATCCAGTCGCATCTCTACTCGTTCTCGTTCGAGCTGAACCCCAAGTGGAGCCGGATGTTCGCGCGGCAGCCGGAGATCCTGGACTACCTGCGGCACTGCGTGCGCGAGTACCGGCTTGAGGAGCACCTGTACTTCGGGGTGCGGTTCGACGGCGGGGAGTGGGACGAGGCGGCGAAGGAGTGGCGGGTCAAGCTCGGTGCTCCCGAAAGCGAATCCGGGGCGGGTACTGAGATCCGCGCCTCCTATGTAGCTCTGGGAATGGGACCGCTGCACCGTCCGCTGCTCCCGGACGTGCCCGGCGTCGGCGACTTCGAGGGCCCCGCTTGGCACTCCGCCGAGTGGCGCCACGACGTGGACCTGACCGGCAAGCGCGTGGCCGTGATCGGCACCGGCGCCTCGGCGATCCAGTTCCTGCCGCGGGTCGCGCGCCAAGCGGCCTCGGTGGTGCTGTTCCAGCGCACCCCGGCCTGGATCATGCCCAAGCGCGACCGGCACATCTCCGGCGTGACCAAGGCGCTGTACCGGGGCGTGCCCGGTTTCCAGCGCGCCCATCGCACCCTGATCTACCTGACCGCCGAATCCCGGGCGATGGGCTTCGTGAACCCGAAGCTCATGAAGGCCGCCGAGGGCATAGCCAACGTGCACCGCAAGCGCCAGCTCCGCGACCCCGAGCTCGCGCGCCGCCTCAAGCCCGACTACACGATGGGCTGCAAGCGCGTCCTGATCTCCAACGACTTCTACCCGGCGCTCGCCCGCGACCACGTCGCCCTCGTCGACCAGGGCGTCCGCGAGATCCGCCGGAACGCGGTGGTCGCCGCCGACGGCACCGAGCACGAGGTCGACGCCATCATCTACGGCACCGGCTTCCACGTCACCGACGCCTTCGACACGATCGACATGCGCGGCCCCGCAGGCCGAAGCCTGAAGCAGGACTGGGCCGGGGGCATGGCGGCGTACTACGGCATGACCGTCGCCGGCTTCCCCAACATGTTCATCCTCGTCGGCCCCAACACGGGCCTGGGCCACAACTCGATCGTCTTCATGATCGAAGCCCAGACCGAGTACCTGATGAAGCTCCTGGCCCTGGCCGACGAAAACGGCGCGGCCACCATCGCCCCGACCCCGCAGGCCCAGAACCGCTTCAACGCGGGCGTGCAGCGCGCCCTGGCCACCCAGGTGTGGAGCGCCGGCGGCTGCCAGAGCTGGTACCTCGACGAGCACGGCCGCAACACGACGATCTGGCCGGGCTTCACGTGGCGCTACTGGCTGCGGACGCGGAAGCCGAACGCGGGGGCCTACGAGTTCGGGCGGTGAGCCGCGGCGCCACCGCCAGCCCGGAAGCAGCGCAAGACCGAAAGCCCGCGGGCGGAAAACGCCCGTGCCCGCAAACCCAGAACGCCTCCCGGCCCGGTGCGCGATCCGTACCGACGCGCACCGTGCCAGAAGGCGTTCATCATCTCGAAGCCGCCGCCCGCACCGCCTCTCGGCGGCCCTTCTGCGGCCCCGGGATCAGGCTGCCGCGCGCTCTCCAGTCGTCACCAGCACCGCGAGCACCGTCCGGGACGGGATCGACAGCTTGGCGAAGATGCGCGACAGATGCGCCTCGACGGTCTTGGTGGACAGCCCCAGGGCGCGGGCGATCTGACGGTTGGTGCGTCCGTCCCGGACGAGCCGGGCGATCTCCATCTCGCGTGCCGTGAGGCGGTCGAGCGAGGCGGTGCGCTGGGTACCGACGGTCGTGGTGCTCATTGGTGTTTCCCCCCTGTTGCGATGGATGCTGCTCTGACGGCCCGGTCCAGGCGGCCGACCGGTTCGGGGCCGGTTGCCTGCAAAGGGCGTCGGTGTTCACCGTCCGCGTGGTGCGTGCGGGCGGCGTGGGGCGTGGTCCAGGGGGAGGAGGCCAACGCTGCCGATCTACGGCCGGGACGCGTCAGCGACCCCGGACGACCCCGTGCGCACGGAATCTTCCGGCTTGCTTCTCAGCGCCCGCACGTTGACCCCGACGGTGCGATCGGCCAACTCCGACACAAAGGTCAGAAGGCCAATCCCCCCATCCTGGCCCATGCACTGAACTATAGGGTGACGCTTCGAGGCGCGGTAGGGGTTCTCCCATAACGGCCCGATTTCAGCCTGATGATCAGCTTGATGATCAGCATGGTGAGCTGGCGTAAGCCACCGACGAGCTCGCTCCGGAGGCGCTGGCGACCGCGTCGATGTAAGGCTGTTCGCCCGACCCCGTGCACATACCGTGCACATCCAATTCCGGATCGATGTCGTACGACGTCTTGCCCGACAGCGTGAAGGACTGGCTCTGCGCCCCGGTGGACCCCGGCGAGCCGGACGACGACGTCCCGGCGAACGTCACGGTGACCGTCACCGACCCGGTCCCGCTCGTCGTGACGTGCACGTGCGCGACGTAGGTGAAGCTCCCGGTCGCGTCCGGCGCCAGCGACACGTTCAGGGCCCTGACGCCGCCGCCGGCCGGAGGCTGCTGACGGGTGCTCTGCGGCGGGGGCGGAGGGGCCGCCGAACTGTGCGGTGCGGAAGTGCTCTGCGGAGCCGTGCTCGGCGGCGTGCTCGGCTTCGGCGCCGAACTCGGCGGCGGCTTGGGAGCGCTCGAGGAGGCCGGGGGAGTGTCGGTCGCCGTCGGTGCCGTCACGGCGCCGGGGTTGGCCGAACTCGACGAACCGCTGCTGGACGCGCTCGCGGCCGGACTGCTCGAACTCGTCGAGGGCGTCGTGGTCGCGGCGGTCTTGGTGTTCGAGCTCTTCTGGGTGAGCGCGACGAAGGCCACCACGCACAAGGCCGCCAGCACCACGGCGGCCGCCGCGAACCGCACGATGCGCCCGCGGTCCACCGGCTCGACCGGCTCGGTCATCGGGAACACCGGCGGCGGCCGGTCGTCGCCGGGCTGGAAGTCCTCGAACTCGTCGTGGGAGTCGTCGCCGCCGAACAGCCCGAGCCCGACGCTGGAGCCGCGGCCGGAGCCGGCAGCGGTGCTCGCGCCCGCCGCACCGGCCGATGCCGAAGCCAGAGCGGCCGCCGCGGGGGCGGGAGCCGCGGAGACCGACGGCGGCGGCGTGGCCGGCCGCTCGGGCCGGAACAACGGCCGTGTCTGCTCCTCCGCGCCGGTCGCGAGCGCCGCCGGAGCGGTCGGCGTGGCTGGCGTGGTCGGCATGGCCGGCATGGCCGGCATGGCCCGCGCGGCCGGAGCCGCCGGGGTCTTGGCGGCCGGGGACGTTGCGCCTGGAGTCTTTGCGCCCGGAGTCTTTGCGTCCGGGTTCTTTGCAGCCTGGCTTTGAGCGACCGGGCCCATTGCGGCCGGACTCTTCGCGGCCGGGACCACCGGGGCCAGCGAGATGTGCGTCGCGTCGGCGTCGTCCTCGGCGACCGCCGGACCGGGGTTCGGCGGCGTCCGGGGGACGCGCGGCCCGTCGTCGTCGCCGACCAGGCTGACGATCGGCGCGCGCGGGGTGCGCGGCACATCGGCGCCGCCATCGGCGTCCGCCGGGCCGCTGTTGGGCGGCGTCCGGGGGATCTGCAGGATGTCCGCGCCGACGCCAATGCCGGCGTCCTGCGGGCCCTGGTTCGGCGGCGTCCGGGGCACCCGCGGCGGGGCGGCATCTGAGACTTCTGAGGCGCCGGAGGCCGCTGAGGCGAGATCGTCGAATCCGAGCGGCCTGCTGTCCGCCGGAGGCCGCTGGACATGCGTGGTGTCCGGGTCGTCGATGACCGGGCCCTGATTCGGCGGCGTCCTCGGTACCGGCGGCAGCTCCGGCTCGGCCGGGACACGCGTGTCAGGGGCCGAAGTCGGCGTCGCCCTCGCTATGTGTGTCTCGTCGGCCGACCGGTTCTGCTCGGCCATGTCCATGAAGGCCGCGTCCATGAGAGCCGCACCGGGCCCGCGCAACGGCGTGATCCGCGCAGAGCGCTCTTCGTCGCCGCCCGACGCGCCGCGGGCGTGGCGTGCGGGGGAGTGGGACTCTGTGCCGCTCTCGACGCCCGGAGCCGGGGGCGCCGGGGACTCCGGGTGTTCGGGGCGCTCCAGATTCCCCAGGCTTTCCAGGCTCTCCGGGGCCACCGCGGCCGCTGCGGCCTCCGTCTCGGCCTCCGCCGCCGCGTTCTTACCGCGCCGCAGCTGGGTGACCGACGCGATCCGTGTCACCGGGGCCGTTCCCTCGACCATCTCCAGGGTTCGCAGACGCTGCGCGTCGAGCCGCTTCACCCAGTCCGCGTATCCGTCGGCGGACCACGACGGCCAGGACTGTGCCGACTTGCCTTCCAGCCTCGGCAGCCACCACGAGGCGAAGTACTGCGCGTCCACGGCCAGCTGCTCGACGGCCGGCAGCCACTCCAGATCGCGGCGGCGTCCGCCGCGCGGGGCCTGCGCCAGCTTGGACAGCACCGGCCGCAGCCGCACCGCCAGGTCGCGGGCGTCGCGAGCGGTCTGCGTCGCCTCCTGCGGGTTGGTGGCGGGGAGCCATTCGGTGCCGGCCAGAATGCCGGTCACCAGTGTCCGTGTGCCGCCACGCCCCCGTTCGTCTCCCCTGTCAGGCATGGCTACGAACGTATCCGTTTTGGATGTTCGAGTACAGATACCTGATTAAGAACCTTAAGAAGCTTGCTGCCTCCTACCGGCCTTTCAGAAGTCCTTGATCAGCTTGGCCAGCGCCTCGGCGGTGAGTGCCGGAGTCAGCGCGGTGACGCTGATCCGCTCTATCACCTGCAGGTAGACGTCCACGTCATCGCGTTTGTCCAGGTAGAGCGCGCCGGCCAGGTGCTCCAGGTAGACCACGTCCGGCAGGTCCGGCTCGGCGAAGCGCAGGATGGTGAACGCTCCGGCCTCGGCGGCGTGCGCGCCGGACTGGAAGGGCAGCACCTGCACCGTGACGTTCGGCCGCTCCATCATCTCCAGCAGGTGGGACAACTGCTGGCGCATGATCTCCGGGCTGCCGACCGGGCGGCGCAGCGCGGCCTCGTCGACCACGGCCCACAGCCGCGGCGCGTCCGCGTCGCGCAGCAGCACGTTCTGGCGCTCCAGCCGGACCTGGACCCGGCGTTCGGAGTCGCTGTCGTAGACGCCGCGGCCGGCCATCACCGCGCGCATGTAATCAGCGGTCTGCAGCAGGCCCGGTATGTACTGCACCTCGTAGGTGCGGATCAGCGAGGCCGACTCCTCCAGGCCGATGTAGCCGGCGAACCAGCTCGGCAGGACGTCGTGGTAACCGTGCCACCAGGTGGTCGCGTTCGCGGCCTTGGCCATCGACAGGAACGGTTCGCGGGCGCCGGGATCGGTGACGCCGTAGAGCGTCAGCAGGTCCTCCACGTCGCGCATCTTGAAGCCGACCCGGCCCAGTTCCAGACGGCTGATCTTGGACTCCGACGAGCGGATCTCCCAGCCGGCGGTCTCCCGGGTGATCGCCGCGGCCTCGCGCAGGCGCCGCAGTTGCGAGCCGAGCATGATCCGGCGCACCGTCGCGCCGCCCGAGCGCGGCGGCTCGGACTCGGGATCAGCGGTGTGGGGCCCACTCATTGCTTCCTCGCTCCATCGCCAGGCCCGGAGCCTGCGATTCGCAGGTGCCGGGCGGTGGATCAGCTGCCGATTGTGCCACTCGGGCGTCCGCTTGTGAACACCGCAAGCCTAGGTCGTCCCCGCTGTCGGGGCTCCCGGCAGCGTGCCACAGGACCCTGAATCGATAAGGCGAAGTCTTTGCTCATCCGAGACCCTGCGCGCGCCGTCTACGCTGTAGCATGCACGTGCATCCGCCTTATGCATAGGAAAACGCTGCGATTGCATGTGCCGCCGCCGACACGGACGGCACCTGACGGGAGACCCGATGGTCGCGTCTGGTTACGCCTACTCCCTGCTCCATGCCGACCTGCCGGTCTGCATCGGGTACCAGGCCGTGGGGCGCAGCGTGTCGACGCGGCATTGCGTGCTCCCGGCGCGGGCCGAGTCGGTCTCGGCCGCCCGGCGCTTCGTGCGCGACGTCGCGGAGGACTGGCGCGGACAGCCCGAGAGATTCGCCACACTGCTGGAGAATCTGGGCATCGTGGTCTCCGAACTCGTGACCAACGCTCTCGTGCACGCCTATGAAGCGGTGCTCCCGGGACGGATGCGGGACGAGTCCGACCTGATATCCCTGTGTCTGGTCCACGAGCCCTGCGACACCGGGGCCGGCGAAGCGGGTGTGGAGCGAGTGCTCTTCGCCGTCGCCGATCCCTCGGCCGCCTCGCCGGTGGCACCCACGCCGGCCCGCGCGGCCGACGGCTTATGGGGCCTGGACGAGTCCGGGCGGGGCATGTACCTCGTCGAGGCGCTGGCCGACGACTGGGGCTGGCGCCGTTTCCGTGCGCCCGGGGCGGCCGAGCCGTCCGGGAAAGTCGTGTGGGCGCTGTTCGAGCTCGCCTGCTGAGGCGCGAGCCGTTTTTCGCCCCTGTGGCCCGCTGTCGGGCGTCCATTACTTCAGACGAACATTTCCATCGGCTTTACAACCGCGTAGCTGACTGCTGACCCCCGGTGTCGGGAGGCGTGAGGCAGTAACCGCTTTCCGTGTTCGTACTCACTTTCGGTCCGCCCCTGATCGCGGGCGGTGCCCGGGTCGTTTGGTTGGCGGTCGCAGGGCTCGAATGTATATCGATCTGGTATCGAAGCCACTCCGAACGCATGCCTTGAACCTGCGGGGAGAACCTTTACCCGCTCTTTGAACGTTTCACACTCGAAACCTCTGCGCGTGCGCCAGCACTACCGCTAGCATCCGTTTACTGCCATGCATCAGCGAATGCTGATTCCCGCGCGGATGCACGTGCAGTGGATCAACCCTTCCCACCGTACATGTAAGGGGAAACACGAGATGAGCGAGTTCGAGGCCTACAACGGCATGCCGGCCACCAAGGTCGCCGCCGCTTGGCGCAAGAGCAGCTACTCCAACTCGCAGGGCAACTGCGTGGAGTTCGCGGGCATGGGGGACGGCTCGGTCGCGGTGCGCAACTCCCGCGACCCGCACGGGCCGGCTCTGCTGTACACCCGGGCCGAGATCGAGGCCATGATCAACGGGATCAAGGACGGCGAGTTCGACGACCTGCTCGGCTGAGACCGACGGGAGCTGCGCGATAGGCGCGATAAATAGTGCGACCCGCTTCCGGCAACTGTGGACGGCCCTCTTTGCCTCGCTCGTGGACAGCGCGATGATGCAGGGATGGCTGGCTGGACCGGAAGCGGTGTGGAACCGCGGACGGCCGCCGAGATCGCGGCGGCCGTCCGACAGGGAAAGAGCAGTGTGCGCGGTGCCGTCCAGGAGGCCCTGGACCGCATAGCCGCCGCGGACCCCCGGATCGGGGCGTTCCGCAAAGTCCGGCATGACGCCGCGCTGTCCGAGGCCGACGAGGTGGCCGCGCGCCCCGACTTGGCAGACCTCCCGCTGGCCGGAGTACCGGTCGCGGTGAAGGACAACGTCGCGGTCGCCGACGAGCAGTGCCGGCACGGCACCGCCGCGACCGCGGACCGCCCCCCGGAGCCCGAGGACCATCCCGTGGTGGCCCGGCTCCGAGCCGCCGGCGCGGTCGTGGTCGGCCTCACCCACACCCCCGAGCTGTCGTTGGTCGCGATGACCGACAGCGCCCTGGGCATGGCGCGCAATCCCTGGGACCCGACCCGGACGCCGGGCGGCTCCTCCGGCGGCGCGGCCGCGGCGGTGGCCGCCGGGCTCGTGCCCGTCGCGCACGGCAACGACGGCCTGGGCTCGATCCGCGGCCCGGCGGCGTGCTGCGGCCTGTTCGGCTTCAAGCCGGGACTCGGCACCGTCCCCTCCGGACTCGGCCGCGACTCGTGGTGGGGCCTGGCCGAGAACGGCCCGCTGGCCACCACCGTCGAGGACGCGGCCCTGATGCTGTCGGTGATGGCCGGCGACCCCGCCCTGGCCGCCGCGCCGAACACGCGCCCCTCCGGGCTGAGGATCGCGGTGTCGACGGCGCCGACCTCGCGGGGCTACCGCGTCGACCAGGAGCACAAGGACACCGTCGAAAGCGTGGCCAAGGTGCTGGAGGAGGCCGGGCACACGGTCGTCGAGGCCCGGGGCTACCCGCAGTACCTCGGCTTCGGCGCGGTGCAGACCTGGTACGCGGCCGCCGCCATGGACGCCGGGGAGTACGACCGGAGGGCCCTGGACCGTGCGACGCGGCGGATGGCGTCGGCCGGCCGCACCTTGGCGAAGGCCGGGCTGAACGGGGCCCGGACCCGGCGCAAGTGGCGGGACCGCGATGCCGACCGGTTCCTCGGCGACGCGGACGTCGTCCTGACCCCGACCCTGCTCAGGCCGCCGCCGGAAGCGGTCCGATGGGGCCGGCGCGGGCTGCTGTCCACCTTCGTGGCGAACACCTCCTACGCCGGGCTGTGCCCGCCGTGGAACCTGGCCGGGTGGCCGGCGATGAACGTCCCGGCCGGGACGCACAGCTGCGGGATGCCGATCGGCGTGCAGTTCGCCGCGCGGCGGGGACAGGAGGCCCTGCTGCTCGGGCTCGCGGCGTACCTGGAGGCGGTGCGGCCCTGGCCGCGCACCGCGCCGATGGGAGTCGTGGGCGGCTGAGGCCGCCTCGCGCGCGATCACCGGCGTGACCTGAGCGGTCGTCTGATCCCGATAGACTTGGGCCATCATGGAGCAGCCTGCCGACACCGTTCTTGTCATCGACTTCGGGGCCCAGTACGCGCAGCTCATCGCGCGCCGGGTCCGCGAAGCCCACGTCTACAGCGAGATCGTGCCGCACACCGCGACGGTCGCCGAGATCCTGGCCAAGAAGCCCAAGGCGGTGATCCTCTCCGGCGGGCCGTCCTCGGTCTACGCCGAGGGCGCGCCGAACGTCGGCGCGGAGCTGTTCCGCGCCGGGGTGCCGACTCTGGGCATCTGCTACGGCTTCCAGGCGATGGCGCGCGCCCTGGGCGGCGTGGTCGAGCAGACCGGCGGCCGGGAGTACGGCCGTACCGCGCTGGAGGTCACCGAGATCGACTCCACGCTGTTCGCGGGCTCGCAGGCCGAGCAGCCGGTGTGGATGTCGCACGGCGACGCGGTCGTGGCCGCCCCCGAGGGCTTCCGCGTGACCGGCACCACGGCCAAGACCCCGGTCGCGGCGTTCGAGGACGACGAGAAGCGGCTTTACGGCGTCCAGCACCACCCCGAGGTCATGCACTCGCAGTTCGGGCAGCTGCTGTTGGAGAACTTCCTCTACAAGGGCGCCGGCATCGAGCCGGACTGGACCACCGGCAACATCGTCGAGGAGCAGGTCGCCTCGATCCGCGAGCAGGTCGGCAGCAAGCGCGCGATCTGCGGGCTGTCCGGCGGCGTGGACTCCGCGGTGGCCGCGGCCATCGTGCAGAAGGCCATCGGCGAGCAGCTGACCTGTGTGTTCGTCGACCACGGCCTGCTGCGCAAGGGCGAGGCCGAGCAGGTCGAGAAGGACTTCGTGGCGGCCACCGGTGTTCAGCTGAAGGTGGTCGACGCCGAGGAGCGCTTCCTGTCGGCGCTGGCCGGGGTCTCCGACCCCGAGGAGAAGCGCAAGATCATCGGCCGCGAGTTCATCCGGGTCTTCGAGCAGGCCGAGCGCGAGATCGTCGAGGCCTCGGCGGACGCCGGCGAGCCGGTGCGCTTCCTGGTGCAGGGCACGCTCTACCCGGACGTCGTGGAGTCCGGCGGCGGCACGGGCGCCGCCAACATCAAGAGCCACCACAACGTCGGCGGGCTGCCCGAGGACCTGCAGTTCGAGCTGATCGAGCCGCTGCGCAAGCTGTTCAAGGACGAGGTCCGCCAGGTCGGCCGCGAGCTCGGACTGCCCGAGGCGATCGTCGGCCGCCAGCCGTTCCCGGGCCCGGGCCTGGGCATCCGCATCGTCGGCGAGGTCACCAAGGAGCGCCTGGACCTGCTGCGCGAGGCCGACGCCATCGCCCGCGAGGAGCTGACCGCGGCCGGTCTGGACAACGAGATCTGGCAGTGCCCGGTGGTGCTGCTGGCCGACGTGCGCTCGGTGGGCGTGCAGGGCGACGGCCGGACCTACGGCCACCCGATCGTGCTGCGCCCGGTCTCCAGCGAGGACGCGATGACCGCCGACTGGTCGCGGCTGCCGTACGAGGTGCTGGCGCGGATCTCCACGCGGATCACCAACGAGGTCGCCGAGGTCAACCGGGTGGTGCTGGACGTGACCAGCAAGCCGCCGGGGACGATCGAGTGGGAGTAGGCGCCTGAGCGTGGCGCCGGGGGCCGGGTCTTCGGACCCGGCTCTCGCTTTTGTGCTCCGGTTGTGCGGCGGGCCTACGGAGCCTCGTCGTACTCCAGCGCTTCGCGCAGCTTGCGGTTCACATGCCGCAGCCGCTCGATGGTCCGCTGGGCCTCGCGCAGCTCATAGCGCAGTTTGATGATCTCCTCGATCGCCGCGAGGTCCGCCAGGTCGCTCAGGTCCGCCAGATCGGCCGAGGCGAGCGCGGGCTCGACCTCCTCGGCGTACTCCGGCTCCGGCGGCGCCGGGATCGCCAGCTCGGCCGGCTGCGTGAGCGCGGCCTGCACCTCGGCGGCCCACTGGAGCGCGTCCGGCTCCGGCACCCGGCGGACGAACTCGTGGATCACCGCGCCGACCGGTTCGGGCTCGCCGAGGTGGCTCCTGTGCGCCGGCATCTCCGGCATCTCCTGGAGCTCCGGGGTCTCGGGCATCTGCGGGATCTCGGGCGTCTGCGGGATCTCGGGCAGCTCCGGCTCCGCGGCGAGGTCCGCGGCAGCTTCAGCTTGCGCGGGAACCCGCTCCCGAGCGGAATCCTGCGCGGCGTCCGGCCGTGCCACCAGCTCGCTGGGTTCCTCGGCGTCCAGATCCTCGGCGTCCAGATCCTCGTCCGACTCGCGCATCATCGCGGCCGTCCAGCCCGCGGCCTCGCACGCGGCGTCCCGGAACTCCCGCAGCTGCCGCAGCATCCCCTCGCTCGACGGGAACAACCGCCGGGCCTGCGCCACGTTCGCCACCGCCAGCGGCGCGGCCTGCACCGAGTCGCCCAGCTCCGAATAGGCCTGTGCCAGCTTGATCCGCGCCATCAGCGCGTCGCGCGGCCCCGAGCCGATGCCCTGCTCGGCACGCTCCAGTTTCGCGACCAGGCCGCTGATCCACTCCTGCGGGTCGGCGTAGGGCTCGGCGTATTCCTCGACCGGCTCGTCGATCGGCTCGTCCGCCGGTTCGTCGGCTCCGTCGGCTCCGTCGGCTCCGTCGGCGGCTTGGGAGATGTCGGCGGCGTCGGACGATTCGGCGGCGTCCCGCGTCGGCTCCCCGGCGCTCACCGGCTCCTGGAACTCCTCGGCCTCCCGGCCGATTTCGTACTCTGACATTCCGTCCCCCTGACAACGTCGAAGGGCGCCGACGTGACGTCGGCGCCCCGCGGCTGGCTCGGCACGATACTACGGCCGCACGATCATCGCCACAGGCATCGAGTGGAGCGGGGCGTACTGGATCACCGTGCCCGGCATCGCGGCGTGGATGATCATGCCCCCGCCCACGTATATCCCGACGTGGTGCAGGCTGCCGTAGTAGATCACCAGGTCGCCGACGGCGATGTTGGCCTCGCTCACCTGGGGGAACTCATAGGCCTGCGCCGAGGAGGAGTGCGACATCGACACCCCGGCGGCGCCCCAGGCGGCCATCGTCAGGCCGGAGCAGTCGAAGCTGCTCGGGCCGTCGGCGCCGTAGACGTAGGGCTTGCCCAGCTGCGCCTTGGCGAAGGCGACGGCTATCGCCGCGCGGGCGTTCGGCGCCGGCGGCAGGTTGGCCGGCGTCTTGACGTTCTGCTGGTTGGCCTGGGTCTGCTGCTGGACGTACTGGGTGCGCTGGGTCGGCGTCAGCGAGTCCAGCAGGGCCTGCGCGGCCTTCTCCTTGGCGTCGATGTCGGCCTTGTTCTGGGCCATCTCGTCGCGGGTCTTCTGCAGCTGCTGCAGGTCCGAGGAGGCCTCGGACTTGTCCTGGTCCAGCTGGCGCTTGATCTCCTGCGCGGTCTGCATCGAGGCGGCCGAGCGGGTGGACACCTCGGAGTTCGCGGTGGCCTGCTGCAGGAAGTTGTCCGGGGAGGCCGACAGCATCAGCTGCAGGGAGTCGTCCACGCCGCCGGCGCGATACTGCGCGGCGGCCAGGCTGCCCAGCGAGGACTGCGCGTTGGTCAGCTGCGACTGCTCCGCGGTGATGCGGGCCTGGATCTGGTTGACCTTGTTCTGCAGCGTGGCCAGGTTGGTGGCCGCCTGGTCGTACGCCTCCGAGGCCTGCTCGGCCTGCTGGTGGAGGTTGTTGACCTGGTTCTTGACGTCGTTCAGGCCCGGCGTCGGGTCCGCGTGGGCCAGACCCGGGACCAGAGCGATGGAACCGACCGTGGCGGTCGCCAGCGTCACCGCGGTACGGGGGGCGGTGATCGTCTTCTTGGACGCGCGGTGAGTTGTCACGGTTTTGTGGGACGCCACTAGGGCGACTCTCCTTCTCTCCCTGCCGCCTACCGGGTTAGCTGTCGGGTTCGGGCTGAGAAGCGTGCCCTACAGGCCGCCGCGCGGGGGTACGCAGCGGACCGATTCACCCCTTGGCCCCAGTGGATGCGGGCCGGTGGGACTTGTGGGTCCCCGGTTCCAGATCGGCGCTTCGCCAGCGGGCTGTGTGGGTGCCCGTGGAAACGGCGGGTCGCGCTTCGCCGGATTCGGCGTGAACTCCCGCCACCGTCCAGGTTGGGCGGCGTGGATACGAGTGTCCGGCCGTAACCCTAGCGAGACCCCGAACGACAAAAGGGATCGGCCCAGGACGCTATACCAGGATTTTACTTTCCAGGGCGTTTAGTGGTCCTGATTCAGTCAGAGCTGTCCGGTTTCACGCAGGGGAGATCACGTGGTTCTTCCCGACGTGTTGTCGGCATCATCGACCTGGATCATGGGTTCAACGCGCGAAAGTACTGCAAGAGTGCCTGCTGGTCCGGCGTTTCGCCGACCCCGGCGTTCCGGCCCGGCGAGATCGCCGCGGCGCTGTGCGGCGAATGTCAGTGGCCTGTTTAGACGACAACGGCGGGCAGCCCGTGCTCCGGGTCGCCCGCCGTTCGTCTCCACACCTATGACCTATGCCACACCTGTGCCACACCTATAGTCGGTGTGTTCCGCGTCACGCCGAGGTGGCCAGCGGCCGGGTCGGCCACTCCGGCTCGGCGTACGACTTCTCCCCGCGCCGCTCGCGGAACGCCGCCCGGTCCGCCTCCTGCTCGGCCTTCCAGCGCGCCTGTGCCTCGTGCAGCCGCACCGCGTCCAGCGTCCCCACCGCCGGGTAGCTGGCGCCGATCACCTGCGCCAGGTTCATCGCGGCCAGCGCGTCGGCGGCCGCGTCGTGCGCGCGGGTGATGGTCACGCCGTAGAACTGGCACTGCGCCTCCAGCGTGCGCGCGCCCTTGCGGAACTTGTCCATCTGCCGGTCGATGACCAGCGGGTCGATCACCGGGGCCACCGGGGCGCGCGAGGCCAGCGGGGTCAGGCCGTTGCGGGCCAGCTCGGCCTCCAGCAGCGTCAGGTCGTAGGGGGCGTTGAACACCACCAGCGGCGTGCCCGCGCGCAGCTCGGCGGCCAGCGCGTCGGCGATCTCGTCCAGCGTCCGGCGCGGCGCGGTGCCGTGCTCGCGGGCGTGCGCGGTGGTGATGCCGTGGATCGCGGTGGCCTCGGCGGGGATCTCGACACCGGGGTCGATGAGGAAGGTCTTCTCGGTACCGTCGGAGGTGACGATGGCCGCCGAGACGATGCGCACGGTCCTGGGGTCGCGGCCGGTGGTCTCGGTGTCGAAGCCGGCCAGCCGGCGCCGGTGCCAGCCGTCGTGCGACCCGCGCTGCGGCGGGACGGCGGCCGGGGCCTCGGTCTGTGTTGGCTGACCGGTCTGTGTCGGCTGACCCTGTACCCGGGCCTGAGGCTCCCAGGCCGGGGCGCACTCATGGTGATAGGTCAGCCACGCACCGTCCACGTTGGCGCGCGTACCGGCCTCGGCTTCCACCCGACCCTTGCACGCGGCGCACGTCCCCGCGTACTTGTTGACCAGAGTCACTGTGTTGTTCTCCCTCACCTCGTGTTGCCACCATGGTGGCGCACCGTTCTGACAAAGACCGCCTTCACTCGGGTCCGGCGACGTCAGCGGCTACCCTGGTGGACTACGGCGGTTTTTTAATCCGCCCGATCTGTTGATTTCCGCGCGAAGGATGAATACGACGTGTTCGACACGCTGTCCGATCGTTTGGCCACGACGTTCAAGAACCTGCGCGGCAAGGGTCGGCTCTCGCAGCAGGACATCGACGAGACCCTGCGGGCCATCCGCCAGGCGCTGCTGGAGGCCGACGTCTCGCTGCAGGCCGTGCGGCCCTTCATCGCCGCGGTGCGCGAGCGCGCCGAGGGCGCCGAGGTCTCCAAGGCGCTGAACCCGGCCCAGCAGATCGTCAAGATCGTCAACGAGGAGCTCGTCGAGATCCTGGGCGGCGAGACCCGGCGGCTGCGGTTCGCCAAGAACCCGCCGACCGTGATCATGCTCGCCGGTCTGCAGGGCGCCGGTAAGACCACGCTGGCCGGCAAGCTGGCCCGCTGGCTGAAGTCCGAGGGCCACACCCCGATCCTGGTCGCCGCCGACCTGCAGCGGCCCAACGCGGTCACCCAGCTGCAGGTGGTCGGCGAGCGCGCCGGCGTGCCGGTGTTCGCCCCCGAGCCCGGCAACGGCGTCGGGAACCCGGTCAAGGTCGCCCAGGACTCGATCGAGTTCGCCAAGACCAAGCTGCACGACGTGGTCATCGTCGACACCGCCGGCCGCCTGGGCATCGACGCCGACCTGATGAAGCAGGCCGCCGACATCCGCGACGCGGTCCGGCCCGACGAGGTCCTGTTCGTCGTCGACGCGATGATCGGTCAGGACGCGGTGACCACCGCGCAGGCCTTCATGGACGGCGTCGGGTTCGACGGCGTGGTGCTGACCAAGCTCGACGGCGACGCCCGCGGTGGTGCCGCCCTGTCGGTGCGCCAGGTCACCGGCAAGCCGGTGATGTTCGCCTCCACCGGGGAGAAGCTGGAGGACTTCGACGTCTTCCACCCCGAGCGGATGGCCGGCCGCATCCTCGACATGGGCGACATGATGACCCTGATCGAGCGCGCCGAGCAGGCGTTCGACCAGGCCGAGTCCGAGAAGATGGCCATAAAGCTGGCCCGCAACGAGTTCACGCTCGACGACTTCCTGAAGCAGATGGAGCAGCTCAAGAAGCTCGGCTCCATGACCAAGCTGCTCGGCATGCTGCCCGGCGTCAGCGGGATCAAGGACCAGCTCAACAACATCGACGACAAGGACGTCGACCGCATCGCGGCCATCATCAAGTCGATGACCCCCGGCGAGCGCGACGACGTCAAGATCATCAACGGCTCCCGCCGGCAGCGCATCGCCCGCGGCTCGGGCACCACGGTGCAGGAGGTCAACAACCTCATCGACCGCTTCCTGGAGGCCAGGAAGATGATGTCGCAGATGGCCAAGGGCGGGATGCCCGGCATGCCGGGCCTGCCCGGCGCCGGGGGGCTGGGCGGCACCAAGCGCAAGTCGGCCAAGGCCAAGGCCGCCGACCAGCGGACCAAGTCCAAGGGCCGCTCGCGCTCGGGCAACCCGGCCAAGGCCAAGGCCGAGGAGGCGGCGCGGCAGGCGCGCAAGGACGGCAACGGCTCGATGTTCGGCGACGAGGCCGGCGGCGGTCAGTTCGAGCTGCCGGACGAGTTCAAGAACCTGCTCCCGCCCCAGTAACCGCTTCGCGGTGTCGCCGGCACGCTCGGCGACACCGGCCCGGGGCCGCCCTGGTGCCCCCCCGGTGCCCCCCCGGTGCCTTCCGGTTGCCTTGCCGGTGCCTTCGCGGTGCTGCTCGGCGCCGGGGGCGTCCCAACCAGCCGGAACGTTCTGGCACAATGGAAGCTTGTACCGGTCGCGCATGGCCCTCTCTCCTGCGCTCGCCGAGTCCATCCGGCTGCTGCCGATGCCATGTCCCCACGTGGCGGCGCGGCGGCACCACCCGCAGTCAACCAAGCAGGAGACACCACACCGTGGCAGTCAAGATCAAGCTCAAGCGCATGGGCAAGATCCGGAACCCGCAGTACCGGATCATCGTGGCCGACGCCCGCACCAAGCGCGACGGCCGGGCGATCGAGGAGATCGGGAAGTACCACCCGAAGGAGGACCCCTCGTACATCGAGGTCGTCTCCGAGCGTGCGCAGTACTGGCTGGGCGTCGGCGCGCAGCCGACCGAGGCCGTCGAGGCCATCCTGAAGGTCACCGGCGACTGGCAGCAGTTCAAGGGCCTGGACGCCCCGGCGCCGATGAAGGTCGCGGCCCCCAAGGCCGACCGCAAGGCCGTCTTCGAGGCCGCCGCCAAGGAGGCCGCCGACGAGCCCAAGGCCGGCGCCACCACGCCGAAGAAGAAGGCCGAGAAGAAGGCCGAGGAGACCCCGGCGACCGAGGCTCCGGTGGAGACCCCGGCCCCGGCCGTCGAGGCTGAGATCGCTTCCGAGGGCTGAGCATGCTGGAAGAGGCCCTGGAGCACCTGGTCAAGGGCATCGTCGAGCACCCCGATGAGGTCCGGGTCCGCGAGCGCGACCAGCGCCGCGGAAAGGTCCTGGAAGTCCGGGTGCACCCGGACGACCTGGGCAAGGTCATCGGCCGCGGCGGGCGCACCGCCCGGGCGCTGCGCACCGTGATGGCCGCCCTCGGCGGCCGCTCGCTGCGGGTCGACCTCGTCGAGGCGGCCGGCTACCGGTGAGCACTGACAGTGAGAACGGTTCCGGCCGGCCCGAGGCGCTGCGCCTCGTGGTCGGCCGGATCGGTCGTGCGCACGGCATCCGCGGCCAGGCCACGGTCGAGGTCCGCACCGACGACCCCGAGCTGCGCTTCGCGCCGGGCTCCCGGCTGCTGACCGAGCCGGCCGAGCGCGGCCCGCTCGTGGTGTCCGACATGCGCTTCCACAGCGGCACCCTCCTGCTGTCCTTCGAGGGCGTGGCCGACCGGAACGCCGTCGAGGCGCTGCGCAACACCATCCTGGTCGTCGAGGCCGACCCGCAGGAGTCCCCGCAGGACCCCGACGAGTACTACGACCACCAGCTGCTCGGCCTGGCCGTGGAGCTGGCCGACGGGTCCGTGCTCGGGGAGATCGCCGACCTGCTGCACCTGCCGGGGCAGGACGTGCTGGCGGTCAAGCGGCCGGACGCCCCCGAGGTGCTGATCCCGTTCATCAAGCAGTTCGTCCCCACTGTGGACGTCGCCGGGCGCCGGGTCGTGGTCGATCCGCCGGCCGGGCTGCTGGACCTGGACAGCCTCGAATAACCGCCGTTCGGAGCGGCCTTCTCCCCATGCGCATCGACATCGTCACCATCTTTCCCGAGTACCTGGCGCCGCTGGACGTCTCGCTGATCGGCAAGGCGGCGGCCGCCGGGATCCTCGACGTGCGCGTGCACGAGCTGCGCACCTGGACCCACGACCGACACAACACGGTGGACGACTCGCCGTGCGGCGGCGGCCCGGGCATGGTGATGAAGCCCGAGCCCTGGTCGGAGGCGCTGACCCAGATCGTGCCGCCGGGCGAGGAGGCCGGGGCCCGGCTGATCGTGCCGACGCCGTCGGGCCGGCCGTTCACCCAGCGGGTGGCCGAGGACCTCGCGACCGCCTCGCACCTGGTGTTCGCACCGGCCCGCTATGAGGGCATCGACCGGCGGTTCATCGAGGCCGCCGCGGAGCGGATGCCAGTGGAGGAGCTCTCCATCGGCGACTATGTGCTGGCCGGCGGCGAGGTCGCGGTGCTGGTGATGGTCGAGGCGGTGGGTCGGCTGCTGCCCGGAGTCCTGGGCAATGCCGGGTCCGCTAAGGACGATTCCTTCGGGCACTCCTCCGAGGGCGGTATGGCGGGGCTCCTGGAGGGGCCCGTATATACGAAGCCCGCAAGCTGGGACGACCGTGACGTCCCGCCTGTGCTGCTGTCCGGCAACCACGCGCTGATCGCGCGCTGGCGGCGGGACCAGGCCCTGCGGCGGACCTCGGAGATGCGCCCGGACCTGATCGCGGCCCTGGACCCGGCGGCGCTGGACAAGAAGGACCGGGCCCAGCTGGAGGCTTTGGGCTGGTCGTGGGGGCCGGACGGATTTCGTTTCGACGCCGACGCTGTGTCAGACTAGGCCGGTACTGCTTGAGCAGGTGGCTGCCACCTGTCCGCCGGACGCGCCCTGCCACAGGGGGACCCGCCCACGGCGTGTTCAAGCCGGAATCTGGTTACACCACCCAAGCCGTGGCCGACCTGTGGCGTCCACGAGGAGAGATCATGGACAAGCTGTCCACCATCGACGAGCTGTCGATGCGCATCGACGTCCCGGCGTTCCGTCCCGGTGACACCGTCAACGTGCACGTCAAGGTCGTCGAGGGCAACCGCTCCCGCATCCAGCAGTTCAAGGGCGTCGTCATCCGCCGCCAGGGCTCGGGCGTGCGTGAGACCTTCACCGTCCGCAAGGTCAGCTTCAGCGTCGGCGTGGAGCGCACCTTCCCGCTGCACACCCCGATCATCGAGAAGATCGAGGTCGTGACTCGCGGTGACGTCCGCCGGGCGAAGCTGTACTACCTGCGCGACCTGCGCGGCAAGAAGGCGAAGATCAAGGAGAAGCGCGAGGCGGTCGCGGGCCACTGAGCCCCGGCACCCGCACGGTCTTCAACGGCTCCGGGCCACGTCCTCACGTGAGGACGTGGCCCGGAGCCGTTTACACAATCCTCAGGCAAGTCCTATAACTTGTTCGACTGGGAACGGCTGTTCCTGTCTGTCCAAATGTGCTGACCCGGGTCCCGCGGACTCGACGACGAACAGGCTAGGGTGCGGCCGGTGGCCAAGGGGCAAAGGCGCCGGCTGAAACCGGTGAAGCTGTGGAAGGAACTGCCGATCCTGTTCGGGGTCGCGCTGTTGCTCGCCCTGGTGATCAAGTCCTTCTTCGTCCAGGCCTACTTCATCCCGTCGCAGTCCATGCAGCACACCATCGAACCCGGCGACCGCGTCCTGGTGAACAAGCTGACCCCGTGGTTCGGCTGGACTCCCCAGCGCGGCCAGATCGTGGTGTTCAAGGACCCCGGCGGCTGGCTGGACCCCTCGGAGATCAAGAAGGACAACGCCGTCGTCGGCGGGATCAAGAAGGTCTTCTCCTTCGTCGGCCTGCTGCCCGAGGGCAACGAGCAGGACCTCATCAAGCGCGTGGTCGGGGTGCCCGGCGACGTGGTGCAGTGCAAGGGCGTCGGGCAGCCGGTGACGGTGAACGGCGTGCCGCTGGACGAGCACTCCTATCTCTACCGCGGCGCCGACGGGCAGCTGGACGACCCCTCGCAGACCCCGTTCGGGCCGATCACCGTCCAGCCGCACACGGTGTTCGTGCTCGGCGACCACCGGAGCGACTCCGGGGACTCCCGGGTGCACCTGCAGGAGCCCTCGCAGGGGCTGGTGCCGTATTCGGACATGCAGGGTCACGCTTTCGTGCGGATATGGCCGCTGACTCGCGTCAGCGGCCTGGGCACTCCTTCTACGTTCTCTTTGAAGAACCCTGCGCAGGCCATCGCCATCCAGAATGCGCCCACTGAGTCGCCTCTGCTGTGGGGCTTCACGCTCGGGGTGCCCCTGCGGGCCGGCTGGCTGCGCCGCCGCCGTCGGCGCGGTGGTGCCCTCCTTCCGGCCCCTAAGGGCGTAACCAATCGGCTACGCAGGCGGTTGGGTACGGAGCGGCCGCTTGGCTGAACCGAGGTTTCGAGGGACTGCGAAGGAAACGGCGACATGGACCAGGCGGCAGCGAAGCGGAGCGTGCCTGGCAGGTCAGCGGAAGGGCAGACTGTGACAGTGGACGAGAGCTCCGAGACCGCCGACAACCCGGTCGGCCGCGGCGAGGCCGGGATCCCGCGCCCCGACCAGGCGGCGCACGACCAGGGGGCCGGCTACCCGGCGTCCTCCGGGTACGCGCCGTCGTCGGGCTACGACCAGTCCGGTGCGGCCGGCGGCTACGCGGGTCAGGGCGGGTACCCGGGGCAGAGCGGCTATGCCGGGCAGGGCGGCTACCCCGCGCAGGGCGGCTACGGCGCCGGCGACGGCGGCCAGGGCGGCTACGGCGGCCAGAGTGGTCAGGGCGGTCAAGGCGGCTACGGCGACTACGCCGGGCACAGCGGCCCCGGCGGCGGCTCCGAGGGCCCCAGCGGTCCCGGAGGCTTCGGCGGCCCGGGCGGTCCTTCCAGTCCCGGCGGCTTCGGCGGTTCCGAGGGCTCGGACCCCTATGGCGGCTCCGAGGGCGTCACGCCGTCCCCCGAGGACGAGCAGCCGGCCCCCGAGCCGGCCGCGCCGGCCGGGCCCCGCACGTGGTGGCAGTGGGTCCTGCTGCCGTTCGTGGCGGTGTGGCACTTCGCGTTCCCGAAGAAGCCGCGGCCGTTCATCGTCGAACTGCCGTTCCTGCTGGCCATCGCCCTGGTGCTGGCCTTCATCATCAAGACCTTCCTGGTCCAGGCCTTCGTCATCCCCTCCGGCTCGATGCAGAACACGCTGGAGATCAACGACCGGGTGCTGGTGAACCGGTTCACGAACTGGACGGGCCACGAACCCAACCGCGGCGACGTCGTGGTCTTCCAGGACCCGGGCGGCTGGCTGGACAGCGAGCCGGTGAAGCCGAAGAACGTCTTCAGCAAGGCCCTGACCGCGGTCGGCCTGCTGCCGGAGGACAACGGCGACCTGATCAAGCGGGTCATCGGCGTCGGCGGCGACGACGTCAAGTGCGCCGGCAACGGCGCGCCGGTGACCGTCAACGGCGTCCCGCTGCAGGAGTCGGGCTACCTGTACCCGGGCAACCTGCCGTCGATGGAGCCCTTCGAGGTGCACGTGCCGCAGGGCAAGATCTGGGTCATGGGCGACCACCGCGAGGTGTCGGTCGACTCCCGCGCCCACATCAACGGCCCGACCGGCGGCTTCGTGCCGCTGGGCAACGTGGTCGGCATCGCGGTGCTGAAGGTCTGGCCGCCGTCGCACTTCGGGACGCTGCCGGTGCCCTCGACGTTCAAGAAGAGCTTCCAGGCCCTGGAGGCGCCCGGCGCGGTGCCGGTGGCGGCCTTCGCCATGGCGGTTCCGATCACCGTGGTGCGGCGCCGCCGCAAGCTGAAGAAGCTGGACCTCCTCAACAACTAGAGCTGTAGTTTCACTACTTTTGTAGTGATTTGACCCCATGGGCAATGGCGGTCGCGGCACGGACTTCCCGCTGCGGCCGCCATTGTCGTCCCCGGGGCGCTGTACGTTATAGACGATGACCACTACGCCCACACTCTCGCTGCCGCGCGGCGTAGCCATCCGCTCCGATGCGGGGATCTACGGCTACGAGCGCGCTCTGGCGCGTGCCGGGTTCGCTCAGGTCGCCGGCGCGGACGAGGCCGGCCGGGGCGCCTGTGCCGGCCCGCTGGTGGCCGGGGCCGTGATCCTGCGCCCCGGGACCGGAGGCCGCATCCCCGGCCTGTCCGACTCCAAGCTGCTCACCGAGAAGGCCCGGGACCGGGTCCGCGTGGAGATCGAGAAGCGCGCGCTGTCCTATGCGTGGGTCGCCATACCGGCCGCGGAGGTGGACCGCCTGGGCCTGCACCAGGCGAACATCGAGGCCCTACGGCGCGCCGTGGCCCGCCTGGACACCGCCCCGTCCTATGTGCTCTCCGACGGATTCCGCGTCGACGGACTCCCCTGCCCCAGCCTGGCCATGTGGAAGGGGGACCAGGTGGCCGCCTGCGTGGCCGCCGCCTCGGTGCTGGCCAAGACTGTGCGGGACGCCATGATGACCGAGTTGGCCCAGAGCTATCCGGCGTATGGTTTCGAGGTCCACAAGGGCTACTCCACGCCCGCCCACCAGGCAGCATTGACGGAGCGCGGGCCCTGTCCGGAGCACCGGTTCACATATGCCAACGTGGCGAACGTTTCCCCGCGTTGTGGGTGACAATGACTGTGATTGAAGACCGACCAAGGGGAGCGTGGGCATGAGCGCTGAGGACCTCGAGAAGTACGAGACCGAGATGGAGCTCCAGCTCTATCGCGAGTACCGCGACGTGGTCGGCCTGTTCAAGTACGTGGTCGAGACCGAGCGCCGCTTCTACCTGACCAACCAGGTCGACCTGGCCGTGCGCTCCGCCGACGGCGAGGTGTACTTCGAGGTGACCATGGCCGACGCCTGGGTGTGGGACATGTACCGGCCGGCCCGCTTCGTGAAGAACGTGAAGGTGGTCACCTTCAAGGACGTGAACGTCGAGGAACTGGCCAAGAGCGACCTGGAAGTCCCGACCGACTGACAAGCCTCCAGGGCCGCACATCCAATTGAATAAGCAACAAGAACGCCCGTCACGCGGCCCCGATAGGCCACACGAGTGACGGGCGTCCCTTTTTCCCCGCACTTATCCACAGCCCCCCGACCCCGCACTGGCCCCCCACCCCCACCCCGGGCGACCCTCGATCACGAGCGGCCCGACAGCGGGCCGGCCAACGACCGGGAGGAGCGCAGCCGTGGCCGGGACAACCCCATTCCTGGAGGTCGAGCACTACCAGACGGACTTCCCGTCACCAACCGACCACAGCACCCTGTCACCGGGCCAACTCGGCCGGGAAGGCGAGGACATCGCCGCCGCCTACCTCTCCGCCTGCGGCTACCGAGTCCTGGACCGCAACTGGCGCTGGCGAGGCCCCGACGTCCGCGGCGAACTCGACATCATCGCCCTGGCCTCCGACCTCCTGATCACCATCGAGGTCAAAGCCCGCCGCGCCGGCACCGGCGGCCGCCCCTTCGACGCCGTCACCGACGCCAAACGAGCCCGCCTGTGGAAACTGACGAACCGCTGGCTGGCCGAACACCGCCTCGACCCCGCCGTCCGCCACCACCTCCCCCGAGGCGTCCGCGGCATCCGCCTGGACGTCATCGGCCTCCTCTTCCCCGCCGACGGCCGCACCGAGCCCCTCATCGACCACCTGCAGGGGGTGTGAGATGCGCGCCCCCGGCCTCGCCGACCTGCCCCTCGCCGCTTGCGTCGGCATCACTGGCACCGGCACTGCCGCTGCCACCGCGACCGCCGCTGGCCTTACCAACTTGCCCCTTGCCGCCTGTGCCGGCCCCGCAGACCTGGCCACCGCCAGCGTCGCAGCCGCCAACCTGCCCCTTGCCGCCTGCACCGACACCGCCAACATGGCCACCGCCAGCGCGATCGCCGCCGGTGTCCACCTCGCGGTGCCGCCGCTCGCCTGCCCCAGCACCGCCGCCGCTTCGTGCGAGACCGGCACCACCCCGGCCCTCGCCTCCGCCACCAGCACCGCGATCGGCACCGGAATCGCCATCGCCATCGCCGCGTCGACCGCCGGCGGCACCACCGCCACCGCCTCTACCGCCACCGGCCTCGCGATCGCCGCCTGCATCGCCGCCCCGGCCCCGCCGACATGCCTGTCCGCCACCTCCGACCAGCACCGGGTCGCCCAAGCCTTCATCTCCGCCGCGATCCGCCTGGCGCCCGCCCTGCCCCAGCCCGCTTACCGCGGCCGCCACCGCCGCACTATCGCCGCCTGCCCCGGCGCCCGCCTCCAGGCGGTCCGGCCATGAGCGTCGCGCGCACCCACGCGGTGGCCCTCAACGGCACCCAGGGCATCGTCGTCGAGGTCGAGGTGAACGTCACCCGCGGCTCCACCAAGACCCAGATCCTCGGCCTGCGCGACACGGTCCTGTCCGAAACCCGCGACCGGGCCCGCGCCGCCACCTACAACTCCGGGCACCGCTGGCCCGACGGCAACGTCGTGGTCGGCCTGTCCCCGGCCTGGGTCCGCAAGCAGGGCTCGGCCTTCGACCTGGCCGTCGCGGCCGCCGCCCTGGCCACCGAGAGCACCTACAGCCATCTGGCCATCAAAGACGCCATGTTCCTGGCCGAGCTCTGCCTCGACGGGCGCCTGCGTCCGGTCCGCGGCGTCCTGCCCGCCGCGCTCGCAGCCCGGGACCACGGCCTGACCAGCGTCTTCGTCGCCGAGCCCAACGCGCTGGAGGCCTCCCAGATATCCGGCCTCGAAGTCCACGGCATGCGCTCCCTGGCCCAGGTCGTCGCGTTCCTCCAGGGCACCGAGATCCCGGACGCCGAACCCCTGCCGCTGGACACCGGCCCGCGCACCGGCCCCCTGCGCCCGCAGCAACCCCTGCCCGACATGGCCGACGTCCTGGGCCAGTACGACGCCCGCCGCGCCCTCGAAGTCACCGCGGCCGGCGGCCACCACCTGCTCCTGGCCGGTGCTCCGGGAGCCGGCAAGACCCTGCTGGCCGAACGCCTGCCCTCGATCCTGCCCCCGCTGGCCGAGGCCGAGGCCCTGGAGGTGTCCTCGCTCCACTCGATCTCCGGCACGCTGCCCTATGACAAGCCCCTGATCACCGACCCGCCCTACCAGAGTGTCCACCACACCTGCACCGTCGCCGGCATGGTCGGCGGAGGCAGCGGCCGCATCACCCCCGGCGCCATCAGCCGGGCCCACCGCGGCGTCCTGTTCGCCGACGAGATCGCCGAAATGCAGCGCGCCGTCCTGGAGGCCCTGCGCGAACCCCTGGAAGCCGGCGAGATCGTGATCGCCCGCGCCTCCGGCACCGTCGTCTTCCCCGCCCGATTCCTGCTGGTCGCGGCCATGAACCCGTGCCCCTGCGGCCGCGCCGGCACCGCGGGCGGCCAGTGCACCTGCACCCCCGAAGCCCGCCGCCGCTACACCCAGAAGCTCTCCGGCCCGTTCCTCGACCGCATCGACCTGCGCCTGGCCATCCACCCCGTCGGACGCGCCGAACTGTTCGGCGCCCTCCCCGGCGAATCCAGCTCGGACGTCCGCGACCGCGTCCTCGAAGCCCGCGACCGGGCCATCCACCGCTTCGCCGACCGCTCCTGGACCACCAACGCCCAAATCCCCGGCAGCGCCCTACGCGCCGACTACGCCCCGGCCCCCGCGAGCCTCACCGAGATCGAAGCCCGCTACCAAGCAGGCACCCTCACCGCCCGCGGCTACGACCGCCTCCTCCGCGTGGCCTGGACCGTCGCCGACCTCACCGGCCGCCCCCGCCCGGGCCCCGACGAGGTGGCCACCGCCCTCGCCTTCCGCCAAGGCCTTCCCGGCCAACTCGCCGCCTGATCCCATCCGCCCAATCCGACCAATCCGTCCCCTCGTCCCCGTCCCCGACCCATCCGTCCCCGACCCTCCGGAGCCCACCATGACCTCTCTCCTGGCCTCGCCCGACGCCGCCCCGAACCCCAACCAGCTGGCGAACCCCGACCTCACGGCCACCGCCACCCTGCCCCGCTGGCCCGCATCCGAGCCGGCAGCTCCACCCGAACCCGCCCCGCCGCCCTCGCCCTCAGCACCGCCCTCGCCGTCAGCACCGACATCGCAGTTCCATGCGAACACCCCACCGTCGACCGGCTCAGCACCCTCAGACGTCTCGGAGTCTCCACTCCTGTCTCCGACCTCGCTCTACTACGCGCCCGCCGCCCCGCCATCTCCTGACCCCTCCACCAGCAAGCCCCTGCTCTCGCCGACGTCGCTCGTCTACACAGCCACCAACCGCTCGCCAAGCACGGCCCCGGAAGCTGCCCACGTTCCCTCAGAGCAACCCAGCCCCCTGTCGGTCGCCGAGCCGCCACCACCTCAGCCCACACCCACACCCGCCCCCACCCCCGCCGTCCGCTGTGCGCCCGAGCCCGTCCTGGTGACGTCCGAGCCCCACGACCCCACCGCCGCCGACCGCCGTGCCCGCCTCGTCCTCCATCACGCCTCCGAGCCCGGCGACGCGCTGCTCTGCCGCCTCGTCGCGCGCTTCGGCGCCCCTACCGTCGCCTCGGCGATTCTCGCCGGGAACGCCGCCGACCTCCTCCCGCCCCACGACGAGGAGTCGGCCGCCGACCGCGCGGCGCTCATCAGCCGCGCCCACACCCTCCAGACCCGCTGCTACCGCGCCGATCCCGACGCTGATCTGGCTGTCGGCGAGAAGACCGGCGCCCGCTACGTCATCCCCGCCGACGACCAGTGGCCCGAGGCGCTCGACGACCTCGGCGACGCCGTCCCGCTCGGCATGTGGTTCCTGGGCACCGCCGACCTGGTCGCCGCCTCGAAACGCGGGGTGGCCATCGTCGGGGCCCGCATCGCCACCGGCTACGGCATGCACGTCGCCGGCGAGATCGCGGCCGGCCTGGCCGACCGCGGGTGGGCCGTCATCTCCGGCGCCGCGCGTGGCATCGACGGAGCCGCGCACCGCGGCGCGCTGGCAGCCCGCGGCGTGACAGTGGCGGCGCTCGCCTGTGGCATCGACCTGGTTTATCCCGCAGGTCACGAGGCGCTGATCGGCGCGATCGCCTCCGACGGCCTCGTGCTCTCCGAGCTGCCGCCGGGCACCGCCGTCAGCCGCTTCCGCTTCTTGGACCGCAACCGCGTGATCGCCGCGCTGGGGCTCGGAACGGTCGTGGTGGAAGCGGCGGCGCGCAGCGGTTCGCTCGTCACCGCCCGCCTCGCCGACGGACTCGGCCGTCCCGTGCTCGCCGTGCCGGGTCCGGTCACCTCGGAGGCGTCCGAAGGCACCCACCAGCTGATCCGTGACGGCGCCCTGCTCGTCACCCGGGCCGCCGAAGTCGTCGAACACCTGGGTGATCTCGGGGCCGACCTGGCCGAGCCCACCAAGACCGCCCGCGCCAGCCGCCGCCGTCCCCGGGACTCGCTCGACCCGATCGCGGCGCGTGCGCTGGACGCCCTGCCGATCGCCGGCCGCGGCACGCTCGACACGGTCGAGGTGGCCCTGGCCGCCGGCCTCGAGCCACGCGCCGTCCACGCGGCCCTGGGCCGGCTCGCCGCGGCCGGCTGGGTGGACCGCGACGAGAAGGGGTGGTGCGCCCGTCCGCTTCACTGACCCGAACTCCCGCGCGCCACCAGCCGGCGTGCCGCCAGAAACCGCCGCAGCCCACGAATCCCGCCACTGACGCGGTGTATCCCACCGCCGCCTCAGCGCATCCCACCGCCGCCTGAGCACGGCCCACCTCCGACTCAGCACTCGAACCCGATCCCGCATCGAGAAGGGAGCCGCGATCGACCGCACCCCGACCCCGTCACCTCGGCACCGCGCACGTCCGCGCCGCGCCCGGGGACGGAACCGCCGCGGCGGAGCCGTCACCTGGCGCGGGCCGGATCCCGCAGCGATTGCCCGGGCTGCCGACCTGCTCCTGGAGCGTCATCCGACGTAGGCTGGTGACGTGGACGACGCGTACCGGGCGGCCCTGGACCGCTTCGAGGAGGATCTGCGGGCGCGCAGGTTGTCCCCGCACACGGTGCGCGGCTACGTCGCCGACCTCGTGGACCTGTTCGGATTCGCCGAGCGCGCCGGCGTCCCCGAACCGGGGGCGATCGGCCTGGACGTCGCAAGGTCCTGGCTCGCCCGGACAGCGGAATCAGGAGCCGCCCGCGCGACGCTCGCCCGCCGCACGGCGGCCGCCCGAGCCTGGGGCCGCCACGCCTCAGCGCCCGGCCTGCTCCGCCTGGTGACGCCGAAACCGCGCTCCCCGCTGCCGGCCGTGCTCTCGCAGCGCCAGATGTCCGACGCCCTGACGACGGCCGCCGCCGACGCCGCGACGCACCCGCAGGACCCGCTGGCGCTCCGCGACGTGGCCATCCTGGAGTTCCTGTACGCCACGGCGGCCCGCGTCTCCGAGGTGTGCGCCCTGAACCTGGACGACGTGGACTTCGCCCGGCGCACCGCCCGCCTGTCGGGCAAGGGCGGCCGCGACCGCACGGTGCCCTTCGGGGTGCCCGCGGAGCGTGCGCTGCGTGCGTGGCTGGCCGACGGCGCTCGCAGTGCTGTGCTGGCTGCAGCAGTTGGGTGGGTGGGTGGGGGAGGGGGAAAGCAGAAAACTGCCACCACCGCCCCAGCCGCCGCCGCCACCACTACTACCACCACAACCGAAGCGGTCTTCCTCGGCGCCCGCGGCTCCCGCATCGACCCCGCCGTGGTCCGCCGCCTCGTCCACGCACGCCTGCGCGCAACCCCCAACACCCCGGACACCGGTCCCCACGGCTTCCGCCACACCGCCGCGACTCACCTGATCGAGGGGGGCGCGGATCTTCGTGACGTTCAAGAGCTCCTCGGTCACGCTACGCTCGCAACAACCCAGATCTACACCCACGTGACGGCAGAGCGGATCAAGGCACGGTATGCCCAGTCCCACCCGCGGGCGTGAGGACAGCGTCCTCGACCAGGCGCAGCCCGCAGCGGCCCCCGGCGCCGCCGCCGACGCGGCGTCGCAGGTCGCGGCTGCCCCGCGGCCCCGCGCCGGTCACCCGCCGGGCGAACGGGCCATGGGCATGACCGTCCCGCCGCCGAGCGACGGCAACCGACCCCTCGGCGAGCGGACGGACCGCGCCGACCAGGACGGTCACGCCGCGCCTGCCGACCGCGCCGATCGGGCTGGCCAGGTTGAGCCTGCCGACCGGGTCGATCGGGCTGGCCAGGTTGAGCCTGCCGACCGGGTCGATCGGGCTGGTCACGCCGACCGCGCCGACCCAGCCGCCGGCGCCACCGAACCGGACCGTCCCGTGTCCCAGCAACGCGCCGAGGACAAGCCCACCGACCAGCCCACCGACAAGCCGACCGACAAACCAGCTGCCGGTCCCACCGACAAGCCGACCGACAAACCAGCCGCCGGCCCCACCGCCAAGCCCTCCGACAAACCCGCGCCCGACTCCGCCCTCGACACCCTCTGGGACGACTTCAAACGTACCGGCGACCCGGCCCTGCGTGAGCGCCTCATCCTCCACTACTCCCCGCTGGTGAAGTACGTCGCCGGCCGTGTCCGGGTCGGGCTGCCGGGGGCGCTGGATTCGGCCGACTTCGTCTCGTCCGGCATCTTCGGGCTCATCGATGCGATTGAGCGCTTCGAGCCGCATCGGCACGTCAAGTTCGAGACGTACGCCATCGCGCGTATTCGCGGGGCCATCATCGACGAGTTGCGTGCGCTCGACTGGATTCCGCGGTCGTTGCGGCAGAAGGCTCGGGAGATCGAGCAGGCTTCGGTGCGGTTGGAGCAGGAGTTCGGGCGGACGCCGAGTGAGGTCGAGATCGCGCGGGAGTTGGGGATCGGGCTGGGGGAGTTGCGGCAGATCTTCAGCAAGCTGTCTTTGGTGAACGTCGCGGCGCTCGACGAGTTGCTGGCGCTGCCGACGCAGTCCGGGGACCGGATTCCGCTGATGGAGACGCTGGAGGACGGCGACGCGCCCGATCCGGTGGCGCTGTTCGAGGTGCAGGAGACGCGGGCTTTGCTGGCGCGGGCGGTGAACTCGCTGCCGGACCGGGACAAGACCGTCGTGACGCTCTACTACTTCGAGGGAATGACGCTCGCGCAGATCGGTGAGGTGCTCGGGGTCAGTGAGAGCCGGGTGTGCCAGATCCACACCAAGGCGGTGCTGACGTTGCGCGGCAAGTTGTCGGCCAAGGAGTAGGGCCGGGCGGGGAGTCAAGCCCAGCGGCAGAGCGGCAAGCGCAGAGGCAGAGCGGCAAGCCGAGCGGCAGAGCGACAAGCCCAGCGCCAAGCCCAGCATCAGAGCGGGAAGCGCAGAGGCGGGCGCCGGGGCCGGAGCAGGACCTTCATCGGACCGTGCTCAACGCCGGGTTGTGTACATGTGTGTGGACGCGGCACCTTAGTTCGCATGCCCAGGATCCGTGCCGCCACCGTTGTCGAGCACCGGGAGATGCAGCGCCGCGCCCTGCTGGAGGCGGCACGCGACCTGGTGGCCGAGGGCGGGGTGGCGGCGTTGACGTTCCCGGCGCTGGCCAAGGCGACCGGGTTGGCGCGCTCGAGTGTGTACGAGTACTTCAAATCGCGGGCCGATGTGATCGAGGCGCTGGTCGCGCACGAGTTCCCGGCGTGGATCGGCGAGGTGCGGGCGGCGATGGCGGCCGAGACGACGGCCGAACGGCAGCTCGCCGCCTACGTGCGCCGCCAGCTGGGCCTGGTCTCCGAGCCGGGGCATCGGGCGCTGTTGGCGCTGTCGGGCCAGGAGCTCGACGGCGACGCCCGCGACCGCATCCGGGCCGCCCACGGCTGGCTGCTCGATCTGGGCATCGGCGTGCTGCGTGCGCTGGGCCATCCCGAGCCGCGCCTGGCCGCCTCGCTGGTGCAGGGCACGGTCGACGCCGCCGCCAAGCGCATCAGCCTCGGCGCGGACCCCGGCGAGGTCACGGAGACCGCCGTGTCGATGGTCCTGTTCGGCGGGCTGGGCTCGGCACGGCGGCACACCCAGGCGATGAACGCGCAGGCCGGCCAGACGCGGCCGCAGCCCGGGGGGACCACGCGGCGACGCACGACATCGGCGACCTGATATCGAGCTCGAAGGCAAGTGCCAGAGAGCAGAGAAGAGAGGGCAGCGGGCACGGAGAGCGGAGAGCGGAGAGCGGAGAGCGGAGAGCGGAGTGTCGAGGGCTAACCGCTGACCGCTAACCGTGAGTGCTGAGTGCTGAGAGCCGAGGGGCAACCGCTGAGCGCCGGGAGCCAGGAGCCGAGAGCCGAGAGCCGAGAGCCGAGGGCGAGCGCCTCATCCCAGTTCTCTGATTGTCTACCGAATCCCTCAAAAGCACCCAAACTCCGTGACACCGTCCCCGCCCCGCACCATCCTGGCCGCATGCGCCTCCGCAGAACCCTGGCGCTCGCCGCCGTCGCCACCGCGCTCTGCGTCGGGCTGCCGGCGCTGGCCTACTCCGGTCCGCAGATCGCCAAAGCCGCGCAGCCCTCGCTCGCCCCGGCCCGGCCTCCCCGAACCAGCGCCACCCACGACCCCGGCGGCGATCTCAGCCACGACCCCACCCACAACCCCGCCCACACCTGGACCTGGCCGCTCGCCCCACCCCTTGGTGCACGCCGCCCGATCGTCGTCCACCCCTTCCAGCCGCCCGCGAAGCGCTGGCAGGCGGGCCATCGCGGGGTCGACCTTCTCGGCGGCCCCGGGCAGGAGGTGCTGGCTGCCGGTGAGGGCACCGTCAGCTACGCCGGTTCGCTCTTCGGCCGTCCCGTTGTGGCCATCGACCACGCCGCGCCGGGCCGCGATGCGCTGCGGACCACCTACGAGCCTGTCGATCCCGCGGTGAAGGTCGGGGACAGGGTGCGGGCCGGTCAGCTCATCGGTCATCTCGTCGATTCCTCCGCCAGTCACTGTGCGCCCCGGACGTGTCTGCACTGGGGGCTGGTTCGGGGGTTCGGGCATGGCGAGCGGTATCTCGATCCGTTGGGGTTGGTGGGGCGGGGGCCGGTGCGGTTGTTGCCGGTGTGGGGTGTGAGGTAGGCGCAGACTCACAAGGCGCAATTCGGGTGAGCGCTCCTCAATCGCCCCACCTAGCGTCGATCGCGGGTCGGAATGCCGGCCCGCCGATTCCGTCAGCTGGTGAGTGAGAAGTGAGGCTGAGCCGATGAGCCTGGGCAAGAAGCTGGGGAAGATGGACGCCGCGGTCGACGAGGTGCTGATGCGCCCGGACTCGCCCGCCTTCCCGAATGCCGACCGGCTGGAGATCACCTATCCCGGTGACGACGCGGTGTGGGTGCCCGCCGAGGAGATCGATGTGACGTGGGACCTGCGTGGTGATGTGCGGGAGCCGCTGGATGTGGCGTTGGTGCGCCAGACCGGGGACCAGTCGGGGCCGAACTTCGGGCAGCTGGCCTTCTTCACCCTCGCCAGCGGTGTGGACCCGGCCAAGAAGAGGGTCACCATAGAGGTGCCGGAAGTGCCGCCTGGGGCCGACTACGCCATCAGCATCTCCAGTGCCGACCCGCTGACGGTCTACAGCCACGCGCTCACTATCGCCGAGCCCGCCTAGAGCGCACCTAGGACTCGCCGGGGACTTGCTGAGGGCCCGCCCAGAGCCCGCCCAGGAACCCCACCTCGGCCCCACCGCCGCCCCCGGGACCCCGAAAACCCCACCGACCTCACCCTCCCCACCCCCATCTGAAGACGCACCGTGTCCGATCGGCTCCGGGCCGCGTGGGAAAACTCCTCCCCGCGGCCCGGTAGACTGCTCCCAGCAGCCGGAGTCCCTCTGGCTGACTTCGCGTGTCCGGCAGCCGTCCAACCGCAAGGCGAGACGGCCCCGAGGCGCCTCGGTCCGCCCTCCCAGCGCAAGCCCGGCGAGCGGTACAGCGCCGCGGGTCTGCTCGGCGACAGGTCATCGCACTTGCCGCCGCGAATGCCGGTCACCAGGGACAACCGAGACCGACCAAGGAGGACACGGCATGGCCGTCGTCACGATGCGCCAGCTCTTGGAGAGCGGCGTGCACTTCGGGCACCAGACCCGGCGCTGGAACCCGAAGATGAAGCGTTTCATCCTCACCGAGCGCAACAGCATCTACATCATCGACCTGCAGCAGTCGCTGTCGTACATCGACCGCGCCTACGAGTTCGTCAAGCAGACCGTCGCGCACGGCGGCACGGTGATGTTCATCGGCACCAAGAAGCAGGCCCAGGAAGCCATCGCCGAGCAGGCGACGCGCGTGGGCATGCCGTACGTGAACCACCGCTGGCTGGGCGGCATGCTGACCAACTTCAGCACCGTCTACAAGCGGATCCAGCGCCTGCGGGAGCTGGAGGAGGTCGACTTCGACGACGTCGCGTCCTCCGGTATGACCAAGAAGGAACTGCTGGTCATGCGCCGTGAGAAGGAGAAGCTCGAGCGCACGCTGGGCGGCATCCGGGACATGTCCCGCGTCCCGTCCGCGGTGTGGATCGTGGACACCAAGAAGGAGCACATCGCGGTCGGCGAGGCGCGCAAGCTGCGCATCCCGGTCGTGGCGATCCTGGACACCAACTGTGACCCGGACGAGGTCGACTACAAGATCCCGGGCAACGACGACGCGATCCGCTCCGTCGCCCTGCTGACCCGCGTGGTCGCCGACGCCGTCGCCGACGGTCTGATGTCCCGCGCCGGCAACAAGGCCGCCGAGGGCGAGCAGGCCGGCACCGTGGCCGTCGACGAGCCGCTGGCCGACTGGGAGCGCGACCTGCTGGCTGTGGACGACGCCAAGGCTGCCGACGCCGTCGCCGCCGAGGTCCCGGCCGTCGCCGAGACTCCGGCTGCCGAGGCCCCCGCCGCCGAGGCCGTCACCGAGGCTCCGGCTGCCGAGGCCGCCACCGAGGCTCCGGCCGCCGAGGCTCCGGCTGTTGAGACCGCCGCCGACGCCCCGGCCGCTGAGGCCGCCGCCGAGGAGGCCCCGGCCGAGACCCCGGCCGCCCCGGCCGAGGACGCCCAGGCCTGAGCCGGTCCGACTGGTTGATTTCCGTGGTGCGCCGGGCGGTGACCCCGCCCGGCGCCCTCGAAAAGCCGATCCACGCCGATCCACTTAAGGACGACTAACAATGGCGAACTACACCGCCGCCGACGTCAAGAAGCTCCGCGAGCTGACGGCCGCCGGCATGATGGACTGCAAGAAGGCCCTGGAGGAGACCGACGGCGACCTCGACAAGGCTGTCGAGTTCCTGCGCGTCAAGGGCCTGAAGGGCGTCACCAAGCGCGAGGGCCGCTCGGCCTCCAACGGCCTGGTCGCCAGTGCCGTGGACGGTGTGGCCGGCACCCTGATCGAGCTGAACTGCGAGACCGACTTCGTCGCCAAGGGCGAGGCCTTCCAGACCGTCGCGGCCACCGTGCTCGCGCACGTCGTGAACGCCAAGCCGGCCGACGTCGCCGCGCTGCTGGCCTCCGAGCTGGAGCCGGGCAAGACCGTCCAGTCCTACCTGGACGAGGCGAACGCCACCCTGGGTGAGAAGATCGAGCTGCGCCGCTTCGCGCAGTTCCACGACGGCTACGTCGCCTCCTACCTGCACAAGACCTCCCCGGACATCCCGGCCCAGATCGGCGTCCTGGTCGAGCTCGACACTGTGAACAATGTCGGCGGAGCCGAACGGAACGCCGAGGTCGCCAAGGACGTCGCGCAGCACATCGCCGCGTTCTCGCCGTCCTACCTGACCCGCGACGAGGTCCCGGCCGACGTGGTCGAGAACGAGCGCCGTCTGGCCGAGGAGACCTCCCGCGAGGAGGGCAAGCCGGAGGCCGCGCTGCCGAAGATCGTCGAGGGTCGCGTCAACGGCTTCTTCAAGGAGAACGTCGTCCTGGAGCAGGCCTTCGCCAAGGACCCGAAGAAGACCGTCGCCAAGGTTCTGGACGAGGCCGGCGTTTCGCTTAAGCGTTTCGCGCGGTTCCGTGTCGGTAGCTGACGGAATCTGAAAAACTAAAGAGCACCGAATAGCTACGTCGAAGGAGCCGCTGCTGTGAAGGAAACCAATAAGGAAACCGACACGGCGGCGGTTCCTTCGCGTTCTGAAAAGAACCGCAGGGTTCTGCTCAAGCTTTCCGGCGAGGTGTTCGGCGGCGGGCAGATCGGCGTGGACCCGGAAGTCGTCAAGAGCATCGCCAAGGAGATCGCGGACGTCGTCTCCGAGGGCGGCGTCGAGGTCGCGGTCGTGGTCGGCGGCGGCAACTTCTTCCGCGGCGCGGAGCTGTCCCAGCACGGCATGGAGCGCTCCCGCGCGGACTACATGGGCATGCTGGGCACGGTCATGAACTGCCTGGCGCTTCAGGACTTCCTGGAGAAGCTGGGCATCCCCACCCGGGTGCAGAGCGCGATCACCATGAGCCAGGTCGCCGAGCCCTACATCCCGCGCCGCGCGATCCGGCACCTGGAGAAGGGCCGCGTGGTGATCTTCGGCGCGGGCGCCGGCATGCCGTACTTCTCCACCGACACCACCGCCGCGCAGCGCGCGCTGGAGATCCACGCCGAGTCCATCCTGATGGCCAAGCAGGGGACCGACGGCGTGTACGACTCCGACCCGAACAAGAACCCGGACGCGGTCAAGTACGACACGCTGTCCTACGACGAGTTCCTGGCGCGCAATCTGAAGATCGCGGACGCCACCTCGGTCTCCCTGTGCCGGGACAACGGCATGCCGATCGTGGTGTTCGGCCTGCAGTTGGGCAACATCGCGCGGGCCATCCGCGGGGAGAAGCTCGGGACCGTCATCGGACCGGCGCACTGAGCCCGACCGCGCACCGTTTCGGTACGGCCGACCGCGAACGCACTAAGCTGCGCTTGAGCTTTGTCGTGGACACAGCAGAGCGCGAAGACTTCTAGGGAGCCCCCAAGTGATCGATGAGACCCTCCTCGACGCCGAGGAGAAGATGGACAAGGCCGTCGAGGTCGCCAAGGAGGATCTGTCGGGGGTCCGCACCGGCCGAGCCAACCCGGCGATGTTCAGCAAGCTGACCGCCGAGTACTACGGCGCCGCCACTCCGCTGAGCCAGATGGCCTCCTTCCAGGTCCAGGACGCGCGCATGGTGGTCATCTCCCCGTATGACAAGACGGCGCTGGCCGCGATCGAGCGCTCGATCCGCGACAGCGACCTGGGTGTGAACCCGACCAACGACGGCCAGATCATCCGCGTGGTGTTCCCGCAGCTCACCGAGGAGCGCCGCAAGGAGTACATCAAGGTGGCCCGCGCCAAGGGCGAGGACGCCAAGATCTCCATCCGCAACATCCGCCGGCATGCCAAGGAGACCCTGGACAAGCTGGCCAAGGACGGCGAGGCCGGCGAGGACGACGTGCGCCGCGCCGAGAAGCACCTGGACGAGCTGACGCAGAAGCACACCGCGCAGATCGACGAGATGCTCAAGCACAAGGAATCCGAGCTGCTGGAGGTCTGAGCCCTCAGGGGCTCGGGGCTTCCACCCGGCGGCCAGGCAGGCACTCCGACGTAGAGCACGGACCGGCGGCTATGATCGCTGCCGGTCCGTCGCGTTTTCTCACCGAGTTCACGCGGTGAGGGCGGCGGAGTTCACGAGGGGCGAGTAGGGGCGAGTAGGGGATGGTGCGGGCGCATGGCATCCACGCAGACCAGGCGCGGTGAGGCCCAGGCCCCCGGCGAGGGGCCGGGAGGCGGCGGCGCCGGGCGCTCCGGCGCCGGTGCGCGGGGCTCCGGCGGACCTGGTGGCCCCGGTGGCCCTGGCGGACCTGCCGGACCTGCCGGCCCGGGCGGCTACGGCGGGCCCAGCGGCCCAAGCGGCCCCAACGGTCCCGGTTCCGGCGCGGGCGGTTACGGCGGCCCTGGCGGCCCCAACGGTCCCGGTCCCGGTTCCGGCGCACGCGGCGCGGGCGGCGGCAACCCCGGCAACGCGGGCGCGGCCCCGGGCAAGCCCTCCGGCCGGGCCGGGCGCAACCTGCCGGCCGCCATCGGCGTCGGCGTGGGCCTGGGCGCCGTGCTGCTCGGCACGCTCTTCCTGCGAGGCGCGTTCGCGGTGGTCGTCGCGATCGCGGTGGTGATAGGCGTCCGCGAACTGGCGCAGGCGATGGGCACCCGGGACATCCGAGTGCCATGGCCGCCGATCGCCGTCGGCGGGCTGGGCATGATCGCCGGCTCCTGGTTCGGCGGCCCGACCGCGATGGTCGCGGTGCTGGCCATGACCGCGCTGGCGGTGCTGGTCTGGCGGATGGCCGAGGGCGCGGACGGCTTCCTGCGCGACGCCACCGCGGGCCTGTTCACCCTGGTCTACGTCCCGATGCTGGCCTCGTTCGCGGTGCTGATGCTGGCCCAGGACAACGGCTACAAGCGCGTCATCCTGTTCCTGTTGCTCCCGATCGCCAACGACACAGGCGGGTACGCCACCGGCGTCTTCTTCGGCAAGCACAAGCTGGCGCCGAAGATCTCGCCCGGCAAGACCTGGGAGGGCCTGGCCGGCTCGCTGATCGTGACCGCCGCGGTGGGCGCCGTGGGCATCACGCAGATGCTCGACGGCAAGGTCTGGCAGGGCGTCCTGCTCGGCATCGCGGGGGTGGCCGCGGCCACGCTCGGCGACCTCGTCGAGTCCGTGATCAAGCGCGACCTCGGGATCAAGGACATGGGGAACCTGCTCCCCGGCCACGGCGGCATCATGGACCGGCTGGACTCGATGCTGGCCACCGTTCCGGTGGCGTGGCTGCTGCTGAGCTTGTTCCTCGGCTGGAAGTAGCGGCTCTGATACGGAGCTATATAGAACGGCATAGCGCGGCGGCCCTGCGCGATATCCCTATAGGGAATCGCACAGGGCCGCCGCGCTATTAGAGAAGAACTCCATTAAGCGGCGAGCACCGCGGCGACCGCTGTAGCGGCTTCGACTGCCAGAACCGCTTCGACAAAGCCCGCCGGATTGTCCAGCGTGATGTTGTGGCCGCAATCCGGCACCGCCATGACATGGACGCCTGCGGCGGCCAGCTCATCGGCCCCCGCCAGGTCGCCGTCGGCGTGCGGGTAGAGGTAGGCCCGGGGGATGTCCAGGGTCTTCAGGATCGCGCGTCCCTCGAACTTCACCAGGTCCGCCGCGCTGCGATACAGGGCCACCGCGCCGGCCAGCCGCATCGTCGCGCGCCACCCCGGGTTCACGCGCTCCAGCGTCTCCTCGTAGCCGCCCCCGAGCAGGAACACGGTCTCGCCGTACCGTGCGATCTGCGAGGAACCGGGGCGCGGGATCTCCGGCGCCGGATCCAGGTTCGAGTCGATCAGCACCAGGCTCGCGACCAGGTCTGGATGTCTGAGTGCCAGCACGATCGCGACGGAGCCGCCCATGCTGTGCGCGAGCACCTGCGCGCCGGACACGCCGGCTTCCCGCAGCGCGGTCGCGACCCAGTCGGCGTGCTCCACCAGCGCGTAGTCGGCGTCGACGGGGCGGTCGCTGATCCCGAAGCCGAGCAGGTCCAGCAGCAGCGAGCGCCGCCCGCGCAGGCCGTCGCTCGCGGCGACCTCGGCGAAGCAGTGGCTGGAGCTGCCGCCGAGGCCGTGGAGGAAGACGCGGGCCGGCTCGGCCCCGGGCAGCTCGGTCCAGCGGATCGCGGAGCCGTCGGCGCGGACTTCGGCAGTGTGCAGCGTCATGGTGGATGCCCTCTCGTGTGGATACCTCCACGCCGAGATATATCGGCACCGAGGTATAGCGGCAGGGAGAAGATACCTCGGCGCCGAGGTATCCTCAACCCGTGTTGGAGTTCGCGATCCTCGGCTTCCTGTTCGAGTCCCGGCTGCACGGCTATGAGCTGCGCAAGCGCCTGGCCGCGCTCACCGGCCACGTCCGGCCGATCGCCGACGGCACGCTCTACCCCGCGATCAAGCGCCTGCTGGAAGGCGGCCTGCTGATCAAGGAGCTGGAATCGGGGGTCGCCGCGCCCCGGCACATGCTGGAGCTGACCGAGGCCGGCCGGGTCAAACTGCTGCGCCTGCTGGCCGTGCCCGAAGACGTCTTCATCACCGACGAGAACCACTGGTTCTGCCTGCTGGCGTTCCTGCGCCACCTCGACGACCCGGCGGCGCAGGCCGCGGTACTGCGGCGCCGCCTGGAGTTCCTGAGCGCCCCGGCGAGCTTCTTCTATGAGGGCGACCGCGCGTTGAGCGCCGAGGACGTCGACGATCCGTTCCGTCAGGGCATGCTGCGCATCGCGCGTGTGACCAGTAGCACCGAACTGGAGTGGCTGAACGCGACCATCGGGGAGCTCGATGAACAGAGCGGGTACGGCGGCGTGGGAAACTGGTAACACTATGTCTTCCCAAGCTCCCGAAACGCCCGCCGTCGACGTCACCATCGCGCCGAAGCCGCCGCGCCCCGGCGAGCTGACCTTCACCTCCCCGCGCCGGGCCAAGCCGCCGCGCCACCTGGCCGACCTCACCTCGGCCGAGCGCAAGAAGGCGCTGGCCGAGCTCGGCCACCAGGGCTTCCGCGCGGCGCAGATCTCCAAGCACTACTTCGGCCACCTCGCCGACGACCCGGCCGAGTGGACCGACGTCCCGGCCGCCAAGCGCGAGGAGCTGGCCGGAATCCTCACCCCGAAGCTGCTCACCCCGATCCGCGAGCAGACGGCCGACAGCGGCACCACCCGCAAGACCCTGTGGCGCCTGTTCGACGGCGCGACGGTCGAGTCGGTGCTGATGCGCTACCGCGACCGCACCACGATGTGTGTGTCCTCACAGGCCGGCTGCGGCATGAACTGCCCGTTCTGCGCCACCGGCCAGGCCGGCCTGACCCGGAACATGTCCACCGGCGAGATCGTCGAGCAGGTCGTGGCCGGTGCCCGGGCGATGGCCCGCGGCGAGGTCCCCGGCGGCCCGGGCCGGGTCTCCAACGTCGTGTTCATGGGCATGGGCGAGCCGATGGCCAACTACAAGGCGGTGATCGGCGCTGTGCGGAGGCTGACCGAGCCGGTGCCGGACGGCTTGGGCCTGTCCGCGCGCCACATCACGGTCTCCACCGTCGGCCTGGTCCCGGCGATCGAGAAGCTGACCGCCGAGGCGATCCCGGTGACGCTGGCCGTCTCCCTGCACGCCCCGGACGACGAGCTGCGCGACACCCTGGTCCCGGTGAACACCCGCTGGAACGTCTCCGAGGTGCTCGACGCCGCCTGGCGCTACGCCTCGGTCACCAAGCGCCGGGTCTCCATCGAGTACGCGCTCATCAAGGACATCAACGACCAGGCCTGGCGCGCCGACCGCCTGGGGCGCATGCTCCGCAACAAGCTGGCGCACGTGAACCTGATCCCGCTGAACCCGACCCCGGGCTCGAAGTGGACCGCCTCGCGGCCGCAGGACGAGGCCGAGTTCGTCCGCAGGCTGACGGAGTGGGGTGTGCCGGTGACGGTGCGCGATACCCGCGGCCGCGACATCGACGGGGCTTGCGGCCAGCTCGCGGCAGCGGTGAAGTAGGGCCCTACACCGCGCCAACGGGGGAGGACCCATGCCGCCGATCGGATTCCACCATGTCGAGATCTGGGTGGAGGACCTGCAGGCGGTCGAGGCCTCCTGGTCCTGGCTGCTCGGCGAGCTCGGCTGGGAGCTCTACCAGAACTGGCCCGAGGGCCGGAGCTGGCGGATCGGCGACGCGTACCTGGTCGTCGAGCAGTCCTCGGCGGTCCGGCCGGGGCTGCCGTACGACCGGATGCGGCCCGGCCTGAACCACCTGGCGGTGCACGCGCCGGACGAGACCACCGTGGACCGGATCCAGGCCTTGGGCCCGGCGCACGGCTGGCAGCACCTGTTCGCCGACGTGTACCCGCACGCCGGGGGACCGGAGCACTACGCGGCCTACCTCACCGACGCCGCCGGCTTCGAGGTCGAGGTGGTGGCGCCGGAGGCGGCCGCGGGATAGCGTCCGCCGCATGGCCAGCGAGCGGAAGAAGATCATTGTTTTCGGTGCCGGAGGCCGCGCCGGCAAGGCCGTCGTGGAGGAGTCGCTGCGCCGGGGGCACGGCGTGGTCGGCGTCGTCCGGGATCCGGCCCGGTATCCGGGATTGGCAGAGCTCGGCGACGACGTCAGCGTCGTCGCCGGCGATCTGACCGACGCGGCCGGCGTCGCCTCGGTGTGCGACGGTGTGTCCGGCGAGGTCGCGGCGGTGGTCAACGCCGTGACCCCGTTCACCGCCCCGCCGGAGTCGTTCGACGATTTCGACCCCGACTACTACGTGGGCCTGGTGCGGAACCTCAGTCAGGTGGCCGCGGACCGGGCCTGCAGGGCGGTCGACATCGGCCTGTTCGCGTTGCTGAGAACGGGTGACGTGCGCCTGTTCCAGGACGAGGTGGTCTTCCCCGCCTTCCTGCGACCCTTCGCCGTGGCCCGGCTGCGCGGGCTGAACGCGTGGGGGGACCAGGCCGAATGCGTGGACTGGCTCGTCCTCACGCCGCCGCCCCGCCTGTCGCCGGACACCCCGCCGACCGGTCGCTACCGTCTCGCGGACGACGCCTTCGACTCCGAGGCCACGGCGCCTCTGTCCTACAACGACCTGGCGCTCGCGGTGCTGGACCAGATCCAGACGCCGACCGTCCACCGGTGCCAGGCCGCCGTTTACGGCGTCGCCTAGATCTGTCACCGCGGCAGCGCACGTCAATGCCCTGAATGAAGATTCCTTAAAGAAGATCTTGTCAAAGTCATTGCGCTCCCGGCCTCAGGGTGCTTCGATTCTCGTTAGGAAAGTTTACTGACGAAAGATGGAGGCCCCCACCCCATGCCATCGATCCGTATGCGCGTAGCTCTGGGATCCGTCGGAGCTCTCGCACTCGCCACCCAGTTCGCCGTCGCGAACGCGCACGCCGCGGTGCCGCACGCCGCCGCGGCCCCGCACTCCGTGACCGCGGACGCCGCCTCGCCGGCGACCACGTACACGGCCGCCGAGGTCCTGGCCGACATCAAGAAGAACTCCACGACCTCGACCAAGGTCAACAGCAAGCCCCACATCAACACCATGACGCGGGCGATGAACGTCAACGTGTACCAGCCCACGGCGGGCGTCTTCACGTACACCTCGAGCATGGCCATCGACGACGACGGCAGCGACCCGGATCCGGATCCGGACCACCAGGGCGACACGACCTTCCAGGACAGCTCGGGCAAGCAACTGGCCGCGCACCACGTGCCGTACTTCGTCCTCGGCGACGACTGCTGGGACAAGAAGACCCCGTGCCCGCACTTCTTCTACAAGGAGCACGGCATCTCGGGCCGCCAGTTCGCGCTGGTCTTCTACAAGAGCAAGGTCATCGGCGCCATCTTCGGCGACACCCAGACCGGGAACGACCAGACCACCTCGGACAACGACTCCCGTGAGCTCGGCGAGGCGTCGGTGAAGGCGGCCTCCCTGCTCGGCATCCCGAGCAGCGGCACCACCGGCGGCGTGGACAACGGCGTGACCGTGGTGATCCTGTCCGGCAAGAGCTGGGTCGTGAACGGCACCAACGCCCAGCTGAACAACAACGCCCAGGCCCTGGTCCAGAAGGCTCTGAACCAGCTCGGCACGGCGATGGCGGGCAGCTGACGGTCCCGGACGGCTGATCGTCCCGGACGACCCCCACAGTCCGAAGACATCGCGGCGCCGGGGGGGGGGGGGCCCCCCCCCCCCCCCCCCCCCGGGGGGGGGGGGGGGGGGGGGGGGGGGGGGGGGGGGGGGGGGGGGGTTTGGGAGCTCGGGGGCGGGCGGCGCAGGCGAGCAGGCAGGCACCGAGCTGCCCGGCAGGCACCGCGCGGCGCG